>JANDJJ010000166.1 GCA_024330945.1 Nitrospira sp. | reverse complement strand
TTCGATCGTATAATCCCGTTCCGGTTTCAATTGAGGGATGATCGCATTGATCCGATAGTAGAGGTCGGTGGATTGATCGGTCGGCCCGGAAATGATCCGCGGCGTCCGCGCCTCGTCGATCAGAATACTGTCGACCTCGTCCACGATGGCGAAGTTCAGCTCTCGCTGGACACATTGATTCAGGTCGGTCACCACGAGGTTGTCGCGCAGGTAATCGAACCCGTACTCGTTGTTCGTGCCGTAGGTGATGTCGGCGCGATAGGCTTCGGCTCTGGTGCAAGGCCGAAGATGCTGGAGCCGCTTGTCCGCCGATTCATAAGTCGGATCATAAAGAAAAGAGGCATCATGCTGAATGACGCCGGTGGAGAGGCCCAAGGCATGGTACAGTTTCCCCATCCACTGAGCGTCGCGCTTGGCCAAGTAATCGTTCACCGTGACGAGGTGGACACCCTTCCCTTCGAGCGCATTCAAATAAATGGGGAGGGTGGCGACCAGGGTTTTCCCTTCGCCGGTTTTCATCTCCGCGATACGGCCCTTGTGCAGGATCATGCCGCCGATGAGTTGCACGTCGAAATGTCGCATATTGAGCACGCGGCGGGACATTTCTCGGCACACGGCAAAGGCGTCCGGCAAGATGTCGTCGAGCGTCGCTCCGGCTTCCAGACGTTTCTTGAAGTCCAGCGTCTTGTCCGCGAGGGCCTGGTCGGAGAGCGGTGTCAGCCCGGATTCCAAGCCGTTGATCCGTTCCACGATCGGAAGGAGCGCCTTGATTTCGCGATCGTTTTTGCTGCCGAAAATGAAATTAAGTAACTGGGTGACCATGATGTGGAGTCGTCAAATGGGCCATCAATAAAAAACGACAAATCGAGGCAGTATACCGCATCCGTCCGACGAATCCTAGGTGAGTAGGCCCGAAGGGATAGAAGGGATAATTGTCGCTTCAGCCCATCTTGACAAATCGTCAACTGGTCCATTAGGATGCACACCCTATCAAACACGCGGGCGAGCCGTCATGATGAATCGCGGTGGTGTAAAGGTTCTTTCGGTTCTCGTGGTTGTCTGCGTGTTGTCGGTCGGCGGGCTGGCAATCGGGCAGTCGTTCGCGCACGATTTTGAGCACCAATCTCATCATCAATCATCCTCCCATCACAGTACCGTGCTCTGTTCCTGGTTATGTGTTGCCGGACAGGGAGGGGAAGTTGCGATTGCTCCGCGGCTTTGGGAAAGATTCCCATCTGAATGGATAGCGCATCAGGTAAGTAAACGGCCTTCCATCGTCCATTCCTATTTTATAGTCGCGCGAGGGCCTCCCGTTTCTTGATCCTCGTTTCGATCAGTCTTTCTTCCAGCCGTTTTTGAGTTTTCTAGGCCAGGTTTTTCGCATAAGGCATGGAGACAGGGGGCGGTGGGAATTTTTTTCAAACCATGGGTAAACCCACGAGGTTTCAAATGAATGGAGAAGAGTCGTTGCCCTGGCGATCGATCAGCCGAAGACGAGGAATGGGGCTTGTTCTCTCTCTCCTGCTCATGTTCTCGACCTACTCGGTGTGGGCGATGGGTTCGCGTGTGCCGGCGGTGGGAACTCCGGCCGAGGATTTTCGTCTCATCGATCTTGAGGGAAAACAGCAAAGCCTCAGTCAGTATCGCGGCAAGGTCGTCCTCGTAAACTTCTGGGCCACCTGGTGCAAACCCTGTACGACTGAAATGCCTGCAATGCAAACAGCTTACGACAAACTCAAGGCTCAGGGGTTTGTGGTGCTTGCGGTCAATGAGTTAGAGGACGAAGCCAAAGTGCGTGAGCACATCGAGCAGTACGGACACACGTTTCCGGTCTTGATGGATCGGGACAATAAGGTGGCCAATCAATTCGGTGTGTTCGGGTTGCCGGTCAGCGTCTTTATCGACGAAAAGGGCGTGGTGCAAGAATACATCAAGGGCGGATTGCTGACGGAAGAGAAAATCGTGCAGACGTTCCATAGGATTCAAGGCGGGAAATCCGCTCAAGCGGCGCTGGTCAAGTAAAGCGACATGACTCGGTTTTATCGACAGATACTTGTCCTACCCCTTGTGGCGTGCCTGTTGTTGGTGCCCATTCTCGTCGCGCCGTCGGCCGTCGCCCATGAGGTCCAGCATAGCCATCATAAAGCGGCGACTCATTCGTCTCCATTGTGTGCATGGTTTTGTGGCGTAGGACAAGGGTACGAGGTAAGTGGTTCTGTTTTTGCTCCGGTCTTTTCTTTTATAGCCGTCCAGCGCGTCGAGTCTGACAGCCAAATCGATGACCTCAAGCGATTGAGGTTGTTCTCTCGCGGCCCTCCTCTTTCTTTCTGACATCCTCTTTCCAGCCGCTCGATGTTCGGGATGGGCATCGCTCTTGACGTTTAAAGGGCACGATGCCGACTCGGTGCGTCGGCGGTAATCGGGTTTGCGTCGATAAAAAGACTACTAAGGCAAACGGGGTGGCCCTGACTTCCATCTCCGTGACGGCCTCGTCACGGAGATGAAGAAAAGTTGAGCCATCTGCATAGACGACAGTCGCTAACTTTAGCGAGAAGCATGGAGGTGTATGTATCATGGATGACCTTCTTTCATTGCAGAATAAGCGGTTGTTGCGGGTTGATGAAGCAGCGAGATTGTTGAATGTGAGCCGATGGACGATCTATCGGTGGGTCGAGGCCGGGCAACTCGGCGGCACGCGGATCGGGGCAGGGACGCTGCGGATCTTTAGCGAGACGGTGGTCGCCTTAATCGATCGGCATTGTGTGGGAGCGCCGATTGCCGCGGGGATGACGCAGAGGAGTCAGGCGCCCGTCGTGGCGCTCGCCGGGGCGAAAGAGCGAAAGACCAAGAGCGGCATCGGCAGAAGAACGATTTTGCCGGGCACAACCGATGCGCGAAAGACGACCTTAACCGCTTCGTGAAGAGGCCCAAGAGGTTACCATGTTCAAAGATTTGACCGCCCTGGGGTCCCACGTTTCGCGAGAGGCACCACGGTGTCAGGTGGCCTGTCTATTCTCTATCTTGTGTCTGATGGCCGGCACAGGCTCCTTTTTGCCGGAGGCGGAGGCCTCCTGCGGATCGGCCAGTTGCTTTGTCGTCATCAATTCTCAGCAGGCGGTCTCGCCGGCCGGCGTATTGACAGTGAACATGAATTTCACCCACACGCCGAACGAGATTCCGCCTGAAGGAGCCAACACCATCCCCTTTGCCAATCAACAGACCAAACAACTCATCCTGGCCAATAGCCAAGTCAGTCAACTCAGGACGTTGGTCCAGATAGCGGTGCTGGATTTGAATTATGGGCTGACAGAACGAATCGGCCTCCAAGTGCAGATTCCCTATCGCATGGTCGATGCGGTGGGACAGATCGGCAACGGGGCTGTCTCCAATACCTGGGACCGGGGGATTGGAGACATCCTGGGCAAAGTCAAATACAACATTATTCCAACCCTGCGCAGCATGGTAGTACTGGAGATGGGGGTGTGGTTTCCTGTCGGCGACTACGGTCATGAGGCAGTAGCAGGGCAACTTGCGGAATCGACGCTGCAAGTGGGGAGAGGGGCATTTGGGTTCCAGCCTGGTTTCTATCAGACGTACGAAATCCTCCCTCATCGCCTCAATCAATTTTTGTCCGGCAACTATCGGTACACGATGCGCAATTCAGATGGCTATCGATTTGGACAAGAATTTACCGTGAGCACCGGTCTCAACCTGGTGACCTTTCCCTGGCTCACCCTGACCAATCAAATCAATTTCCGCTACAAGGATCGAGACAACCTCGATGCGGCCCTCTACCGGCTGGATCCGTCGCTCA
>JANDJJ010000165.1 GCA_024330945.1 Nitrospira sp. | reverse complement strand
CTCTTCCTGATCCCAATACTCCTTGTGTAGCCGGTCGAGGTCCAACGTCGCCACCGCTTGATCGACCGCCTCCACCACGGTGCTTGCTTCACGTATCATGGACGTCCACCCTTCAACATTATTGGTCATAATCTCCGCCATCGGCCCTGCCCGTTTTTCACCCTCGACCTTGCTCACGATGATTCTCGCATTGACGATCCTATGGCGCACGGAAGGGCACCGACGGAAATCGCCCCTCCTACGGCACGGTCAAGACAGGAGCCTGGACTACTTCAACGTCGGGCGGGATGACGAACTCGAACGTCTCGTCCGCCAATCCCACATTCGCTCTCAAATCGGAAAACTCAAACGTCGAGACGTTGCCGCTGACTTCATACAAAGACACGGTGCGGAGAAAATATGTTTTCGGAAACACCTCGATCACGATTCGCTGAGGATTTCTTGCCGATTCGTGGTCTTTGGCCTTTGGCACCAGCGTGATGAGACGAAGCCCGTCCGTCCCCCGCTCGTCGCCCTCCGTCGGCCGGACATCGAAGGATTCTTCTAATTTTCCGGCCCCCTGCAACAATTCCAACGGCGCCTTGGAAGCCGCCATCTGCGTCAATTTTCCGACCAGCACCTGTTTATGTTCCGGCACATACACCTTGACGTCGTCATTGGTGACGTAGATTCGTTCGTTCGCCGGCTCCAGATAGTCCCACCGTAATCGCCCCGGCCGTTTCAGATACACCTTGCCGCTTGACGTCACGGGCCGCGCAAACCCTTCGATCCTGGTTTTTTGGACAAAATCGGCCTGCAGATCCTTGGTCTTCCCATACCGGCTCTGAATATGTTTCACGATGTCGCGGACTTCTTGAACCGCCTGATGATCGACAGGCCCTTCCGCTCCCCAAGCCGACGAGGTCACGCACAGAACCAGCGGAAACCAAACCCACCGACGACTCATCCCTCCACCGCTCCCACAGACCCGCGACGCCCCAGCACCTCGCGCCGCCCGTCACGACCCGCCGCCCCCACGATGCCTTCCGCCTCCATTCGCTCGATCATGCGAGCGGCCCTCGGATAGCCGACCCTCAGCCGCCGCTGGAGAAGCGAGGCCGACGCCTGCCCGGTGCTCAGCACCAGCTCTTTGGCCTGCTCATACACTTCGTCTTTTGCTTCCTCTTCCACCCTTGCTTCGTCGCCGCTGAGCGATTGCAACTCCTGATTGTAGGCGGGCGCCGCCTGTCGCTTCACAAACTCCACGACCGCCCGCACGTCGTCGTCCGACACAAAAGACCCGTGTAGCCGAACGAGCCGGCCGGTACCGGAAGCGAGATACAACATGTCGCCCTTGCCGAGCAAGGCCTCCGCCCCGTTCGCGTCCAGGATCGTCCGCGAGTCGGTTTTCGAGGACACCTGGAAGGCGATGCGCGCGGGGAAATTCGCCTTGATCAAGCCCGTCAGCACGTCGACGGAAGGCCGCTGCGTCGCCAGCACCAGATGGATACCGGACGCCCGCGCCATTTGGGCCAACCGCGCGATCTTGTCTTCCACCTCCTTGGGAGCCACCATCATCAAATCTGCCAGTTCGTCGATCATCACCACGATGTAGGGCAACGGTTCCGGAGGCGTCGGTTTCGTCTGCGTGCAGCCCGGCTCGCCGACGGCGATCGCGGACTCTCCAGCCGACAGCCGCTCCTCCTCCGAGAGAAACTGCATCGGCAGCTCCGGCTGTTCAACGGATGGAGACGGTTTCCCCGTGACGGCTTCATGGAGCCCGGCCACTTTGCGATTGTACGCGTCGATGTTTCTGACTCCGGCCTCCGCCAGCAATTTATACCGGCGCTCCATCTCGCCCACAACCCATCCCAGCCCTTTCGCCGCCGACTTGGCGTCGGTCATGACCGGTCGCAACAGATGGGGGATCCCCTCGTACGATTGAAACTCCAGCATTTTGGGGTCGATGAGCAACAATTTGACTTCGTTGGGCTTGGCCGAAAAAAGAATGCTCAGCAACATCGTATTGAGCCCGACGCTCTTGCCCGCACCTGTCGCGCCGGCCACCAATAGATGCGGCATGGTCCTGAGATCGGCCGTCACCGGCGCTCCGAAAATGTCTTTCCCCAACGCCAACGTCAGTTTTGAGCGCGCTCTGGAAAAGGCGCCGCTCATCAACACCTCTTTGATGGAAACGGTTTCACGCGATACGTTCGGCACCTCGATGCCGACCACCGACTTTCCCGGAAGCGGAGCCACGATGCGGAGGCTCACGGCTTTGAGCGCCAACGCGAGATCGTCCGCCAGGTTCACAATCCGCGCAACCTTGATGCCTGGCGCCGGCTCGAACTCGTACATCGTGACGACCGGACCGGGCCGAACTTCCGTCACCCGGCCTTCGATGCCGAAACTCGCCAAGGCTTTTGAGAGCACTTCGGTCTGAGCGTACAGCTCTTCATCGGACACGCGGGCGGTCGAAACGGGAGGATCGCTGAGAATCGTCGCCGGATCGGGAAGGCGATACTCGCCGGGTGCCACGGAAACACGGGAAAGCTCCCTTTCGACAGAGCGTTCTCTCTCCGATCCGACAGTGGAAGAGACAAAGACCGGCTCGTCGCCGCTCCCCGCGGACCCGCTCGCCGACGTCGGCGTTTCGACAGCGTCTTCGGTTTCGACACGTTCACGGCCTACACCGATCATCGCGGGAGATGGGACAACCTTCCGATTTTCAGATTCTTCTTCGCGACCGCCGATCGGTTTGGGATCGTGATCTCGACGTTCCAAGAGTCGGGAGCCCGCCCGTTCCAGCCACGCCCGGCCTCGATCCCGAATGCGCCGAGCCGTTTCGCCGAGCGAGAGCGGAGCGGTAAACAAGAGCGAGACCAAGAACCCCGCGATGATCACAATGTGGGCGCCCGTCCCTGCGAATACCACCCGTAACCCGTTCCCGATAAACTGTCCGACCACGCCGCCGGCTGCACCGCGAGCGATCACCCCGCTGCTGACGGTCGGCACCCCCGTCGCTTCCAAATGCAGAAACGCGCTCAAAAAACACACCGCCGCCAGCGAGCTCGCTGCCGTTCGGAGACTGATATTCACAGGATTGCTGGAGAAACAGCGGATTCCCAGCCTTGCCAACAAGATCGGGAACAAATACGCCGCTCCTCCGATCAGATAAAAAAACCCGGCGCCTGCCAAAGCGCCGAACGATCCGATGAGATTTTTCGGTTGATGAGACGAGGCGACGCCGATCGCCGTCGCCTCGCCAGGCACAAACGAGAGGAGGCTCAGGAACAACAGCAGACTCACCGCAATCGCGATGACCCCGGCGACTTCTCGTTGGAGATGGGAAGAAGCGTTGGAACCGCGGCGAGACTCGCCCCGCTTGGCAGAGGTGGTCGCACCCATGAGTCGATGCTAGCACAGGGCACAGGTCATTTCAAACGAAGGCGGCCGCGGATCGACAGAACCGGCTCCGCTCCGAAACGCCGCTACGAAGGGACGGGAGGCGCGGTATGGCGGATGATCTTCCCCTCGACGAGATAGACCACCAGCTCGGCCATGTTGGTGGCGTGATCGGCGATTCGTTCCAAATACTTCGCCACAAAGCTGAGCCGGATCGCGCGCGAAATGGTGTGGGGGTTCTCGATCATGAACGACAGGAGCTCGCGAAAGATCTGTTCCATCAAATCATCGACCAAATCGTCATCCTTGAGGACTTTTCTCGCAAGCGCCGCGTCTTCTTTAACGAACGCGTCGATGCTTTCTTTCACCATCATCCTAGCGATGTTGCCCATCCGCGGAATATCGATGTAGGGTTTCAACTGAGGTTCTTGGTTCAGTTCGATCGTCCGCTCGCAGATATTTTCGGCCA
>JANDJJ010000164.1 GCA_024330945.1 Nitrospira sp. | reverse complement strand
TGATCCTGACCGGAAGGATTGAGGACTGTGCGGTCCATGCCAAGAGCGGGTTCGGATTCACTGCGATCACAGCGCGCGCCAAGGTGACAGTCCAGGCTACGAACGTGGCCGACGGCAGCGTGGTGCGCATGGTGCTGAACGGGAAAGGCGCCGAGGACGTCTTCTGGTTCGATCCCCAAGACGTGGAAGCCGTCATCAACGAGGTCCTGACCGATAGTTTCAGCCGATTAGTACAGGATACGACAGTCGATCAACGAAGGCTGCGACTCAAAGCGTCGTCAACCGTGTCATAAGTGACAGAGCCCCCTTTCATCCCCAAGCCGTCTCCATGTCCAGACCCAGGTGGGATACCCTCCAGGCGCTGGTTCAACACCTGTCGACCTATGGAGAGAGAACGGCGCTTGTCGCGTTCCATAAACAGGAGGTTGAGACCAGATCGTTTGCAGACCTGTCGGAAGATGTCAGGCGCCTGACCTCCGGGCTGATCAAAACCGGTCTGCAGGCGGGAGAACCGGTGGTGCTCTATGCGCCTAACCGGCCCGAATGGCTCATCGCCTGTCTAGCGCTGCTTCATGCTGGCGCCGTGCCGGTCCCGGTCGATTCTCAATCGGCCGGTCAGGAGCTTGCCCATATCATCTGCGACAGCGACGCGCACCGGTTGGTGACGGTCCGATCATTAGTTGAGCGGCTGGTGAATCTCGGCCTCGACGAAGGGCGCTCCCTGATTCTGTTGGATGCCGATGAGAATGATCCACGAAGCTGGCGGCGGTTACTCGGCTCTCCGGTCGAATCGGGCTGTGGCAGCAAGCCCGAAGAGCACGCGCTGTTGTTTTACACGTCGGGGTCGAGCGGCCGGCCCAAGGGCGTGCCCCTCACCCACGCCAACGTACTCTCCAACCTCGATGCGCTGATCGACGTGCTTGTCTATCAGCCGGACGAACGGGTGCTCCTTCCGTTGCCGTTGCATCACGTCTATCCGTTCATGGTGGGGTTCCTCGCACCCTGCGCACTAGGATTGCCCATCATTCTTCCCCATTCCTTGACCGGTCCCCAGATGCTTCGTGCGTTGCGGGATGGTCGCGTCACGGCGATCATCGGCGTCCCGCGTCTCTATTCCGCGCTCGACGCCGCGATCGAGGAGCGGCTGCGGCGCAAGGGCACGGCAGTCTCGACGTTCATCCATGGCTTGCTTGCCCTGTCCACCCTGGTGGCCAGGCGGTATGGTTTTCGACTCGGTGAGTGGCTGTTCGCGCCAATCAGAAAACAGGTGGCGCCTCACCTACGAACATTGGTGTCTGGAGGGGCGGCGATGCCCTCGGATCTTGCCTGGCGATTGGCCGGCCTGGGCTGGCAGGTGGCGGGAGGCTACGGGCTGACGGAGACCTCTCCGATTCTTACTTTGACCCTGCCGGGCAGTCGTGTAATCGACACGGCAGGCAAGCCGCTTCCCAATGTTCACCTCCGCATCGCGGAAGCCGATCCGGAAACCGGCCAAGGAGAAATCCAAGCCAAGGGCCCCAATGTCTTCGCGGGGTATCGGCATTTGCCGGACAAAACAGCGGTGGTCTTTACACCAGACGGGTGGTTCCGGACGGGAGACTTAGGGTACCTCGACCGGGAAGGCTATCTCCACATCGTGGGACGAGCCTCCTCCCGCATCACATTGCCGGGCGGGGAAAAGATCTGGCCTGAGCGGATCGAACAGGTCCTGGATGGAGCTCCTTCCGTGCGGGAATCGGCAGTCTTGCTCCGCGATGGCCGTTTGGTGGGCATCGTCGTGCCGCGTGTCTCATCGGCGCACGGTGATGGGCTCGATCGCTTGACCCAGGCCATTTGTGCCGAACTCGACATCCAGTTGCGCCAGTTGCCATCCTACTGCCGCCTTACGGACTTCGTCATCAGGTTTGATCCCTTGCCCCGAACCAGACTGGGCAAGCTCCAACGACATAAACTGACAGACCTGTTTGAGGCGGAACAGCGCGAACGACAATCACCGCATGTCGAGGTCGGTCCGATGGCCATTGAGTCGATGGCGCCGGAGGATCGACAACTTCTGGAAGACCAGGTCGCGCTGGCCGTCTGGAAGTGGTTGGCCACACGGTTTCCCACTGTGCGATTGACTCCGGACACGCACATGACGCTCGACCTCGGCCTGGATTCGCTGGCCTGGCTGGCGTTGACATTGGAACTGAGGGACAAGCTCGGTGTCGATCTTCATGAAGAGGCCATCGCCCGCATTGTCACGGTGCGCGACCTGTTGCGCGAGGCCATGGAAGCGGAGCAGGTGAAAGGCGGAACTCTCGATCCAGTCCTTCAACTCAAACGGCCCGAATCCTTGTTGGATCGACGGCAGCGGCGATGGCTGGAAGAACGAGGATGGGTGCTGTGGGGGCTGGGCACGGTCGTATTCCGTGTGGTTCGCCGGCTCATGCGGACGGTGTTTTTGCTCGAAGTGAAAGGGCGCGAGCAGATCGGACGAATGGAAAGGCCCTGCCTCGTGATCTCCAACCATGCCAGCGTGCTCGATCCCTTGGCGATTATCGCGGCTCTCCCCGATGAGATTCTGCATCGGACCTATTGGGGAGGATGGACCGGCATCATGTTTAGGAACCCCCTCATGCGGTTGATCAGCCGCGCGGTTCAGGTGTTGCCTATCGATCAACGAGGCAGGCCCTTGGCTGATGTCGCCCTGGGCGCGGCGGCCCTTGCGCGCGGCTGCAACCTCGTCTGGTTTCCGGAAGGGGGACGGTCGCGAGACGGAAGGCTCCAGCCCTTTCAGTCAGGAATCGGGTTGTTGGCGGCGGCCTATCCGGTTCCCATTTTCCCACTCTGGGTTCAGGGAACCTTCGAGGCTCTCCCGACCGGTGCTTGGTGGCCACGCCGACGACCTGTCACGATCTTCTTCGGCGAACCGATCGACCCCGCTCTCCTGGAGAGCCCTGAGAGCGGAGCCGATCGCTACCAATGGATTGCCGCGACACTCCATGACCGTATCGCGTTGTTAGGGCGGGAGACTGCTCCTGCTTAAAAAAGTTACGCTTAAAAAAGTTCCGGCAATCTACCGTTCTTTGGGCGAGCGGATTTTTTGGGGCTTTTCTTCCTCGACGTCAATGACAGCCCCGCTCTCGGCATCGATGTGGACCTCCACGACCTTGTTTTCGGGCGTCACGATCTCGACCTCCCACACCAGCGTCTTGTACTTGTGCTCCAGTTCGGCTTCGATGACCTTGCCCGATATCTTCCCCAAGGCGGTCTGGATGGCCTGATCGATCGACACCTTGGCAGCCTCCGCCATCTCGACCTTTCCTTTCTTGCCCCTGTCGTCTGCAGAGGCCGACTCGCCGGCGATCAGGACACCAGTTGCAAGCACGATGGTTAGCATCACAGAACCCAACGTATGTCGGTGCATCGCTTCCTCCTTCCCACGAAAGACCCATGAAAGGTTCATGGGTCAAAGAAGTGATGGTGTCGTCCGCGGCTTTCACGCAGTAACCACATGCGTTGCTGCATGTTGGGTGCCACCGCGATCCATTCACCAGCCACACAAACTATTTGCGAAGCTCGGTAGAGGGAGACCTTCGTGCGATCGCCCCTTCTGAGGCGGTTGGTCGCGCTGATACAGTTGAGTGCGGTTTCTGGCCGCGGTGAGTCGGCTGAGGATTTTGTCGGCAGTGATCCGTGAATCTCTGTGGCCGAATGCCGCAAGAGCCGATCTATTCCATCGTGGCTGTCGTCTCGCTCATCAATTTCGTCCTTTGTCAAGTTCGCCACGGTTCGACAACGGAGAACAGCGCGGCCAATGTTTTCCCTTGGCGGACTCCCCAGCATTTCGTGCCATAATACCAGCCGTTTCAACACCGAGCGTTTATGGGCCAGAGCCGATCATCGTCTTCCTCTTCATTGTCCTCGCGGGTGATGATCATGGACGC
>JANDJJ010000163.1 GCA_024330945.1 Nitrospira sp. | reverse complement strand
GACCCCGACGCCGGACGTGGTGGAGCAGTTGATCGCGGCAAGAGTCCTACGCAACGCACGATTCGCGGCGGCTGTGGTGGTCGAAGGGATCAAGAACGGACATCGGCGAACGATCCGGTGGGACGTGACGGTTCCCAGTCTGCGTCAGCTCCATCGGAAGACCGGGCTTTGGTCGCCGATCGCATGGGCGACGGCCCAGACGGCGTCGCTCTTCATCAAACATTTTCCCCGCGATTGCTTTGGCGTGCAGACACCGAAGGCTTTGCCTCGCGAGGTGAGGCAAGCGATCGTGCGCGATGCCCAAGCGAGAGGATTTCGCATCGTCAAGCGAGAGATATCGCGGAATTCTGCCCGGGGGGTGACATCCCGTTGCTTGCGTGGGCTTTTGAGGGGGTGCTAAGATTTTGACGCGGTTGGCTTGCAGTTGTTGAGAACAGACTATGCCGAATGTCACGTTGTTAGTTTCATCCAGTTGTGGTGCCTGTCCCTCGGCGAAGAGCCTGTGGAAGCAGTTGCGTGCGAAGTACAGTTTTTCTTACCGCGAAATCGATATTGCGACCAAAGATGGGCAAGAGCTGGCCGAACGTCATGCGGTTCGTGCAGTTCCCGCCACGATCATCGATGGCCGGCTGACCTTTGTCGGTGTGCCAAGCCGGGAAAGTGCCGAAAAAGCCCTTCAGTTGAAGCTCAAACAGCGGGAAGGATGAACATCATGGACGAAGACGATATTGAACTGCCGGTCCTTCCTCGCTTTGACAAGGGGCCGCCGCCCGATTGCCCGATTTGCGGCGATCCGATGTCGTTTGT
Organism: Nitrospira sp.; assembly: GCA_024330945.1. Taxonomy (GTDB): domain Bacteria; phylum Nitrospirota; class Nitrospiria; order Nitrospirales; family Nitrospiraceae; genus Nitrospira_D. Next base: position 3,267 of record JANDJJ010000163.1, on the reverse strand, counting down.
GGATGGCGATTGGGCTTGCGTGGACTGTAACGGCGAACTATTAGGGCCGGAGACCGGCTGACGAACAGCCGTTGGTGGGCTCTTCGTCTGGCAGATGGAACTGCAGAGGCTGTCTGCCAGGGGGAAGGCTTCCCTGTTCTTCCACTACTCCTTCCATGTTGAAGGTCATCACCGGTCGATTTCATCCCACCCTTGAATCGGCCCTAGTTGAGCGAGTCAGGTGGCTTAAGGCTAACGATCCGTTGGCACCGATCGTGATTGTGGTTCCCTCTCACCATCTGGGTGACCGGCTTCGGACCTTGCTCACTGTCGAACATCGGCTGTCGCTGCTCAACCTGCACGTCTTGACCTTTCATCAGCTCGCTCTCCGCTTGGCTGATGAACGAACGGTCGAGCCTGTACCGCGTGTGGTTGACGAACTGTTTTTTGAGCAGGTGATTCGGTATCTCGTTTGCCACAGGCTCTCGCAGCATGAGCCGTTTCAGCGGCTTGGACGCACGGCGGGGACCTGGGCTGCCCTCTGGGCCACGATTCGCGATTTGAAAGATGCGTTCGTCGATCCTGACCATATGATGCGGGGAGTACGCGAAGGGTGTTTCGACGAAGATGATCGAGGGTGGCTCGAGGCGCTCGTGGTCCTCTACGTAGCTGTTATGGAGACCGGTCGAACGCTGGGGGTTGGCACGCGAAATGATCTCGCTGCAAGTCTGTTCCCGGTTGTCGCGACATCGTTGTTTCTTCAGCCCGTTCACGAAGTGCTCTATTACGGTTTCTATGATCTGACCCAGGTGCAACTCTCCTTCTTTGAAGCGGTGAGTCGAGCCAAAGAGACAACGTTGTTCTTTCCGTTGGAAGATGATCCGGCTTATGAGTTTGCCCGTCGATTTTTCGACCGTTGTATCAAACCACTTGCGTCCATGGTTGAAGAGAGGACGGTGTCGAACGAGGGCTCGTCCCCTTATGAAAACCGGGAGGTTCAGATTGCCATCCGGAGCGTGATTGGCCCGGAGGAAGAATTAGCGACCGCTTGCCGCGGGATTCTTGAGCTGGTCGAAACCAACGGTTATCGGTTCGACGAGATCGGCGTCGTGGCCCGTACCCTTGATCCCTATGGGCCGCACATTCGGTCGGTTTTTGACCGGTACCGGGTACCCTTTCGGACCACAGCTTCTCGGTCATTGATAGAAGAGCCAATCTGCAAACTGCTCTTGCAGCTTGTTGCATTACCGTTAGTGGAATGGTACGCACCGTCGCTACTCGACGTTGTGACCTCTCCCCTCTACCGGAGTGAGCTCTTTCATGAACAATCGCCTGCCTACCGACCAGAACAGTGGAAACTGGTGGTCTACATGCTGCGCATCGCGCGTGGAACAGATGAATGGAAGCGGCTCGAATTAGTGAGCCAGGAGCGTATGGTGCTCGGCAATGAGGAGGGTCTGTTGGAGATACCGGCGATCGCGCCGGAAACGCTCACGTTGCTTCGACAAGTCGTCGCCGAGCTGATGGCAGACTGTTCCACGTTGCCATCGAAGGGCACAATCAGTCGGTTGGTAGAGGCTTGTGAGCTCATTGTTGATCGACACCTCCGCCGGCCTGATCAGGACTTGAGCGGCCAAGATAAGCGTGTCACCGATCAGATGGTGGCATGGGACGTGCTTCATCGCATCTGGACCTCTCTCAGGGAATTAGAGCCGCTCAATGAAGAGCTGACCTGGGCGGAGTTCGTCGAATTGCTGACTCACACGATTGAAAAGGCTACAGTGCCAGTCTCCTCTTCCTGTTCCGGTGTGATGGTCTCGGATGTCATGGCCGCTCGCGGCGTGCCGTTCAAGGCGTTGTTCCTTTTGGGATTGAACGATCAAACCTTTCCCCGCTCTATTCGCGAAGATGGATTTCTGCGCGATCGTCACCGGCGGGTCATCGATGCTACTCTGGGATTCAAAATAGATGAAAAACTGGCGGCCTACGAGGAAGAGCGGTTGCTGTTTCACCTCGCCTGTCGGTCGGCTCGATACCGACTGGTTTTCTCCTACCAACGGGCTGATGAAGCGGGCCGCCTGTTGGCGGCATCTCCCTATCTTGACGAGGTTGGGCGGCTCTTCGGATTTGAAGAACGGACGGTGGAAATGGTGCCGCGTCGTCTCTCAGATCGACTACACCGGAGGCCAGCGGAGCGGTTCTTGGTCCCGCCGACCGAGTTCATCCAATGGTTGGTGATCAACGGCAAGGATCCCACCGACTTTATGACGGCCGTGGGGTGTGATGGAACAACATTTCGGCAGGTGGCTAAGGCCATCGGTCGAATTGAAGCTGATGAGCATGAGTTGAACGAGTTTGACGGCCTGACGGGTTATCTTGATACCCATTGGCGATGGGTGCTTAAGCAGGGTATTGCGCCGACGCCGCTTGAACGGTATGCCCGCTGTCCCTTTCAGTATTTCGCCGCCGATGTGCTGCGATTGGAAATCACCCGTATGGTGATCGGGCCAGGACCGGACGCTGCTCTCCTCGGGAGCCTCTGCCATGCTGCATTACGATTCTCTTACGAACGGTTGGTGCAAGTGAAATGGCCTGACGCAGAGGTGGAGGAGGATACACTGAACCAGATCATTACCGCGGCTGTCGAACAGGCGGCGAACGAGCTGGAAAGCCGGCACGGGGTGGGCCCTTATCTGCTGTGGGAAATAGCCAAGGAGTCAGTCGGTCGATTGGTGCGTGAGGCGATTGCGGCTGATCAAGAAGAACAGGCCGAGCAGCCGTATAGTCCCGTGGCGTTTGAGGTAGAGGCAGAGGGATTGCTTCCAGATGTTCTTGACGGAGAGCCGGTGAACATTCGGGGGCGAATCGATCGGCTGGATCGACACCGAGTGTCCGGCGCGCTGCGTGTGATCGATTACAAGCTCAAGCTCGGGTCAAACATGAAGCCAGAAGATCGGAATCTGGTGCAATCGGCGGTTCGGGGGTACCGATTGCAGCCGCCGTTCTACAGTTGCCTCTCCGTAGAGGGATCTTCTTTGCCGGACCTGGTGCAGTTCTTCTTTCTCGCGCCACAGTGGGTGCCCAGCATCAGCCGCTCGACGTTCGAGCGACCGTCGTGGTCGTCTGACACCGGTCTCCTGATTCGGAAGACGTTGAGCACTTTGATTGATGGTATCCGAACCGGGCGGTTTTTTATCCTGCCGGACGGCTATTGTGACAGGTGTCTCTATCGGCCTGCCTGTCGGCGGGAACATGGTCCCACGTGGTGGAGAGCCCACCGGGCGGCTG
>JANDJJ010000162.1 GCA_024330945.1 Nitrospira sp. | reverse complement strand
TATGAAATCGGATTACCTTTCTCGCCGGAACCGCCGGATGATTATAATCTGTGCCGGTAACTCCTCGGCCTATCGAGATCTGGTGGATATCCGACCCCCCTGTCCCGCGGTCGGCCCGTTCAATCGAGGCCTTCATTTGTACCTATTTGTACAGGCCATGGGAGAAATGAAAGGCATTATTCATCAGGTTGAACTAACGCAGGGTAACCGCTCACTTTTCAGGCACATCTTCGAGAACGACCAGGCTCAAGATCAGGCATTTCTATTGCAGAATCACCCGATTCTTTTTGACCTTCCGCGCTACCGGATGCAGCTCTCGGCGCAGCGAGAACAAACAGCGCGGCAAGATCCCAACAATTCCGGGACGGTCTGCTAAGGTTGTACGGTGCCACCGAATAAAAAAAGACCATTAAAAGAGAAGGACAAGAGCGAGACAGGCCGCATGCGTGGGCTGAAGCAGGCCGGTTCCGGCTATGGCCGCAAGACCGACCTGCTGGAAGAAGCCATCACGCAGATGAACGCGGGGAAGTATGGGCGGGCGTCGGCGTCGCTGAAAGAATTGCTGGCGATGGACCCCCATAACATGGAGGCGCGCCGGCTTTTTGCGACCCTTCATCTTCGTCTGGGCAGCCTGATTCCGGCCAAACAAGCATTTGACTCGCTCATCGATGAAGCGTTTGCACGGCAAGACTATTGGCTTGCGGAGTCTTTATTGCGAGAGTACTTGGCGGCCGGGCCCCGATGTGTTCCCTATCTCGAAAAACTCGGCTCAATCTATCAAGATAAAGGGCAGATATTGGATGCGGTCGCCGAATACGCCAAGGCGATCGACATCTTGATGGAAGATCCTGATCCCGATGATCCTCGGTACGCGGCCAGGCTGTATCAACAAATCAGGAACCTTGCTCCGGCGTCTTCCCCCGCCATCCGTTTGAATCGTTATTTTGATCCGCAAACCGGTGAACTTATCGCCAGGCCCGAAGATGTGTCTATGCACGATCCGTCGTCAAGCGACGATGGTCTTGCCGGGGACGTCGTCGGCCCTGATGACGTCGCCGTTACCGGTGAAATCGTCGATGCCGGTGAAATCGTCGATAGTGGAGGGGCGACCGTCGAGGATGGGGCGATCGACGACGGTTTCCGAGACGCGACTCGGCCGCAAGAGCCGCCGGCTGAAAGAAACGGTGCTGAAACAAACGGCGCCGAATGGCTGCCGGATCCATTGCCTGGCGAGAGGCAATCGACCGTCGAGTCGGAGCTGGAATCGGAATCGGAATCGGAATCGGAAGGCCACATCGTAGAGACCGCTTTCGATTCTGAATCAACAGAATCGTCGTCGCTTGATGGAGCCACGGTCACCGACAGGGCTGCGCGATGGTTGTCGGATGAACCGGCCGGCGATGTGCCCACGGTGCTGTCCGGTGCGACGACGTGTGTTCCGGACGTGATCGTGAATGGACAGGGTGAGATCTCCTGTGAGCCGGTTCCCGAAGTTTCCGGCTTATCGGCCGATTCGACGCTCGCCTTGCCGACCGACGTGGATCATGCCGTCGAGCCTGGGACGCCACCGCCGACCCTTTCGGATGACGACCTCTCCCCTTCAGACGACCTGTCCCCTCCAATGGCGGAAGAGGCTGTGCTGGATGCCCTGCCCAGCCACGTGGCCGAAGAACCGACTCAGCCATGTGAGCAACTGCTTGGTCCGGACGATCGTCCGTCCCGGCCGGCCACAGAGGTCTGGAGAGAGCAAGTCGGCGATGCAGACCCTACCATGGTTGGCACGCTGGACACGGTTCAAGAATTGTCCCCTGCCGACCAGACAGAAGAAAGACCGGCCGCTGAGGTTGCCTCTCCGACGACCGATGAGCTCTACGCGATCGAGCAGCCGCCCGGGTTTTCCATTCGGCCTGAGACCGACGCCCTCGCTTCAATGATGTTGGAAGAAGACGGTCTGTCGAATGAATCGAATGAAGCAGATGGGGAGTCCTGGCAGGATGAAACGGTTCGGGTGACGTCGGAGGAGGCGCCGGTCCCTTGGGATCACGTTCCGGATGCCACGATTGAAATTCCCGAAGCGCAGCGGGACGAAGGGGCCGTCGAGCTTGCGGTCGCGGAGCGGATCGACTCATCGGAAACGCCAGTCGATTCCATGGCCGCTGCGCCGTCGGTCGCGGACGACCCTGAACCGGTTCTCGAACAGGAGATCGCCGATACAGGAGGAACTCCTTCATTTGCCATTCTTTCATTCCTGTCTCCGTCTCAAGAATCAGAGGAGGGAAGAGAGGGGATGGAAGAGCAGAGTTGCGTGACCCTCGATGCTCCGGTGACGGACTCGGGCGCGAACGAGACCGATACCAACAAGCCGGTCTTCGACGTGTTCGATGAAGGGGTCGTCGATGAACGAGCGTCAACAGCGGCCGTAGCGGTCGAGGTCCCGATGCCGTCTGAGGAGGAAGCGGCGACCTCCAATACGGCGGGCGGGACGGATCAACCGATTCTTGTCGAGACGCTGGTTGAGGGTGGGGAGTCGAGAGAGCAACTCGAAGAGGAGGAATCTGAAGAGGCGGTTGAGTCCCCCTTGGAGAGCGAGACTGCGCCCGAGGCGCCTTTCTATGGTGTGACAGAGGAACCGGCAATCCAGGACTTCAATGACGAGGAAGCAGCCGGGAAACCACCCGATGACGTGGCCAGGGAATTGCCGAGTGAGCCGGCGCCACGTGCGGAGGAAACGGCTGCAGGTTGGAGGCCGATTCGACCGGTCGATGAACCGCCGGTCCGTTCATCGTTTGAGAAGATTTCCTCGACAGGGAAGATTCAGCCGAGACTTCCGGCGAATGATCAAGAGCGCAGCACTTTCACGTCGACCGCTTCAACGGCCATCGACGTGTTATTTGAGGCGGCCGGCGAGTCTCAAAGTGGAAAGGCGGAGGTTCCTTCGCCGACGAAACGGATCAAGACAAAACGGCCGGGGTTCCTGAGTCGCGTCGGGGCCCAAGTCTCTGAATGGCTTCGGTCCTGTGTCTCCACGACGAGCGCGATGGTCCTGTCCCTTGTCGCGTTGGTTTCTCTGGCCTGTGTCGCGGTTGTGTTGGGGATCGTGGCGGTCGGCTTGACGTGGGTCGCGATGGAAGAAGCGCCATCTCCTCTCTATCAACGTCTCACGGCCGCTCCTCCGCGCACCTTGTCGGATCCCCATATGAATGGCTACCTGTTGCTACTGGGATTCGATGCGCCAGCCGGGCAGGATCCGATCCAGGCGGGATTGAGGCTGCATGCAGAGCGACAAGGTGCGAACAATCGAGAGCGAGCATGTTTCGGAGATCAAGACGGACTTCCTCCCACCGATCATGGCCATGCCTCCGCGAGAGTGCTGAGCGGATGGATGAGGGGGAAAGATCCGGTCGGAGCGTTGAAGGCGAACCGCGCTCTTCTCAATGGATGGGTCGGTCAAGGAGAGGCGATGCTCGGTCGGTATAGGCAGTGGCAACGCCTGCCGTTTGAAGACTGGGGATTCGGATCAGCCGTGGCTCCGCCGTGCGACTCGATCACGTTCGCCCATCATCTGTATATTGCGGAGGGATTCCTTCAGCAGACCGACGTCGGCATAGAGAGGCTGGAAGCGGACATGGAGGCTTGGCGGATCGTGTTGGCCCAGGCCAAAACCCTTCCGATCAAGGTGCTGGCGATTCAAGCGGTCCGCGACGACGCGACGGTGGCGTCGGGGCTCTTGGCCGACCCCGATTTCGACGCCAACCATGTCGGCAGGTTGTCCCATCTGCTCAGGCCGTTGAGCCAGGCGGAACTCTCGATCCGTTGGCCGATGCACAGCGAACTTGCCTGGGCCGCCGCCTCATACGACGCTCAACTGCAAGCCGAGACCGAAGACGCGCACTCATTCTATGCAAGCCTTGTCTCGCGGTTTCCCTTGCCCAAACAACGTCGGTTGAACGGCTACGCCGCCTATTACGACGCCGCATACAAGATGGCCAATGAGGGGCGGCGCCGGGGTTTTCCCAAACGGAGCGAGTTTAGTCGGTCTCCGGCCGAGACGATGGCGGATGTGTTGGCGAATCCCATTGAAAATATCATCGGGCTTGATCCGTTGCCGGCGTGGGACGGCTACCATGGCATGGCCGTCGAT
>JANDJJ010000161.1 GCA_024330945.1 Nitrospira sp. | reverse complement strand
GCCGCGGCCACGATCTCCTTGCTGGGGATACCCCTGGCAAGACGTGACCGAACGACGAGCCCCCGCTCCCCGACGCGCCCCTTGGCGGCGTCCAAATCCTGTGTAGCCTGTTTCATCAACTCGTTTAAGTACAATTGGTTGACCGGGTAGTCCGGGTTCAGCCCCGGATCGAATTCCAAGACGCTCATGATCGTCAGCTCGGCTCCCCACGTTTCGGCCAGCGAACAGGCATAGGCCTCCGCCCGCTCCGCATGAACTGAAAAGTCCGTCGCCAGAAGAATGTGTTCGACACTCATCGCCGGGCTCTGCGCGAGCACGATCGGAGGAGCCGCCTCTCCTTCCATATCCTGCCTTCCCAATTAGACGGCCTCCGTGCTCAAGATCAACAATTCCCCCGTCATGGTCGGATGAAGTGAGCAGCGGAACTCATGTCTCCCCGGACGGGACAGATCAAACCGCACGATCGCGCCGCGATTCGGATCAAGAAAGACCCCGCCCAACCCCCGTCCGTACACGATCACCCCGTTCTGTTCGATCTGCGTGGAAAGCCCCTCGAACATCGTCGAGCCGAAATCATGCCGCTCCGCATCCTCGTTCCGCACCTTGATCACCGTCGGAAGTCCAAGGCGTAACGCCCCCTGCTTGGTCCTGAACTTGTAGTCCTTGATGGTCACTTCCACCACCTGTTCGGACTCTGATCGCGCCAGTCTTTCCGGCACCTGCATGCTCCCTAACGGACCGGGGAACCAGACCGTCAGACCGGCGATCACGACTCCCGTCCACCAGCGAGCCCATTGCTTGATCATGATTTCTCCTTTCGTTACGTGGAAACCGGCTGCCCGCCGGTGGCCGGCAGAGGAACGGTCAACACGGGGCAGCCGGCGGTGCGGACGACCTTTTCCGCCGTGCTGCCGAAAAAGATCTTGTCCACACTGCCCGCTCGCCCGCCGTAGCTGCCCATCACGATCAGATCCACGCGCCCCGCGCGAGCGGCCTTGGCGATCTCGACGAACGGGGATCCTTCGACGATGGTACGGGCGAGCGCCACCCCCTTAGCATCTTTCGATTCCAACAACCGGCGCGCCTTCAGGCGGGCATGGTGACGCAGCCTCCGTCGTTGAGCCGTCGCATCGGACGGGACGGCCACGAGTCCCAGCCGGTTGAACGCCGCCAAGGCTCCCGTATCGATGACGTGTAAGACCGTCAGCTCGGCCCCACATAAGCGCGCCACCTCGCAGGCGACTCGAAAGGCTTCGTCCGAACAGGGCGAGAAATCGACCGGCACAAGGATCTTTTTGAAGAGACCGGCTTGTTGAACCATAGATTCTCCTCTCTACCGGGAACCAGCAAGGGCGGTGCCACTTGAAGAATCTGCATCGCATGGGCGATAGTGGCCGCACGATTCGGGGGAATCTCAGCCGGAACTCTATCTCTTTTTACGTGAAGGAGGGTGACGAGGGCAAATGGGCTGTCGCCCCTCAATCTTCGCAGAAGGGGGCTCCTTGCTACAGCTACAATCCTTATCAATGTAGCAGAAGGCCCCACTGATGAAACGACTTTTACGGTGACGAACGACTCGAAGTGGAACTCCCCTTGTCTCTTCGCTCTTTATTTTTGCCGCTGACGCCGGACGCAGCCGTGTGGAAACGGCATCGGATTTGCTGAGTCGGATTTACGAGATGAAAGCACGTTGCCGTTGGGGAGAGCGGTTCAGCCGATGAGACACATGAAGCTCATCATTTCGATGCTTCTGCAAAAGGAAGGTGACATTCATGAAACTTTTGCTCGCAGTCGACGGTTCGGACCACTCATACGAAGCGGTCCGTGCGCTGAGGTATCTAAGCCGTGCAGACGAACTCCACATCGTGCACGTCTTGGACGTCCCAACGCCGGCCTATCCTTCCATGATTCCCGAAGTGACGCGGGAATTCTATGAGACGACCGAGCGCTCTATGCGGGAAGAGGGCACGAGACTGGTGGAGCGGATCGTGTCACTGCTTCCAATGGAAGTTGGGCCGGTGACCAAGCATCTGGTCATCGGATCGCCGGCGGATCAAATCATCGCGCTGGCCGAGCAGTACAAGGTAGATCTGGTGTTGCTCGGGACACGCGGCTTCGGGCCGATCAAGGAACGGCTGTTGGGCAGCGTGGCCCATCGCGTCCTGACGTTCGCTCCGAGCGCCAAGCTGATTCTTCGCGGTCCGCTGAAAGCGTTGGACAAGGTACTGCTTCCCCTCCAAGGTCAACCCGACGCGGAACATGCTGTGCAGTTTCTTGAGCGACGCCCTTTCCGCAATCCGCCCACCATTACATTGTTCACCGTCTTGCCCCACACGAGACCACCATGGCCCGTCGATGACGCCATTGCCAAACAGATGGAAACCGAGGCGCTGCGGGATGCCGAAGACTTTCTCAAAGAGACCGCCACCAAATTGGTTCCCCTCGGCCACGAAACTAGAGTCGTTGTCTCATTAGGGACGCCGGTCGAAGGGATTTTGAAGGAAGCCGGAGCCTGGCAGCCCGACCTCATCCTCATGGGGTCCCGAGGACGAAAAGGCGTCTCACGGCTCGTGCTGGGCAGTGTCTCTCACGCTTTGTTACACCAAGGAGCCTATCCATTGATGATCTTCAGTTGAGAGGGAACCGGCCATGCCCATGTACGAGTACAAGTGTCTCGATTGCGGAAAGGAATCGCTCCTGGTGGTGACGCTCAAGGCGCATGAACAGGGAGACGTGGCCTGCCCGGCCTGTGGGAGCAGGAGACTGGAACAGCTCTTCAGTCCGTTCATCGCGCACACGAGCAAGAAAAGCTAGGGGCGTTCGTGCTCGGGATCAGAAGGGCCGCCGCGTTTATCGGTCTGATGATGCCCGTGGCTCCAATTGGCGCGGTGCGACCGGCCGGTCTTTCCGCACAGAGGATCCGCCCGATCCGGAACGGGGGAACGCGATTGATGCCCATCACTGCCGCTCTTGCCACGGAAACACGGGCGAGGGAAACGGGCCGTCAGCGGAGACCCTGCCCCTTCCGCCGGCTGATTTTCGCCATGTTCGGTCGCTCCTCAAATCGGATGAGGACCTGCTGCGGGTGATCGAGCATGGTATTGTCCTCGGTTCGATGCGCACCTGGCAAAGAGGGCTGGCCGACGGACCAAGGATATGCCGATCTCCACGTCTGCTCGCCCACAGAGGCCCATAATCGGGGCTCTCTCTAAAGATGACGTCGCGTATGGAATCGCTCGACTCTCACGACGCCCTGATCCTTGTTGACATCCAAAATGACTTCCTCCCAGGCGGCCCGCTCGGCGTCGCCGGCAGTGAAGCCATCGTCCCGATACTATCCGAGTATGTCCGCCGATTTCATGAAAGAGGGCTGCCGATTTTCCTCACACGGGACTGGCACCCTCCGAACCATTGCTCTTTCCAACAGCAAGGAGGACCCTGGCCGCCTCACTGTCTGGCCGGGTCACAGGGCGCCTTGCCGCCCGATCACTTTCCGATTCCGGCATCCGCCGTAGTCATTTACAAAGGCATCGATCCGGACCAGGACGCCTACTCCGGCTTTCAAGGAACGGCCCTCCACCGCCATCTTCACGCTCTGGGCATCCAACGGCTCTTCATCGGTGGACTGGCGACCGACTATTGCGTGTTCAATACCGTCAAGGATGCCCTCTCCCTCGGCTATACCGTCCGTTTGCTGACGGACGCGATCAAGGCGGTCGACGTCCGGCCCGATGACGGCAAACGGGCCGAGCAAGAGATGATTCACCTGGGTGCCGTCCCAATCCGATTGGAGGATTTGACCCCATGAATCCCTCCCGAAGCGCCCTGCTCACCGACCTCTACGAACTCACGATGGCCCAAGCCTATCTGGAACGAGGCATGACCGAACCGGCCGTCTTCGAATTTTTTGTCAGAAAACTGTCGCCCCACCGAAATTTTCTGCTCGCCGCCGGCCTTGAGCAGGTCCTGGACTTTCTCGCCACCCTCCACCTCACCCAAGAGGAATTGGCCTGGCTGGAGCAGACCAAACTCTTCAATCGCCGACTGCTGGACTTTTTGGAGACCGTGCGATTCACCGGCGATGTGGCGGCCATGCCGGAGGGGACACCGTTTTTCCCGCATGAGCCGATTCTCCGCGTGGTCGCGCCGCTGCCGGTGGCGCAGCTTGTCGAAAGCCGTGTCATGAATCTGCTGCACGTTCAGACCATGATCGCCTCCAAGGCGGCTCGATCGGTCTTGGCGGCCAAGGGCAAACCTCTCATCG
>JANDJJ010000160.1 GCA_024330945.1 Nitrospira sp. | reverse complement strand
CCTTCGGGCGTTTTGGCCAATTGGCGCTCAGCCGGGGTCAGGATTCCTTTTAACCGGACAACCACCAGATCCCGCACAATGAAGGCCCGGACCTCATCCGGCCCTCGTCCCATGAACTCTTGTTCAAACTTGATGACGGCGTTTCGGATCGCATTTTCCATGGGCCACCGGCGCGACGAGATTATAAGGCGAGCGTTGCAAAAGAAGAAAGGTGCTTCCCACTCTACGTGCCGCCATCCTTACTACCTGACTACCTGCTATGAGACCGTCGGAGACAGAGGACCCTCTGCACCGTGGCCGACGGAAACCATAATGAGCTGCGCGAATTTTGCTTTCCTTGCTCCCACTGCGATGATCCCACGAGGAGGCCGGGCATCATTGTGAATCACCCATGGAGGAGTCAAAGGGGACAAGGTGTCTTGTGGTGCAAGCCTTTGAGGCGTCCGGCCGGTTCGCAAGGCCATCGCCAATCTACCAGTCTCCCGGCCGATCTCCATAGGACGATCCTGTCACACCGCACTGTGGCAATGTAGCGGCACCGACACCGGTCCTTCACGCTGAAGGGCCCGGTCATGGGACTTCTTTTCTTGTTAGGCATGGTGTCCCCCGCAACGGCCGTCCCACCCAATATCGGGTGGTCGGTCACCGGCGGAGGCTCGTTGTTCTACACCGATGACGTCGCGCTTTTTTCGGCCACCCGCCGATCGAGTCTCGATGGTGATCCGTCGCAACCCGTCTTGGATGTCTCTCGAACCGGCATCGGCAAGGACATGGTCTTCGAGCCCTATGTCCGTATTTCGAAGCTGCTTCCCTCTTCCTTCGGAGAAACGGAGCTTTCAGCGAGGGTACGCGGATTTGTGTATGCGAGGAACCCTGATTTCAGCCAAGGCTCGGTCTATCTCGAAGCCACCCACGGTTTCACACCCCAGACGATTCTCAGACTCCGGTACTTTACGGCTCCCGACCAACTGCTTGGGCAAACCGAACTGCAAGGATTTGACCATAATCTCCAGGACATGCGGGTTACCTCTCATTTGGGTACCATCCGGTTGGATCATCGCCTCTCCGAACACTGGGAACTCCAATGGCTCGGCCGGGTCGGGATTCGCCGCTTCAATGACCCGTTTGCCCATCGGGATACCTTGTTGTGGCGGATCGGCCCGCATCTCTTGTATCACGTCAACCACCATACGAGGGTGATTCTGGGCTATCACTATGAGCGCGGACTCGCTGATGGCCGCCACCAGGTTGAACTACGCGAGGACGCCTCCTATGTGCATCATTTCGCATCCATCGGCCTGGAAGTCGACCTTATGGAGCACGTGGAACTCGAAATGGACTTCCACTATGAGCGCAATCACTTCACCACCGCAATCCGGAGGACGAGCGCTTCAACGGCCATGAAAATATTTTTCTCGGGAGCGGACGACTCTCGTATCAACTGACGGACCATTCTGCCTTGACACTCACCGTCCAGCGATCCAATCGTCAGCAGAATTTTCACCAGACGCATGACCATAACACCAATGTCTCGCTGGGAGTGATCTATCGGTTTTAGCTGCCGGCTTATTCGTTCAAAGGTAACCAATGGCTGTTAGGGAAGAGAGCCATCGAGTGCACGAACCGCCAGACTTCTCGAAGAACCGCGTCCCAAAACCGCAACTGCTGATCCCTTTAACTCGTCAACTCGTGCGTGGGGTGTGGGAATGACGCGCCGGAGCAACTCCCCTCATTTTCAAGACCACCGGACAAGGAGTCTTGTGTTCGGCATGCTGGCGCTCGCCGCATGCCTGAGCTCGCTCGTGGCCTGTCATCGCACATTTGGCATTCCTAGGGACATCGTGCGCGACCTTCCCGCCTTGGCGTCCGTTCGCACCATTTACATCGAGGATCTCACCCATGGGGAAGACCCCCATCTTGTAGAGGGCTCAGATCTTGTCAAAGAAAAGATCCGACAAAAATTGACCCGGTCAGGCCGCTTCGTGGTTGTAGATCGCCCGGATCAGGCGGATGCGCTGTTGACCGGCGTGGCCGGTTTCCAACGGTGGTACTTTGGGATGGAAAGTTTCTTTGGATTAGAGGGCAGCCTCAATACCCAATATGCGGGGATCGGCATGGTTCGTCTCCTTGACGCAACCACTAAACGACCGATCTGGACTCACGAATATGAGACAGGTTTCTTCCGTCCCACCCAACCGGTGGTGGACCGGGTTGCCGACCAGATAGCCGAACGGTTATTGGCTGACGCGTCCTCGGCGGCACGATCCTCTACTCCCGTCCCCTCTCCCCCCTTCGTCAACAAAGAACCGACCGATCCTACCCAATAGTTTCTCGGGTATCCGTTTGGTTCACCCTCCTAACTCTTCCGCTTTCGGCAGGCGGACCATCGGTTCAATCAGGTTCCCCACAAAGAGGGACTTGCATTTTCGACCTGAAGGTTGGTATAAACCTCCCCCCACAAAGGCGCCGTTCCGCTCACCTGTTAGGTGGGGCGGGGCCAATTGCAGCGGGGCTGTGTCGGTTCCTTCTGCGTCGGCTGTGTAAGATTTTCGGCTTCTCCTGGCCGAAAGTACTACGAGCCAGCGAGTGCCTACCTCACAAAAAGAGGGGCACCGCTGGCTTTTTTATTTGGTAAGGCAGGTCATCATGACGACACCCACCCCGATTCCACTCGACAGGCCATCAGGGACAGAGACGCCCGAAGGCACGTTGGAGGGAATGAAGCGGTATCTCCGTTACGACCTCCTTTCGGGCTTCCTCGTGTTTCTCATCGCGTTGCCGCTCTGCTTGGGCATTTCTCTCGCCTGCGGTTATCCGGCGATCGCCGGAATCTTCACGGCGATCATCGGTGGGATTGTCGGCGCCACCATGAGCAACTCGGAGCTCACCATCAAGGGCCCGGCGGCGGGGCTGATCGTCATCGCCCTCGGCTGTGTGACCGAGTTCGGATTTACAGCCGGCGCCAATCCGGACGCCGACTACCAAGCCTATCGTCTCGCCTTGGGCGTCGGCGTAGCGGCAGGTCTTGTCCAGATTTTCTTCGGAGTCTTCCGGGCAGGCATCCTGGCCGAGCTGGTCCCGACGTCCGTCATTCACGGCATGTTGGCGGCCATCGGCATCATCATCATCGCCAAGCAGTTTCCGATCATGATGGGGCTGAGCGCCAAGGGCGAACCCTTGGAATTGCTCATGGAAATCCCCACGTTCGTGATGGAAATGAACCCAGAAATCGGATTGATCGGATTGATCAGCCTTGCCATCCTGGCGGGCTATCCATACATCAAGAGCGGCGCGCTCAAAAAGTTCCCCGCCCCCTTGATCGTGCTCATGATCGCCATCCCGCTGGAATTCTACTTCGATCTGGACCATCCCCATGCCTATACCTTCAACCACCACGAATATCAGGTGGGCCCCAATTACCTGGTCAATGTTCCACTCAGCATGCTCAACGCCATGGCGTTTCCGGATTTCTCCGGCGTCTTCACGGGAACGGGCATGAAATACGTGGTTTTATTCGCTCTGATCGGTAGTCTGGAAAGCCTGTTGAGTGCCAAAGCCGTCGAGGTCTTTGACCCTTGGAAGCGAAAGGCTGACCTGAACCGTGATCTCACGGCCGTCGGGATTGGCAACACCGTTGCCGCTCTGATCGGCGGCTTGCCCATGATTTCGGAAATCGTGCGCAGTAAAGCGAACGTGGACAATGGCGCCCGCACCAGGTTCGCCAACTGTTATCATGGCATGTTCCTGTTGCTTTTCGTGGCCCTTCTTCCGGGACTCCTCAATGAGATTCCGCTGGCCGCGCTGGCCGCCATGCTGGTCATCACGGGTTTTCGCTTGGCCGCGCCGGCGGAATTCGTGCACGTGTATCACGTCGGAAAAGAGCAGTTGCTGATCTTCTTGTCCACCGTCGTGGGGGTACTGGCTATTGATCTGCTGGCCGGCATCGCGATCGGCATCGTGGTCAACATCCTTGTGCACCTTGTGAACGGAGCATCGCCGGCCTCCCTGTTCCGATTGCATCATGAAGAGAGACCCGCTCCGGACGGTTCGGTGCGTCTTTCAGTCAAGCATGCCGCCATTTTTCCCACGTGGATTACGCTACGCCGCAAGCTTCATGAACATTTTCAAACACATTCCCGCGTCGAGCTTGACTTGTCCGAGACCTGCCTAGTCGATCACACCGTCATGTCACGACTACAGGAAATGCAAGCAGATCTGGCGGAAAGGAATCAGGAGTTGATAATCTTGGGGCTCGATGGCCACCAACCGCTCTCGCACCATAAAGCAGCGGCAAGGAAAAAGAACCGGAGCAAATTCGCCTCACCCAA
>JANDJJ010000159.1 GCA_024330945.1 Nitrospira sp. | reverse complement strand
ACAGCGCGAAGTGCGGGTGCTGGCAGGCAAGCGCGACGAGTCATGGCGCGCATTCGACCAGGCGAGTCGCGAGATTGACCGCCAGAAGGACGCCATCTTGGACGAGATCAGTCAGCGGCTGGAGCAGACGCTGGAACAGGAACCGCTGTTCACGTTGCGATGGACGCTGTCGTGAACGCGGTGGACTCGGAAGCCGGAGACGTCCGAGCGCGTCCGAGTCGAGCGCGCGATGGACGTGCCCCCATCAACCACGTCGGACCTGTGAGGTGTCGGGGGGACCGATCCAACAGGTTTCAATCAGCCGACCCCTAACCTTGCAATCAGCCGACTATACAGGACCGGATCAAGGGGTCCTTCAAGCGAGACGGAAGTCTGGAGGTCCCGCTGGCTTCAGAGTATACTTCCGAGCGATGGACCTCCTCGATCTGTTGAAACAGCCTGAGAGCAAGACGCTCGAGTTCAAACGTGATCTCTCCTCTCCCGATGGATTGCTACGAGCCCTTGTCGCATTTGCGAACACGGCCGGCGGTATCCTGTTAATCGGCGTAGAAGACGGCACCCGTCACGTGGTGGGCGTGCGCGAGCCGCTGGACGCGGAGGAGCGCTTGGCCAGTCTGATCAGGGATGGCATCCTCCCGCGCCTGGTCCCAGAACTGGAGATCCTGCCATGGCGCCGCACTCATGTCCTGGCCGTGCAGGTCTACCCCAGCGCGATGCGACCGCACTACCTCAAGAGCGCTGGTTTGGAAGGCGGGGTCTATGTGCGGGTCGGCTCCACCAATCGCAGGGCCGACCGGGAACTGATCGAAGAGCTGCGGCGCTTCGCTCGTGGCGAAGCGTATGACGAACAGGCGATGCCTGAACTCGACTCTGAAGCCCTCGACTTCCGAGCAGCTTCCGAGTCGTTTGCACCGGTACGCAAGCTCACACGATCGGATATGGAGACGCTCCGCCTTGTGGTGAAGCACCAGGGACGGACGGTGCCGACCGTCGGCGGAATGTTGCTCTTCGGCAAGGAGCGGGAGCGGTTCTTTCCCGATGCGTGGATTCAGGCCGGCCGTTTTCGCGGGGCGGACAAAACCCATATTGCCGACAGTGCGGAAATTCGACGTCATCCAATACAAGCCGTCGAAGAGGCCGTCGCCTTCGTGCAGAAGCATGCCGTGCACGGGGTGGAGATCGGTGCCGTGCGTCGCAAGGAACGCTGGAATCTGCCGCCCGCGGCAGTGCGTGAGGCCGTGATCAACGCCGTGGTTCATGCGGACTATGCGCAGCGCGGCGCACCCATCCGGGTGTCCATATTCGATGACCGGCTCGAAGTAGAAAATCCCGGACTGCTGCCGTTCGGCCTGACGGTGGATGATCTGCGCCACGGTATCTCCAAATTGCGCAACCGTGTCATCGGTCGAGTCTTCCACGAACTCGGACTGATCGAACAGTGGGGCAGCGGCATCCAGCGCATGACGGCGGCCTGTCGCGACGTTGGGCTGGCAGCCCCAAGGCTGGAGGAAGTCGGCACCCGCTTTCGCGTGATCCTGCATACGGAACGCACCGGTCCCCTCCTGATGGATAAGACGGATCAGGCCATTTTGGACGCTCTGGCCGATGGTAACGGACGTTCGACTCAGGAAATCGCTGCCGCCATCGAACGTACGGCCCGTGCCACTCGTACCAGGCTGGTCAAGCTCGTGGAACGGGGGCTGGTGCGCGAGGTCGGCACAAGTCCACAGGACCCGAAGCGGCGCTACTTCCGGGCACGACAATGAGGAGAACAACAATCAGAGGAAGGGCATCATGATCGACCAGCCCGACAAACTCGACCTGCGTTCCCATGACATCGCCGCAGACAAACGGCAGGAACTCTTGCGGCTCTTTCCGGAAGTGCGGACCGAAGGCGGCAAGATCGACTTCGCCAAGCTGAAACTTGCGCTGGGCGAATCGGTGGACGTCGGCAAGGAACGCTACGGCATGACCTGGCCGGGCAAGGCCGACTGTTTCAAGACGATCCAGATGCCAAGCCTCGCCACGCTGCGGCCCTGTCCTGAAGAAAGCGTGAACTTCGACCAGACGGAGCACCTCATCATCGAAGGCGACAACCTGGAGGTACTCAAGCTCTTGCAGAAGAGCTATCTCGGCAAGATCAAGATGATCTACATCGACCCGCCCTACAACACCGGCAACGACTTCATCTACCCAGACAACTACACCGAGAGCTTGCAGACCTACCTCGAATACACCGGACAGGTGGATGCGGAGGGGCGCAAGTTCGGCACGAACACTGAGGCCGACGGCCGGTTTCACTCCAAGTGGCTCAACATGATGTACCCGCGGCTCTATCTGGCGAGGAATCTGCTGCGGGAGGATGGGGTGATCTTCATAAGCATCGACGATGCGGAGATCGATAATCTGCGCAAACTGTGCGGGGAGGTCTATGGGGAAGAGGCGTTTATCGGGCAGCTAATTTGGAAACGCCGTCAAACCGTCGATAGTCGAGCAAAACATGGCTTGTCTGTAGATCACGAGTACGTTTTGGTCTATAGCCGTATTGCAGTTCGTTTGCGCGGACAAGAGATAGACTTTTCTAAGTTTAAGAATCCGGATAATGATCCACGGGGCGAATGGTGGAGCGCTGATCTGACTGGTCTCGCGAGTAAGGAGCAGCGTCCGAACCTTCACTACGATTTAGTTAACCCGGACACGGGTATTACTTACACATGTCCGGAAAACGGCTGGCGTTATTCGCGTGAAACAATGGCGCAGCTGATTACAGACAAACGAATACTCTGGCCAACTAAAAAGACGGGGCGGCCACGCTTGAAACGGTTTAAAGAGGATCGGTCGGACGACTTCACGAATCTTAGTTCTGTCCTCGATACTGTGTTCACGACACAGGGCACACGGACACTGAAGGAATTGTTTGGCGGTCTGGATCTCTTGGACTTTCCTAAACCCGTGGAATTGATTCGACTTCTCTTGGAACAGAGTACGTTTTCGGACTCTATCATTCTCGACTTCTTCGCCGGCTCCGGCACCACTGCCCATGCCGTGCTCGAGCTGAACAAGCAAGACGGCGGCAACCGCAAGTTCATCCTCGTCCAGCTTCCGGAACCCACTGAGCGCAAGGATTTCCCAACTATCGCCGACATCACCAAGGAGCGCGTCCGTCGCGTCATCAAGAAGCTCAACGAGGAGGATAGCGGCAAGCTCGATCTGGAAGGCGCTAAGCCGCAGGACCGGGGCTTCAAGGTCTTCAAGCTGGCCGAATCGAACTTCACGCCCTGGAACGCCGATCTTCCCCACGACGAGAAAGCGCTGGAACGGCAACTCGAATTGCACATCGACCACATCCGCGAGGGCCGGACGGCGGAGGATCTGCTCTATGAAATTCTGCTCAAGAGCGGGTTTCCGCTCACCACGCCGGTCCAGAAGCTGACGCTTCCCCTCACCCCGGCCCTCTCCCAGGGGGAGAGGGAGAAAATCGTGTACAGCATCGCCGATGGCGCGATGCTCATCTGCCTGGAGCGTGAACTCACGCTGGAGCTGATCCGCGCCATGGCCGACAAGAAGCCCGAGCGCGTCGTGTGCCTCGACGCAGGCTTCGCCGGCAACGACCAGCTCAAGGCGAATGCCGTGCAGATCTTCAAAACCAAGGGTGTGACGAGTTTCAAGACGGTGTGAAGGGAAAAGCGATGCCGGAAATCTCACGTTTTCTTGGTATTATCATTACCATGTACTTCAACGAGCACAACCCGCCCCATTTTCATGCCCGCTATGGGGATTACAGGGCGGAGATTGCCATTGAAACTCTCTCAATCATGGCAGGAAGTCTGCCGCCCAGAGTTTTGGGATTGGTTATGGAATGGGCTGCCTTGCATCGCCAGGAACTGTTGGAAGACTGGGAATTGGCTCGTCGGCAAGTCGAACTTAAACGCATTCCACCACTGGAGTAATCACCATGTTTCTCATCGACGTCGTGGCTGTTACACCGATGGATGGACATCGGCTCGAACTCACCTTCAAAGATGGGCTGAAGGCCGTCGTGGATGTAGATCGGATCATTCAACGGTTTGAGGGAGTATTTGCACCCCTCAAGGACCCCGACTATTTCCGTCTGGTCCGCGTCGATCCGGAGATCGGAACAATTGTGTGGCCCAACGGCGCCGACTTATGCCCGGATGTGCTCTATTCCTATGCGTCCGGGAAGCCGATCATTGTGAACGGTGAGCGGGTTTTGAATTAAATGACACTCCAGTTCGACGCCGATCAGCAATTCCAGCTCGATGCGATCGCCGCCGTGACCGATCTCTTCGACGGCCCGCCGCAGGGGTGCGCCGGAATACGCCGTCCTCGACCTGAAGGTTGAATCACTGAACACGGAACACTCTGCCGGTTCGAAGGATTCGGTATTCAGTATTCAGGA
>JANDJJ010000158.1 GCA_024330945.1 Nitrospira sp. | reverse complement strand
CCGATTCCCGACGAGCCGGAATTCATCGGCCAGGCGGAGGCCTCGCGGCCGGTCGAGATCCGATCGCAGGTGACCGGCATTTTGAAAGCGGTTCTCTATCGAGAAGGGCGCGATGTGAAAAAAGGCGACCGGCTCTATCAAATCGATCCGGTGCCGTTTCAAGCCGCAGTGGCGGCCGTCAAGGCCAAGATCGCACAGGCGGAAGCGCGATTGGTCCAGGCCACGCAGGATTTGGCCCGTGTCAAGCCGTTGTTGGCGGAGCAGGCCGTGAGCCAAAAAGACGTCGATGACGCGGTGGCGCAGGAGCTTGCCGCGAGGGCGCAGCTTCAAGCCGCGCAAGCCGAGCTCATCAAGGCGCAGTTCGATCTGGACAATACGTCGATTACGGCGCCGATCAACGGACTGATTGAACGGAGCCGCTTTTACGAAGGGCGATTGGTGTCGGCGCAAACCGATCTGTTGACCGTCATTCATCAGGTCGATCCGATGTACGTCGTCGTCAGCGTGCCGGAGACCTTCATCCTGAAACGAAAACGCGATATCGAGGCGAAGCGCATTCAACATCCCGGCGTGTACAAATTGCGGGGGGGTCTCACGTTGATGGATGACACCGTCTATCCCGAAGAGGGCGTGCTGGATCTGTTGGAGCCGGGCCTGCGGACGGAAACGGGGGCCCGTGAGGTCCGGATGACGTTCCCCAACCCCAACAGAACCTTGTTGCCGGGCCAGTTCGTCAAGGTCCGTTTCAAGGGGGATGTCAAGAGCGAGGCCATTCTCATTCCGCAGCGGGCGGTGTTGCACAGTCCGGCAGGCCAATTCGTCTTCGTGGTGAACAGCGAAGAAAAAATCGAAATGCGCCCGGTCATGGCGTCCGATTGGAAAGGGACACAGTGGCTGATCGATCAAGGGCTGAAGGCCGGTGATCGCGTCGTGGTGAACGGGCTGATGAGGATCGCACCGGGCGTGCCGGTCAAGGCCGTGCCCGCCGTGCTCCCTGCCGTGCCCTCCGCCGTGCCCATGGGTTCGCGACCAAGCGACGCGCCTCTTCCTGCCTCCGGACAGGGATAACCCGTGATTTCGCACACGTTCATCGATCGACCGATCACGGCCTCGGTGGTTTCCATCGTGATCGTGGTGATGGGACTTCTGGCCATGCGGTTTCTGCCGATCGCGCAGTTTCCGGAAATCACCCCCCCGGTGGTGCAGATCGACGCCGATTATCCCGGCGCGAGCGCGGAGGTGGCTGCCGAGGCGGTGGCGCGCCCGATCGAAGTCACGCTCCCCGGCGTCGACAATCTGTTGTATTTTGAATCGACCAGCAGCAACGACGGGCACGTCTCGATCAAGCTCACGTTCGAGATCGGGACGGATCCCGATATGGCGCAAGTGCAGACGCAAAATCGGCAGAAATTGGCCGAACCGCAGCTTCCGCCCGAAGTGGTGCGGCAGGGCATTTCGGTCAAAAAACTGTCGCCGGATCTGGTGATCGTCATCGCGCTGAAGTCCACCGATCCGACGCACGACGCCGTGTACCTTTCCAACTACGCGACGCTGCGACTCGTCGATGATTTGAAACGGGTCAAGGGCGTCGGCGACGCGCTGGTGTTCGGCCAGCAGCAATACAGCATGCGGATCATCTTGAATCCGATCCTCATGGCGCGGCTCGATCTCACGCCGAGCGACATCATCAATACGATCCGCGAGCAGAATCGGGATTACCCGGCGGGAACGATCGGGCGCGAGCCGGCTCCGAAGGGAACGGAACTGACGATCCCGATCATCACGAAGGGGCGGCTCACGGACGTGAAAGAATTTGAAGAACTGATCGTCCGGGCGTTGCCGGACGGCTCGCTCGTTCGGCTCAAGGACGTGGCGCGGGTCGAGTTGGGCGCACAATCCTACTCGCTGGAGGGGCGCTGGAACAGCAAACCCACGACGTTCATCCTGACGTTCCTTGCGCCGGGGGCGAACGCGCTCGATACGGTGCGTCGCACGCGCGAGCAGATGGACGAGCTGGCCAAACATTTTCCTCCCGGCATGTCCTACGACGTGCCCTACGACACGACCAGGTTCATCGAGATTTCCATCAGAGAAGTCGTCAAGACGCTGGGCGAAGCGATGATGCTCGTCGTCCTCGTCGTGTATCTGTTTCTCCAGAGTTGGCGCGCCACGATCATTCCCATTCTGGCCGTACCGGTTTCGTTGATCGGAACGTTCATCGGATTGGCCGCTCTGGGTTTTTCCATCAACACCATCACGCTGTTCGGCATGGTCTTGGCCATTGGGATCGTCGTCGATGACGCGATCGTGGTCGTCGAAAACGTCGAGCGCCACATGCGGGAAGATCGGCTGTCGCCTAAAGAAGCGGCCAAACGGGCCATGACCGAAGTGACCACGCCGATCATCTCCATCGTGCTCGTGCTCGTTTCCGTCTTTGTGCCCGTCGGCTTTATCGGGGGGGTGACCGGGGCGCTGTACAAGGAATTCGCGGCGACGATCGCCATCTCGGTGACGGTGTCGGGGTTCGTGGCCTTGACGTTGAGCCCGGCCCTGTGCGCGGTGGTTCTGACTCACCATCCTGGAGAGCGGAGTTGGTTTTGGCGCTTCTTCGATCGCGTCTTCGGCCGGGCGCAACAGGGGTACACCTGGTCGGTCGGCAAGTTGGTGGCGAGGCCGGTGTTGGTGATGTTGACGTTCGGCGGGCTTGTGGCTCTGTCCATCGGGCTGTTTCAGCGGCTCCCGCAAAGTTTCCTGCCGGAGGAAGATCAAGGCTACTTCATCGTGGTGGCGCAATTGCCGGACGGCGCGTCCAAGCAACGCACCGACGCGGTGCTTGAGCGAGTCGAGCGGTTCTTCCAGGCGATTCCGGCCGTCCATTCGACGGACGCGCTGTCGGGCCAGAACTTCGTGTTCGGCACCAGGGGGCCCAACGCGGCGACCATGTTCGTGCCGCTGGTGCTGTGGGATGAACGGCCCGAGCCCCAGTATCACGCCAAGGCGATGGTGGGGGCGGCTTACGGCGAGTTCGCGAAGATCCCCGAGGCGTTGCTCCTGGCCTTCAATCCGCCCCCGATCCGCGGCGTGGGCGTGGTCGGAGGATTCTCGGCCCAATTGCAGGACCCGACCGGGGGCGACTTCAAGCAGTTCGCCGCCGTGGCGCAGCAGTTCGTGGAGCGGGCGCAGCAAGAGCCGGCGATCGGACGAATCGGCACCAATTTTCGCGTGTCGTCTCCCCGCCTCTATGCCCATGTCAATCGCGAGCGGGCCAAGGCGCTGGGCATCCCCATTTCCGATATTTTCGACACGTTGCAGGCATACTTCGGCACGTTCTACATCAACGACTTCGTCAAATTCGGGCGCGTCTATCACGTCCAGACGGAAGCGGATGAGGAATACCGGTCGACGCCCCAGGACTTGTCGAAAATCTATGTGCGGGCGCGCAATGCGCGAGGCACTTCCATGGTTCCGCTCGATACGGTCGTCACGACCGAATTCCAGAGCGGGCCGGATCCGGTCAACCACTTTAACGGGTACAATACCGCGTTGGTGCTGGGAGCCGCCGCGCCGGGCTACAGTTCGGGACAGGCGCTCGACGCCTTGGATCGGGTGGCCAAGGAGGTGCTGGTTCCGCAGGGCTACGCCATCGATTGGAGCAATATCTCGTTCCAAGAGCGGCGGGCCGGCGGGCAGTCGGGGCAGGTGTTCGCGATCGGATTACTGATGGTCTTTCTGGTGTTGGCGGCGCAGTTCGAGAGTTGGGTCGTGCCCTTCGCGGTCATTTTGGCTGTGCCGTTCGCCGTCTTCGGCGCGCTGACGGCGGTATGGCTGCGGGGGTTCGAGAACGACATTTACTTTCAAATCGGCTTGGTGACGCTGATCGGGCTCTCGGCGAAAAACGCGATTCTGATCGTCGAATTCGCCAATACCAGATATGAAGCGGGGCGACCCTTGATCGAAGCGGCGATCGAAGGGGCTCGGCTCCGGTTCCGGCCGATCATCATGACCTCGATGGCGTTCATCTTCGGCATGTTCCCGTTGGTGATCGCCAAGGGTGCGGGCGCCGCCAGCCGCCAATCGATCGGCACCGGCGTGCTCGGCGGCATGTTGTCCGCCACGTTCTTGGCGATCTTCTTCGTGCCGCTGTTTTACGTGTTGCTCAAGAAGCTGAGCGGACGGCGTTCTCAATCGGCGCCGCCACCGTCGGCGGAACGGGCGTTGTAGCCGTGCGGATGACCTTCATCATCGTGCTCTCGTTGGCGCTCGCCTCCTGCTCTCTCGGGCCGACCTATTCTCGTCCGAAAACGGAAGGAGACGATCGTTTCCGTATGGCCGAGGGATCGGCGGACCTGCCGTCCTTGGCCAACGTGGCCTGGTGGGATCTGTTGCAGGATGAGCAGTTGCAGGCTCTGATTCGAACGGCGTTGGCGGAAAACAGGGATCT
>JANDJJ010000015.1 GCA_024330945.1 Nitrospira sp. | reverse complement strand
CGTGAGGACAACCTGCTGCGGTATGTCGGGTCGCATGATCCAGGGGCCATTCTGACAGAGGTCAATCGATTGTTTCCCATGACGGGGGCAGGCGAGTATTTCACGATTGTCATGGCGCAACTGGACCTACGGTCTCAGAAGGTGCGTTATGCCACGGCAGGCCATTCAGGGGTCTGTGTCCATCGGCGGACTGGAGATCTCCAGTGGTTAGCGCCCCCGACCCTGCCATTGGGGTTTGACTCCGACTGTGTTTACCGTTCGGTGGAGACTCCTTTCCTGCCGGGCGATCGCCTGTATCTGTTCAGCGATGGCATCTATGAAGTACCTAATTCGAAGGACGAGCTTTGGGGAAAGGAGCGCTTCGCTGCCGCTCTGTGTCGAGCGGCGGATCGGACGTTGAGCGGGGCATTGTCCACTGTCGTTGCGGAGGCCTCTCAATGGTCTGGCAGAGATGGCTTTCCAGACGATGTCGCGGTGGTAGGGATCGAACTGAAAGCATAATCGGAGAGCGAAGAGACAGTTTAAGAACCAACGAGGTGCTCCATGAGCAGTGAGCCGATTTTTGATCTCAAAGAAGCATTGAGCCGCGTCGATGATGATTATGAAACGTTTCGTATGATGGCGGAGGTGTTTCTAGAGCAAGGCCCTCAGGACCTGGCAGCAATCGAAACGGCTTTGGAACAGAGAGAGGCGGGGGCGGTGGCGAAGGCCGCCCACCGGTTGAAAGGATCGGTGCTTCAGTTTTGCGCGGAGGCCGCAGTTAAGGCGGCCAAGGCGGTGGAGGCGGCAGGCAAATCCGGTGATGTCGCGGAGGCTCAGCGGATTTTCCCGCTGTTGAAAACGGAACTGGCCAGGCTGCGCGACGCCCTTCGCACGGCCATGGAAAAGGAGCTGGCGGCATGAAAGGGGAACGGCATTCCGGTGTCGTCTTGCTGGTGGATCCATCCTGCGATCTGCGAACGGAGCTGGCTTGTGACGCCGAGCAGGCTGGACTGACTGTGATCGCGACCACTGATCCATCTCATGCGGTCCTGTTGTGCCAACAACGGTCCCCCGACGTCGTGATCACCGATTTGTCTCAGTGCGGCGAGGCAGGGCTGTCGTTGCTTCAAGACTTAAGAGGTCTCGGCCGAACGTGCCCAATCGTTGTCGTCTCTGATAAGTGGTCTGAGCAAACGATCGCCAAGGCCATTCGGGCTGGAGCGACGCAGTGCCTTCGAAAGCCGATTGTCATGGAAGAATTCGCCCATGTGCTCGATCGCGTTCGGTGTGGGGCAGTTGGATCGACCACTCCTGTTTCGAGCGTGCTGCGGTTTGATCAACGGTTTGTTCTGACGAATGACCCTTCCTCTATCGATGAAGCAGTCTTGTGGCTTGTGGGCGAGACGGCCAAGATGATGCCTGACACCATGCAAATGGGGCTGCGTGGGGCGCTTCAAGAATTACTGGTCAATGCCGTCGAACATGGAAACCTTGAGATTTCCCATGACGAGAAAAAACAGGCGGTGGCCAAAGGATGCTACGATGCCTTGCTCGACGAGCGAGCGGCCAGGCCGGTGCTCAGAGATCGGCGTGTCATTGTGGAAGTCTCCTACGATGGACAGGCACGGCGGCTGTATTATCGCATTCGTGACCAGGGAAAAGGGTTCAATTGGCGAACGATGTTGGAGCGGAAACCGGATGGGGTTGGATTGATGGACGGCAGCGGGCGGGGATTGTTGTTGGTGCGCTCACTGTTCCCTGATCTCTCCTATAACGAGCGTGGCAATGAAGCGATGTTTACCGTGCCGCTCGGCTGAATCTGGAAAGGCATGTTTCGGTCACTGGGCGACACGCCTCGTGCCGGGCGGTTAGAACACCCGCAGATATTTCACGGTACAACGGCCCTTGTTCGGTTCTCGGTGCAGAACGACGAAGGCGTTCTTGACCGATTCGTTGACCGTGATGGTGAGCTGCGCGGAAAAATGATCGCTCTTGACGTCGTAGACGGATCCTGAGGCGCGCAGCTTGGCGCCGATATCGACGAAACTGCCGATGCGGTTCAACTCCTCTTTGGTTTTATAGGGCCGTCCCTGGATGATTTCCGTCGCCATCGCCGATGTGATGTCGGGATCGAGAGCCTGGATGACAAAAGGCTCGGCGGTGTTGATGTTCACCGGCGCACCTCCCTCGATCGGATGCACGGTGACGTATCGCGACAATCGATCGATGATCTCCGGTGTGAAGCCCTTGATGAGCCGAAGATCGCTCAGTGCCTGGAGCGGGCTGTTGGCCGCCCGGTAGGCGGGGCGCAACGATTGATAATGCAGGCTTTCCGCGCCGGCGGGGCGGGGAGCATCGTCTTGGTCAAGCCAATCAATCAAGGCGTCGACCAGATCGGGATTGATCTGGAGCAGCTCGAAGAGCCGACGGATTCGGTCGATACGGGTTTTGGATTGGATCGGATCGCCGGCGGAAGCCACAAGATCGTTGAGATTCAGTTTCCCACGCTCGTCCTGAATTTTTGCGCTCAACAATCCGTCGCCGATCGCGTAATTTTTGATCGGGATCGCCCACAGGTCCAGCGGGCCGTCGAACCGTTCGCCGCTTCGCTTGTCTCGCAAAAAGTCTTGTTGAAGAGCCGCACTTGCCGCCTGAACGGCCGCGCGCATCAAGGCGCCGGACTTCACATGATCGCGGAACGCAGCCGCCTCGCGGTATTCGCGCCGGGCTTCCGCGTCGAATTCGAGAACGATCGCCGTCAGGAGCGCCAGCACAAGAAGGGAAAGCAGCAGCGCGATTCCTCGTTCATCGGCTTTTCGCATAACTCAACACGCGGATCGTCGCTTCCAGATTGACGGGGTTGTCGAATTTCGGGCGGATCTTCAAGTGACGGACTTGCAGATCATACGGCGCTTGGTCGATCGTCACGAGCAGATGCAGCAACTCCGGCAACTGCACTCCGTCGAGCCGGAGGTCGACCGCCGTTTCTTCATATCCCGAGGAGAGCGTTTGAACCTGCGGCTGCATGCCGGCGATCCGGTCTCGCACGCGGGCCGAGCCGGCGGCTTCTTCCATGAAGGCCAGCAGAGAAAAGTGGCCGCCCGCCTCAGGCAGACGTTGCTCGGTTTGCGAGAGACGCTCTCGTTTGATCGAGTACTCCTGGCTCAAGACGGCCAATTCCTGGAGGTCTTTGCGCTTGCGCGCCTCCTGGCGGATCAGCCGGTCGTACGAGTCGAGCAGGGGGTCGACGACGAGCGCGAACAGCAGGCCGAGGCCGACGACGATTCCGCCGACGAGCACGATCGTTCGCTCGCGCGGGGAAAGTTGCCGCCAGCGTTCTTGGAGATTCTGCATCATGGCCGACGCACCGTGACGGTCATGCGGAACACCACCTGGTTCGGGGCCGCGCCCACGCGGGTTTCCGTGACGGAGACGTCCTCGAAACGGGCGCTCGCCGCGAAGATGTGTTTGATTTTGTCCACCGCATCGAAGGACGACGTCTCTCCTTCCAAAAGAATCGTTCCGGCGTCGACCGTCAGTTCACGGACTTTTACCGGAGTGCCAGGCGGCAGCTCTTTGACGAATGCCGACAGTATCGGAAGAACTTTTTGCCGGGAACCGTCGATGACGGCGAGGGTTTTGTCTATCGACGCGATTCGATAGCGCGCCTGATCGAGTTCGTCTCCTGGCGCGGCGGTCGAGCCGAACACCTGCTCGTAGCGCGATTGTAACGCCGCCTTCAGATCGGAGACTCGATTCCGTTGCAGGACGAAATGAATCGTCAGGTCCGCGACGGCAAGGAGTCCGATGATCAGCCCCGCGACAAGGGCCAAGCGAAGGTCGGACTTGGAAGCCTTGCTTTTGGATGTTGCTTCGCCGGAGACGCTTTTGAAATCGAGGGCCAGGCCGTCCGTCGAAGGCGTGAATCGCCAACGGGGTTTGACGATCTTCGGATGGACGGCCAGCCCGAATGCGATCGAGAAGGCCCGCGGGCTGTCCGGGCCGAATCCTTGCCTGGGGCCGACGGGATGAAGGCCCAATTGGCGGGCCACGAATCCTCCCATTTCTCGGAGCTTGGACCCTCCTCCCGAGACCCAGCAGTGGGTCAATCGGCTGCGTTGCGATCCTTCGTAGGCTTGAATCGTGACGTAGAGTTCCCGAACCAACGGGTCGAGCCACGCGTCCACCTGCTCGACCGCCATGCCGCGCTTAAGGCGTTCGGCCTCGGCAAACCCGCATCGCTCCCGTGCGGCCACGGCGCGGGTCAGGTGGTTGCCGCCCCACAGAATGGTTCGAAGCACCACCGGTCGTCCTTCATGAATCAGACAGAGGGTCGTCTTCGACGCACCGATGTCGATGGCGACCAGATCTTCGGGGACGTCCCGGTGCTCGCCGCGCAGATGCTGAATGACGGAAAAGAGGGCCAGCGCGTCGACGTTGACGGCCGACGGCTCAATGTCGGCTTGGGCCAAAAATCGGAGATGGTCGGCCACCTTGTCCTTCGGAGCGGCGGTGACGAGCACTTCCGACCCCTTCTGCTCTCGAGGCGATCCGTCGGACACGCGACCGGGCGGCAAGACGACGCTGCCGATCGCCAGGTCTTCGAGCGGCATGGGTATCAGGTTTTCCACCTCGAACGGAACAATTTGGGTCAGTTTGGCCGCGTCTTTGAACGGAAACGAGAGCGTGCGAACGAACAAGTCGTGGCAGGGAATGGCGGTCACCAGGCGATCGGTGGCGTAGAGGCCATGGTGCCAGAGAAACCCTCGCAGAGCCTGAACCCGCCGCGCGGGGTCCAAATCTTCGGGGCGGATGAACGGCAACGGCCGATGAAAATAATCGATGGACTCGCGTCCGCTCAATCGCCGGCGGAAACGGACGGCTTTGAATCCCGTCTGCCCGACGTCAAGTCCGACACATTCGGTCACGATCGCCATCGATCAACCTTACAAACGCGACAAGGGTTCCACGTGCATGATTCACACTGCAAGAAGATGCCGCTTCCCGCTCACAATCGGAAACGTTCTTGCTACTTTACAACGCGATCCTGGGTTGTGCCAATGGGCCGATGATCTTGACGGTGATCGGCGAGCCGACCGGAAGTGGAGGCAACCCCAGAGCGGGGGCTTTCGCGGCGAATCCGGTTCCCGGTACAAGGGTCACGGTCAAGGCCAGTCGGCTGTTCCGCATCGGGCTCTGGATCGTGATGGTTCCCTCTCCCGTGAACGATCCGTCGACTCCCTCGCCGGAGAGGGCCGTCACTCTGCACGCGCCCTCCCGACACTCCACGCCGCCGGAGATCTTGGTGAACGTCAGCGACAGGGTTCGCCCGTTGCCCAGGGGGATGCGATCGATGGCGACGTCCGTCGCGTCGGCCTTCCACGTTCCTTCTCCGCCGACCTGTTGAGAGACGGGATGGTTTGATTCGGCACGGTATGCAAATTCGCCGTCGATCACGCCGCGACTGATGTACCGGCCGAACAACCGAGACAAATCGACGCGCTGAAGCCGCCCCGTCGCCGACCACGGCCCCTGTGCGGTCAGCGAGGACGCCGACAAACTGACGCGGGTCACTCCGGCAACGGGTGAGGCGGCGTCGGATCTGGCGCTGACGTCGAGGACGAGGGCGCCGCCCAACGCTTGAAGCAGACCGACGTTCGCCTTGAGCAAGGCCAATTCGATTGGATCCCATTCGGGAAAAGACAAGGAAACCCGCTGCCATTCGATTCCCATCGGCCATGCCACCGACCATTCCTCCGCCCGGATGGTGATCCCGGTCGCCCGGTTCAGTTCTGACACGAGTCTTGTCTGCAATGCGTCGTAGGGAAAGGTCGAGATCAGGCCGAACCCGAACGTGCCGAGTCCGACCGCAATCCACGCGAGGCGTTCCTTCCGAGCGTCGAGCCAGTTTCCGATCATGATGCCGCTTCCAGCGTGACCCATTCGCGGACGGTCCAGGGGTCCGTATCGGGCGGCTGAACGGTGAGTTCGATCAACACCGCCTTGGGCAATTTGTTGAGCCCCCCCCACTCGTCGAGCCACACGCGGCTTTGCGCATCGAAATAGCGAAGATTGAACGAGCGGACGTGGTTCGCCAATTCCACGCGATCGATCGATTCGTCGGTGAGGCCGTACAAATTCTTTTTCGCGAATCGCAACAGGCGGTCGCCCTCGCGCGTGTAGACCACGCGGATCAATTCGGTCTCTCGCGCCGCCGGCCCGCTTGAGCCGTCGTTCATCGCGAGAAACGCGACGATGTCGGCCGGTTGTCCCTCCTGCCAACCGTTCGCCCCGACCCACGGCAAGGCGCCGTCTTGCCTGCTCAAGGACAGATCTTCGGCCATGACGCGGAGCACCCTTCTGATCGTCTGCTCTCGAAAGGAAGCGTCTCGCCCCACTTCGACGGCGCGATTCGTCGTCATGAGCGAGCCGAACACCATCGAGGCGATAATGCCGAGCAAGGCGATCGCGATCAGGATCTCGATCAGGGTAAAGCCGTCTTGTGATTTAGAACGCGTTGCCGGCGAACACATAGGTGCTGACCTCGACCGTTTCTTCGGTCTTTCCTCGCGGCCAGGAGATCGTGATCCGAACTTCCCGAATCAACTCAAGCGGCGTCGGCGCGATCGTCTGTTTCCATCGATACCCCGCCGGCCGGTCCGACGTGTGGGCGACCATGAGGGTGCCGAGCGGCGGCGTTCGGAATTCTCCTGTGGTCTCCCCGATGGGGTACAGGCCGGCCAATTCGGTTTCCAGCAGTTTTTCCTGCGCCAGGAGCGTCGCCGTGGTCAACTCGCGCGCGCGATGGTGCAGGTCGATGTCGAAGTTGCGGAGGCCGAG
The DNA here is from genome assembly GCA_024330945.1 of Nitrospira sp. Classification (GTDB taxonomy): domain Bacteria; phylum Nitrospirota; class Nitrospiria; order Nitrospirales; family Nitrospiraceae; genus Nitrospira_D. The sequence continues at coordinate 27,423 of JANDJJ010000015.1, read as the reverse complement.
GAGGACGGGCAGCGCGATTGCCAGCAGCGCGACGGCCAGCATCACTTCCAGCAGGGTGAATCCGCTTTCGCGAGAAAAGATAGTCGGCATGTCGTGCGGCGCCGTCATCGGGGCGAAGCGGCCTGCAATAAGGTTTTGACACGATCCGGAATCGGTCGAGGGACGGGCGGATCGAGTCGTCGGTCGAACGTTGTGACGTTGCCGGTCAGATGGTCGATCTTCAGTGTCAACAGGTTGTTGCCGCCGTCCGTAAAATAAATCGTCGCCGGATCGAGGCGGCCGTTCGGGAAGAACAGCAGCTCCACCTGCCCGTAGGTGCGCAAGACGTTTCTCACGGAGACTTCCGCCACTCGAACGGCCTCAGGAAACGATCGGGGAGAAGCCCAGGCGGCGTCGAGAGGACGCCGCTCTTCCCGCCCGTCCACTACCATCGCCCAATAGGTGCCACGGTCAAGATCCAGGTAGAGCTTCACAGGCTTCTGTCCAATCTCGGCCATTCGCTGCAACGCGCGAAGCGTGCCGATGAACTTCCGCCCCGTCGCGCTCAAGTCGTCGCCGAGGACGATCCGTGGAACCGTCAAGGCCATCACCGTGCCTACCAGAAACAAGACGATGAGCATCTCCATAATCGTAAACCCCGGCGGTGCGCCGTGGAGCGGGGAGCTCGATCGCCCGACGGCGGAGCCTGGTCGTATGACGGACGACGCGCCCTTCATATCCGATGTCGTTTAGTCCTTGTCCAAATTCCAGTTGGTGATGTCCGCGTTGGCGCCTTCCCCTCCGACTTCTCCGTCGACGCCGAGGGACACGATTTCATATTCGCCCCGCGGGCTCGGGCTCTGGTACTTAAACGGATTGCCCCACGGATCTTCCGGAAGCTTCGGCAGGTAGCCGCCCTGTTTCCACTTTTTCGGAATCACGCCGACGGTCGGTTTTTCCACCAGTGCCCTGAGTCCCTGCTCCGTCGAGGGATAGACGCCGTTGTCCAATTTGTACAGTTGGAGCGCCCCCTCGATGTTTCGGATTTGCACCTTGGCCGCCGTGCGTTTGGCTTCGTCCGTCCGTCCCATGATGCGGGGGACGACCAACGCGGCGAGAATGGCCAAAATAGCCACCACGACCATGATCTCGATAAAAGTGAATCCACGTTCGCCGGCTCGGCGTCGCATCCATCCCGTCGTCCGTCTGAGCGTCTGCACGGTTTCCTCCTCCTCCTCCTCCTCCGTCGGTGTCATACCATCTGCCCCATTTCGAAAATGGGCAGGAGAATGGCCACCACGATGAAAAACACGATCAAGCCCATGGCCAAAATCATGACCGGCTCCATAAGGGACGTCAATCGGGTGATCACTCGCTCCACTTCGCCGTCGTAAATCTGACTGAGGCGTCCGAGCATTTCCTCCATCTCGCCGCTGCGCTCTCCGACGGCGATCATGTGGGTGACCAGCGCCGGAAATTCGCCGCTCCGCTTCAACGGGTCGGCGATGGTTTCGCCTTCACGGATGTTTTGCCGGGCGCTTTCCACGGCCTCTTCCAAGATGCGATTGTTCATGACGCGCTTGGAGACGTCCAACGCGTCCAGAAGCTGAACGCCGCTGGCCAGCATCGTCGCCAGCGTGCCGGCCAATCTGGAGATCGACACCATCCGCGCGACTTCCCCGATCAGCGGCAACCGCAGCATCAGTCGGTCCGCCATCGTCCGGCCTCGTTCGGTTTGCAGGGATTTTTGAACGAGGATCGCGCCGCCGGCGACGAGGCCGACCAACACCGGCCAATAGTCAGAGAAAAACCCGCTCACCGCCATCAGCGCGATGGTCGGCCAGGGCAAGGCGTGGTTCATGTCCGCAAAGACGGCGGTGATCTTGGGTACGACGAAGGTCATCAGGAAAAACAGGACGGCGATGCCGACGACGAGCATCAAGGCCGGATAGAGAACAGCGTTGGTCACTTTATGTTTGAGAGCCAACTGTTTTTCCAAAAATTCGGCCAAGCGGAACAGAATCTGATCGAGCGCTCCGCTGGCTTCCCCGGCTCTGACCATGTGCACGTAGATGCGGGAGAAGTCTTTTTCGTGCGCTTCCAGGACGTCGCTCAGCGATCGACCGGCTCGAATCTGCTCGCGAATATCCGCGAACAGCGCCTTGACGGGTTTTTTGTCGGATTGGTCCACAATGACGCCCAACGCGTCGACCAACGGCAGACCGGCGACCAGCAGAGTGGCGAATTGTCTCGTGATCAGCGCCAGCTCGCCGGAGGTCAAGGAGGCGGAGCGGCCGGAACGAGAGGTTGTGTCGGTTTTTGTCTCTGCCGAGCGCCCGATCGACGAGCGGGTTTGTTCGGCGACCTCGGTGGGAAAGATCCCGTCTTTTCGAAGTTTGAGGCGGGCGACCTTGGGGTTCTCGGCGTCGATGATGCCGGTCGCGGAGCCGCCGTCGGTGCGATAGCCGCGGTATTGATAGACAGGCATGGCTAGATTTCGACTTCCTGCTGGGTGATCCGCATCACTTCTTCGAGCGAGGTCTGGCCTTGCAAGACGCGCTCGGTGCCGTCCTGCTTGAGCGTCGTCATGCCCTTCGCGATCGAAGCCTGCTTGATGGCCGTCGCGTCCGCCTTGCTCCCGATCAGGCGCCTGATTTCGTCATCCAGCACCATCAGTTCGAAGATGCCCGTTCGCCCGCGATAGCCGGTCTGCGAACAGGCTTGGCAGCCGGCTCCCCGATACAGAGTCACGTTCGATCTCGGGGGAAGGTCGAGGCGGCTCAGTTCCTCGGCGCTCGGCTTGTACGGGGTCTTACAGTCCGGGCAGATTTTGCGGATCAACCGCTGTGCCAGGACGGCCACCACGGACGAGGCGACCAGAAACGGCTCGATGCCCATGTCGATGAGGCGGGTGGCGGCGCTGGCCGCGTCGTTGGTATGCAGCGTGGAGAACACCAGGTGCCCGGTCAGGGAGGCGTGAATCGCGATTTCGGCTGTTTCGCGATCCCGGATTTCTCCGATCATGATGACGTCGGGGTCCTGTCGAAGAATCGAGCGCAATCCTGCGGCGAACGTCAGGTTGATCTTGGGGTTGACCTGCATCTGGCCGATGCCGAGCAATTGGTATTCCACCGGGTCTTCGATCGTGATGATGTTCTTGTCCGGCGAATTGATGTGGCTCAACGCGGCGTACAGGGTCGTGGTCTTGCCGCTGCCGGTCGGGCCCGTGACGAGGATCATTCCGTGCGCGAGCTGGATCAATTGGTGGATCGTGGACAGGCGCTCTCCGGAGAACCCCATCTCGGACAGGTTCAACAGGCGGGTTTCTTTTTCCAACAACCGCAGCACGACCCGTTCGCCGTGGGACGTGGGCAACACCGACACGCGCAGATCCACATCCTTGCCGGCCGTCCGAATCGCGAACCGGCCGTCCTGTGGGAGGCGTTTCTCGGCGATGTTGAGGCCGGCCATGATCTTGATGCGCGCGATGATGCTGGCTTGCAGGCGTTTGGGCGGCGTCAGGACCGGATAAAGAACGCCGTCGATGCGGTATCGGATCACCAGGCCCCGCTCGAACGATTCGAAGTGGATGTCGCTGGCCCGCTGCCGGACGGCCTGAAACAAGACCGAATTGACCAGCCGAATGATCGGTGCTTCGTCCGTGGCGTCCAGCAGATCCTGTGGCTCGTCGAGCTGGTGGGCGATTTGATCGAGGCTCTCGCTGGCGGCGATGTCCTCCATGACTTGCTCGGCGCCGGCCGGATCGGCGGTTTCGTCATACGCGCGATTCAGTCGAGCGAGCAAGGCGCCGCCGGTGGTCAACACGGGTTTGACGGGCTTGCCGAGCAGCAGACGAAGGTCGTCGAGCGCCACGGTTTCCAGCGGATCGGTCGAAGCGACGAGAACGGCGTCTTCTTCCTGCCGAAGGGGGAGCACGCGGTACCGCCGACAAAACGTGATGGGCACTTTTTTGATCAGGTTGTGATCCACGGCCACGGTTTCCAATTGGGGCATCCACGAAAGCCCGAACTGGATGGCGAGGCCTTCCAGCAATTCTTCTTCGCGCAGCGCGCGCAAGTTCAGCAAAACTTCGCCCAACCGCCCTCCCTTTTCTTGTTGGTGGGCCAACGCTTCTTCGAGTTTGGCGCTCGAGAGTTTGAACCGTTCTCCGAGTATTCGCCCCAAAAGAGGTCTGCCGTAATGTGATTCCATGTCAGCGCCGGTCGAGATTACGCCGCCTTATTCGATCGCGCGAGGGACGCGCGGTGTCTGCGAGATGCCGGAGATGGCCCAGACCGTTGTGGAACGGGAGCACGCCGCAGGGCGCTGACCGATCTTTTCCCGCATCGTCTTGCTCCTTGTAATGGTGACAGACCGGAGGGGAGTCAGCGCAGTTCGTATGTGACCGTCGCGCGTCGATTATTGCGGACGATATCCAGCTTGACGACGTTTTCATTTTTCAACTGCTGAAGCAAGTTCAGCACCGTGCCCGGGTCGCGAATCTCGACACCGTTGACCCGCTGGAGAATGTCGCCCGTCCGAATGCCGATCTTCTCATAAAAACTGGCGGGAGCCATATAGTCGATCCGAAACCCGTTGATGGCGCCGTTGACCATGTGGGGAACGGCGCGGGCCTGGGTCAGGAGCTTGGGCAAATCGCTCATGGCGTGATCCACTTCCCGTCGATCGATGACCTTTTTCATCATGGCCGCGGAGGTCGAGATCGCGCCGGCATCCTGAATGGACGGTTGTTCAGAGGCGGTCAATTCGACCAGCTCTTCCAGATTTCCCTGCCGGACCACGATGCCGTTCCGCCGAATGTCTGAAACCTCGCCGATGTCGGGAATATAATCATGAAGCCGGTACAGCGTCTGGCTCTTGGAGGCCCGTTCCTCCACGATGGCGAAGATTCCTTCTCGGTCTCCCATCACGACTCCGATCAGGCTTATTTTGGCGGCAGCCCCCAATGAAGCTCGAACCGGCGCGGTGGGTGATCCGTCATCGTGGTTCTGCGGCTCCTGTTTGGAGGGTAAAGCGAACAAGCCGCTGGATCGGACGTCGTCAGCGTAACGTGTCGGGGAATAGGACACCGTCATCCCGATTTCTGACCCATTGGGCGTTTGGGAAACGGCGGTCGCGAGGGGGGCGACCTGTAAGGCGTCGGCCACGAACGCATTGATCGAGTGAGCGGCCAGAAGACCACCCCCGACGATGCAAAGCAATATGCCGATCGGTCGCAACGGCTGACGGTGCATGGGTATTCAGCGAGTCGTGTTGGAACGAAGCTTATAGTACCTGCTCATGGTGTCTTATGCAAATGGGAGACGATTTGACGCCCGTGGTGGATGGTGGGACCTGACTCGTTGACCGTGCCTTCTTCAAGAATCGTCATCGTTCGTGACCCATTTGTTTTTCATCCGGCAATGAAACGGAAACTTGACGAAAATTGGGAACCCCGCAGGCTCCTTTGCCAGCGTGATCAGGATTGAATCTGTTCCAAAGTGGTCGGGGAGTGCCAAGAACTGTGTTGGTCATCTGTGTTCAGAAAAATTCTCCGTGCAGAGATGAAGGAAAAAGAAATTCAGAACAAATTGATTTCTCTAATGATTCTACGAGTCTCTGCCAGAAAATTCGGAAAGCCGGTCCCATTTTGACTGGCATGAATTCTGCTCGATCTTAAGGGAAAGAGTCATTCGAAGAAACGTTCGTTATTATATGATGATGGACTGCTGATGATGGAGGCGCAAAGGCCGGGCGAAATAGGACAAGGGGCCATTTCAGCGGCAGAGCGGTACGAACGGGGGCTGGCGCTGAAAAATGCCGGCTTGTATAAGGCGGCGATCGATCAGTTCGAGTTGGCGGTGGCCGATCCCGATTTTGCGGTCAAGGCCTACGCACAAATCGGGTTGTGTTTCAAGGTCAACGGTATGTGCGAAGAGGCGGTGACGGCCTTCCGCAAGGCCCTTGCCTGTTCGACCGGCTCTCCTAAGGAAACCGTTCAGGTGTTGTATCTCTTGGGCCGAACCCTCGAGTTCTTGGGGCGAATGGAAGAGACCCTCGAGGCCTATCGCTGGATCAGGCGGGAAGACCCCGGCTATCGCGACGTGGCCGCTCGTATCGAACAGTTGAGTGCCCGACGACCCAGCCCGTCCGCCGGAAAAGGCCGAGCGGACGAAACCCGTCCAGCAGGTGGTTTCTTGAAAATTCGACAAACGCTGCTTGGAACTTCCAAATAAGCCTGATCGCCGGCCTTCATAGTCCGGAGCGCGACGGCCATGGCCGAACTACGTTCCAACCCCTGCCACGTGGCCCTCTTCCCTGACTGACGGGGATCCGGTGTGATACACTGCGGTCCGCCTGAGAGGACAACCGCCGCGAAGGGAACGACCGATGGACTGTCTATTGATCCGTCATGGAATTGCCGTGAGCCCCGAGGAATGGGAAGGGGGCGAAGACAAGCGTCCGTTGACTCCGAAGGGGAAAAAGCGAGTGCTCCGAGCCGCCGCCGGCCTCGCGGCTCTGGACTGCAAACCGTCTCACCTGCTCAGCAGTCCGTTCGTTCGGGCCCATGATACGGCGAAACTGATACGATCCGTCTTATGCCCCTCTATGAAAGTGGAGACGCGCGAGGAACTGACCCCGGGCTCGACGCCGGAGCGGATCGTCGCGCTCTTGTCGTCGTTGCAATCGGCCTCGACCGTGATTTGTGTGGGGCACGAGCCGCTGCTCAGTGAAACGGCCGCTCTCCTGTTGTGCGGGAAAGTAACCAAGAACTTTCCCTTCAAAAAGGCCGGGGCCGCGCTGATTCATCTGCCGGACGGCGTCAAGCCGGGTCAGGGGGTGCTTCGCTGGTGGCTTGAGCCGATGCTCTTGCGGACGTTGGGAGGAAGCGAGCCGTAGGCGATGGGGACGTTCGTCCGCTAGGCTCCGGTGGGTTCCAAGGTTGTCGTCCGTTTGGAATTCCGCAAGACGGGCAGGATGTAGCTTCGCAGCTCTTCCTGGATCTCTTCGGGCGACTTTCTGGCGTCGACGACGTTAAAGCCGAACTCCTCCGCCATTTTGTCGAACTCTTCGATCATCAGCGACTGGTATTTTTTGAAACTGTCGTACAGATCGGCGCCGAGTCTCAAATCCATACCGGACTCCCAGTAGTTCATGCCGGTGGTTTCGATCACCCGCAGCGCGAGGGTGTCGACGTCGATGCGAAGGTAGCACACGAGGTCCGGAATCAGCGCAAATCCGAAGACGTCGCGAATCCATTTCCGATCTCCGCTCCGCACGACGTCGCGCGCGAAGGCGGTGTAGATGTATCGGTCCGACAGCACGACGAAGCCGGATCGCAGCGCCGGGATGATTTGATGCTCCAGGCGATCGGCGAAGTCGGTCGCATAGAGCAGGCTGAGGGACCAGCGATCGAGGATGTTGCCCGCCTTGGCTGCTTCGATGGTTTTGGACATGAGGTTCGACCTGGTCCAGCCGGTCGTCACCACGCCGTAGCCCTGCACCTCCAGCCATTCCTGTAACATCTCGACGTGCGTCGATCGTCCGACGCCGTCCGTCCCTTCGATGGCGATGAGTTTCCCCTTCAGATCACTCGGATCGAGGTACGTCAAACCGTCGCCAAAATAACGTGCGTCGCCCATAGGTTCCTCGTCTAGGTTTATAGCCCCGCAGGGCGTCTTCGACTAGCTTTCTCATCCGCTCCTGTTGCGTTTCGATGTCTTCGGTCGCGTCCATGGTGAGCAGGCCGAACTCATCGACGATCTTGTCGTACTCGGCCAGGATGCGCGATTGAAACAATCTGAAGCTCTCCGTGATGTCCGGACTGAGGTTCAGATCCATGCCGGCTTCGTAATATTTGAACTGGCCGCGCGTTCCGTGTACGAGCCGGGAGATCGCCACCTCGATCGGGACGTTGTAATAAAAGGCCATGTCGGGCTTGATGGCGAACGCGTAGAGTTTTCTGATCCATTCCCTTGACACGCCGCGGACCACGTCGCGTGCGAACGCCGTGTACATGTAGCGGTCCGCCAAGACGAGCATGCCGGCTTTCAGCGGAGGGAGAATGTGATGGTACAGCCGGCTCGCGAAATCCGCGGCATGGAGCAGGCTGAACGTCGTCGGCGTGAGGCTCTTCGTCTTTTTGCCCCGCTTCGTCGTGTCCTTGACCAGATCCGACGAATTCCACTCGGTGAAAAACACCTTGTGGCCCTTCGCCTCGAGCCACTTGTGCAGGAGGAGCAACTGCGTGCTTTTCCCCGACCCATCGATGCCCTCGACGATGATGAGTTTCCCCGGATAGGGGTGGGGGGGCGATTTCACCTGATCTTGCGCCGTCATCAGAGAGATACTCCTTGCGGGACTTCCGAAAACCGGACGGTGCGACGGAAGACCTGTTCGAACAAGTCGGAACGGTTCTTGGCCGCCCAAAGCTCCATTTCCGCGTCGCCCGAGATCGCGGCTTCAATCGACGTAGTTTTTCCGAGCTTTACATTCAACGTATGAACAACAGAGAAATGGGTTCGATCGAGTCCGTCCGCGATGCGCAGCAAGGAGGACAAAATCTTCACCACGCGGCGCAGGGCTGGGGACAGGCGCTCGAATCCCTGATGCTTGATGGAGGGCAGAGCGCGGCGGTGATAGCGGGCGACGTTGGCCATCACCTCGATTTCAGAAGCGGTAAATCCTTCCAGATCGCTGTGTCTGATCAAATAGTAGGCGTGCTTATGGTGTTGGCGCGCGTTGATGAGATAGCCGATATCGTGCAGCATGGCGGCGTACTCGAGCCAATCGCGTTCCTGTTGCCCGAGCCGATGCCACGGTCGCGTTTGATCGAAGAGGCGAAGGGCCAGCGCCGCCACTTGAAGCGAATGAACCTCGGGCGCTCGACAACGCCGGACCAGGCGCATCACGCTTCGGCGGCGTACGTCGGGGATTTCCCGCTCCGCTTCCAGCCCCTCACGATGGCGGACGATGAAATCGTAAATCACGCCTTCGCGGATGGCCTTGTCGCAGAGCGTCATTGCGTTCAGGCCCAGCAGTTCCATCAGGCATCGGAGCACGACGGCGGCCGGCAGCAGCGTGTCGGCGCGTTTGGGGTCCAGGCCCGGGATCGCCAATCGCGCTCTCAGCGAAGACCGTGCCAATTCCGTTTCCAACGATCGCAGATCTTTGAGTGAGACTGTGGCAAGATTGTGCTGAGGCAGCGGCCGGCCGGTTTGTTTGATGTGAATCACTTCGGCGAGATTGCCGGCCATACCGGAGGTCGCCACCAGCCAATCGAATTGTTTGGTCGGAAACGTGTCGATCGCCGCCCGGATCTGATTCGTCACCGTCTCTTCGAGCACGCGCAGCATGGGCGCAGGAGGGGGCGTTTTTGAAAGGAACTGATCCGCCAATCTGATGGCGCCCAATTTGAGGCTTTTGGCGTGCAGCATTCTCTCCCGGTTGCCCGCGATCAGTTCCACCGAGCCTCCTCCGACGTCGACGATCAGCGCCGGCTTCTCCGGAAGCGCGATGCTGTTCTTGACTCCCAAATAAATCAGCCTCGCTTCTTCCGTTCCGCTGATGACGCGAACGGTCAATCCGGTATGTTCCTTGACCATGCTGACGAACTCGCCGCCGTTGCGTGCCTCGCGCACCGCGCTGGTTGCGACCGCCGCCATCCGGTCGAATCCTTTGTTGCGGGCAAGGGTGACGAGCGTTTTGAGAATCGACAACGCCCGCGCCATCGCCTCGTCGGATAGTCGTCTTGCGGCGAAGGCTCCATCGCCCAGGCGGGTGACGTCTTTGAAACGGTCGATGATTTTGTACCCGGCGTCGGGCAGGATTTCGGCCAGCACCATGTGGATGGAATTGGTCCCGATGTCGATGACGGCGAGTTTAGCCACTGCGGGAACAGCCTCTACGATGGCGTCGGCACAACCCTGACCGAACCCTAAAGAACGAGCGCCCGCCTGTCAAGCACGGACACATTAAGGTTGTGTTACAAGCGGGCGCAACCCGGGGAGACGGTTCGAGCGGATCAGCCGTGACCCGGTGAAGGCGCTAGTCCTTGACGACGAAGCGAACGCTCCGGTTTCTCTGCATGCATTCGCTCGTGTGTTCAACACACAGGGGACGATCCTTCCCGTAGCTCGTGGTCTTGAGATCGACGGCCAGCCCCAACTCCTGGAGATAGTTTTTCACGCTTCTGGCCCGGCGCTCTCCCAAGACGAGATTATAGGCGGACGTTCCCACTTCGTCGCCGCGGCCTTCGAGGACGACGTGGGCGACATGGTCTTGTCTCAGCCGCTTGGCGTTCAAATCCAACGCGGTCAGCGCATCCGGTCGCAGGACATCCCGATCAAAGTCGAAGAGAATGTCCTGCAAGGATTCACGGGATAAGCCCGACGCGCCTTCCCCTGCCACGTCGCCCTGGCTTGCCTTGGCGACCAGGCTGCGATCGACTTCCTTGATCGGCTGCTGCGCGATACGTTCCGCACGGCCCGCGCGGTTGGCGCCCTTTCCCGACCCTGATTGACTGGCGCAACCCGATGCAAACAGCATGGCGATGATCACCGTTCCGACTGTTCCGACGTATCCCGCGTGCCGCATAAACCCTCCCTCCTCGTTAAAACGGCATGGTGTTTATTGGATGGACATGGATTTGAGCCGTTGATACACCGCTCGGCTATCCGAGAACCGTTCCCATTTGAGTACTTCCAGAGAATCATCGACGTAGTGCGGTGTTCGCATGCCGTTTAAGACGCACGTGACGCCCGGCGTGCCGGCCGTGATCCAGAGCGCTTTGCGCGAGAGAGATTCGGATCGCCGACTCTCCGGTATCAATGGGTCGGTGGCCTGCGCGATTGCGGCGGTTCTCGATCGGCTTCGCTCGGTCGCCTCCTTCCGCAGGCCGCGCAAGAGAACGTTCAGTTCCTCCGCGTACCGATCACGCCACGATACCCATTGTTCCGTCATCGCGTCCGTCACCTGCCGCGACAAGAGCTGCACCGATCGGTTGATTTGCGGAATGACGCCCTGCTGCTCTATCTGTTCCCACTCTTCGAGCCCGCGGATCAGCGGGCGTAGGCGCCGTAATTCCTGAGACCAATTGAACAAGTCCGCCGGCATCGCGCCTCGGCCGGCGGATTGGAGCCACGGTGCAATCGAGTCGCGATATTCTTGCTCGATCGCGCCGACAGCGTCAAGCCGTCGGTCCACGTCGATGTCGGAGTCATCGAGGGGGAGGTCCGCCAACCGCACGAGGCCCCCCTGTGGGGTCGGCACGGCGTTGAGAGGACGGTTGACGAGCACGGCAAGGCCGGTCTCTTGAGCCAGTTCCAGAACAGTCAGCCCATTGGATAGGCCTGTATTCGGCGTCAGAGTTCCGCCGGACTCAAACAGGTTCATCGGGAATTGAATGATTCGGAAATGGTGCGTTCGGGAGCCGATCGAATGGGCCGCGGCCTGCGCGGCCTCCAGCAGTGAAGCCAGCGAAACCGTCTCAAGCTCGTCAGGATGGGATGCCAGCGTGTTCGACGAAACTCCGTACCACTGGAGACGCCCCGCCGCCACTTGTGATTCCAAATACACGAAGGCCTGTTGAATCCGGCTGTAGAACGTCTTGCGCAGCGCAGTCCGGTCACGTTCACCCTGTCGCGCCATGTCCAACAAAAAATATTCCGGGTTATGCAACAGGCACACATCCAAGGCCGACAATCCCAGACGATCCAATGATAGAGTCAATTGATCGGCCAGGAATTCCGGGTGGATCGAGTGCCAGATACCCTCGCCATATTTCACTGTGTCGGGGTAGGGATGGCCCGATCGCTCTCGGATCTCGGCGTATTTCAAGGTTTGTCCTTGGATGTAGCCGATTTTGGAGACAATGATCACTTCTTCCCGTCGCAAGTCTCCCGCCGTAATCAGCTCCGCCAGGACGGAGCCCACCAGCCGTTCGCTGTCACCGTCCATATAATTGGTCGAGGTGTCGATGAGATTGCACGAGGTGCGCAAGGCCTTCTTGAGGGCTTCTCGATGATCGGGTTCCTGGGTGTGAACCCGGTAGGTGCCGAATCCCAAGCGGGTCGTCGTGAGTCCCGTGGCGCCGAAGGTGGTGAACCCATTGGCCAACGATGAGTCGCCGGTTCGCCCGATGACGCGGGCCGCGTACGATGCGGTCCCTTCGACGGTGGCGCAACCGGCCAAAGCGGCGGCTTTGAGGATTTTGGGTTCGCGGCCGCGTCGTTCGGTCGCGCCCCCGGGCGACTCCAATGTATGGCGAACGTCGTGTGGGTCCGTGATCGGCGCGAGACAACAGAACTGGCGGCAGACATAGAGAGCCGCTTTGCCGTCAACGGGCCGCTTGCCCTGAAGCAGCGGTAACGAAGCGGTTGCGCCGGGAGCGAGCGTGGCGATGATGCGATTGGGGAGATAAATTTCCGCCACGGCCTGACGGAGGGCACGCAACCCTTCCTGGCGGTCTTCACCGACGAACGCCAGTTCCACCGGTCCTTCGATTAAAAAATCGACGACCGACAGGGTTTTGGCGAAGGCCTTGGGATAGCGGGAGATTTGCCGTCCGTACGCGCGGATGGCACCGACGGCCGCTTCGCGCCAGTCCTGCCGGTCGAAGTGAAACGACAGGCGGGCCAGGGCTGAGGCGGCGACGGCGTTGGCGCTAGGAGTCGCGCCGTCATGCCCTTCGCGGGTCCGAAGGATCAGAGATTCATGCTCTGTCGCCGTGGTAAAGAATCCGCCCTGCGTGTCGTCGTGGAAATCCTTCAAAAGAAGCTCGGCCAACCGTGCCGCCGCTCGGAGGTATCGTTCATCCGCCCCCGCTTCATACAGATCGAGCAATCCCTCCGCCAGGTAGGCATAGTCCTCCAGATAAGCGTTCAAATGTGCACGCCCGGTCCGGGACGTTCGCAGGAGGCGACCGTCCGGTTTGGTGTGGGTTCGAAGAAGAAAATCCGCCGCCCGTTCGGCCGCTTCCAGGTACCGGCGGTTTCCAAACACCCGTGCCGCCTCAGCGAAGGCCGAGATCATCATCCCGTTCCAAGCGGTGATGACTTTGTCGTCCAACGCCGGCGGGATGCGCCGTTGGCGGGCTTGATAGAGGACCGGCTTCACGCGAGCCGCCGTTTCCAACAATTCGTCGGGCGTGACGTTCAGGTGCTTGGCGACATCTTCGATGGGGCGAAGGCGGTTGGGGATGTTCTTGTGTTCCCAGTTGCCTTCGTCGGTGATGTCGTAGAGGGCGCAAAATCGTTTGGCCTCCTCCTGGTCCTCGACCGCCGCCGAGACTTCCGCCGGAGTCCAGACGAAGAATTTCCCTTCGACTCCTTCCGAGTCGGCGTCGGTGGCGGAGTAAAATCCTCCTTCGGGACCGGTCATCTCTCGGAGGATGTAGTCAAGAATTTCCGCGGCCACGTGGCGGTAGAGGGATTTGCGGGTCACCTGGTAGGCTTCGACGTAGACCCGAGCGAGCAGTGCGTTGTCGTACAGCATCTTCTCGAAGTGAGGCACGAGCCAACGGTTGTCGGTCGAATAACGGGCGAACCCTCCGCCGATGTGGTCGTAGATCCCTCCGGCCGCCATCATATCGAGCGTTTTGGTGACCATGGCCAGAGTCTGTACGTCCCCCGATCGACGGTGGCAGCGCAGAAGGAGGGACAACCCCGTAGCGGGTGGAAACTTCGGCGCGGAACCGAAGCCGCCGTAGGTTTTATCGAATTCTTCTTTGAATTGCGCAACGGCTTCCTCCAGGGCCGTTTCGCCGACGGAAATCGGAGGGGGAACCCGACCGGCTTGTTTCAACCGTTCCGTCAACGTTCGGGCTTGGGCGTGGATGTCCGCCGAATTGGTTTTCCAGGCCTCGGCGATATGTTTGAGCACGGTGCCGAAACCAGGCCGTCCCCATCGATCTTCCGGCGGAAAGTAGGTGCCGGCAAAAAACGGTTCTTGGCCGGGAGTCAAAAAGACGGTCATCGGCCATCCGCCGTTGCCGTGGTTCATGGCGACGGTGGCCTGCATGTAGATCTCGTCCAAATCGGGTCGCTCTTCGCGATCGACCTTGATGCAGATGAAATCGCGGTTCATGATCTCGGCGATCGCTTCGTTTTCGAACGATTCCCGTTCCATGACGTGACACCAGTGGCAAGCGGAATAGCCGATCGAAAGGAGGATGGGCCGGTTGGTATCCTTGGCGGCTTTGAGCGCCTCCGGGCCCCACGGGTACCAATCCACGGGGTTATAGGCGTGTTGAAGGAGGTACGGGCTGGTTTCGTGAATGAGGCGATTAGGCCGTTTCGAGCTCGAAGACATGGCGCACCCTAGCACCGTGACGGGAACAGCGTCAATGAGGGGAAGCGGACGCTCCGTACTCTGTCACAGGAGGGTACCGCGATCGATGACAACTGACCGATGACTGAACCGCGATTCGACTCCGTCAGAGGATCGCCTTGATCGGCCTTGATTTATGGTAGGCTTGATAAGAGAACAGGGAGGCAGGGTCCCCGTGATCGAAGACGATCTCTCCTCCTATCGCCTCACCGTCAGGTTGGAATTGGCCAACCAACCCGGCGTCTTTGCCAGAGTGGCGACGCTTTTGGCCGAGGAGCAAGCGAACCTCGGGGCCGTCGATCTGGTGTCGGCGACGAAAACCAGCCTGGTCCGGGACATCACCTTCGACGTGCAAAACGAGGCGCACGGCGAACGGGTGTTGGATCGGCTGCGTCTGTTGCCGGACGTTGAGGTGATCTCGGCGTCCGATCGTATTTTTCTGCTCCATCTCGGCGGGAAAATTCGGGTGGAGGGCAAGGTGCCCGTCAAAACCAGACATGCGCTTTCGATGGTCTACACGCCGGGAGTGGGCCGCGTCGCCGCCGCTGTCGCGCAGGATCCGGCTAAGGCCTACGTCTTTACGAGCAAGGGCAACAGCGTGGCGGTCGTGACGGACGGCTCGGCGGTGTTGGGGCTGGGCAATCTCGGTCCGGAAGCGGCGCTCCCCGTGATGGAAGGCAAGGTAATGTTGTTCAAGGAATTAGCCGGTATCGATGCCTGGCCCCTGTGTCTCAACACGCAGGATCCTGATGAGATCGTCCGCATCGTGGAAGGTATCGCGCCCGGTTTCGGCGCTGTGAATTTGGAAGACATCAGCGCGCCCCGTTGTTTCGAGATAGAACGGCGGCTTAAGCAATCGCTCGAGATCCCGGTCATGCACGATGATCAACACGGCACGGCCGTCGTCGTGCTGGCTGCGTTGACCAACGCATTGCGGGTGACAGGAAAACGGTTGGAGGACGTGCGCATCGTCGTGAACGGCTTGGGGGCGGCCGGCATGGCCTGCTGCCGCATGTTGCTGGCGGCCGGCGTTTCGCATCTGGTGGGGTGCGACAAACAAGGAATTATTCTGAAGGGTGATGCTGCCACGTTGCAGGAGTGCCGGGCCGACCTCACCGCGTGTCTGACTCCGAACAGTCCCCAAGGTTCTTTGCGCGATGCCTTGAAGGGCGCCGATGTCTTTATCGGTGTATCAGCGGGAAATATCCTACGCGCCGAGGATCTTGACGTCATGGCGCCGGGTCGGATCGTGTTTGCCATGGCGAATCCCGACCCTGAAGTTCCACCCGAACTCGCCCGGTCGCATTGCCGCATTTTCGCTACCGGCCGATCCGATTTTCCCAATCAGATCAATAACGCGCTCGCCTTCCCCGGTATCTTTCGGGGAGCCCTCGATGTTCAGGCTCGCGAAATCAATGAGGCCATGAAACTGGCGGCCGCCCATGCCATTGCCGGGTCCGTTCCCGACGGGGCATTGGGCGAGGAATACATTATTCCCAGCCTCTTTGACAAAACGGTCGTGCCGAGAGTGGCTCGCGCCGTGGCCATTGCCGCCAGGCGGACGGGTGTTGCCAGAAGGCGCGCCAAGATCAGCGACGAGCCTGATGCCGGTGCAGGGTAAGCCTCTGCATCGGTCTGACGGCTGCTCTGTTGTCGCAGGAAAGAGGTCCGACCGGTTCTTCAGGACCTCCTTCCCGCTGTGCTACAATGCACCAGCTACCGGTGAGTTGAGCGATGCCGTTTTCAATGAGCAAATATCTTAAATTCCGTCAAGGGATGCAGAACCGGATCGGATCACTGCGTTCCAAGACGGAAGAAAGTCTGGATGTGGCCGTCGAGGTGATGATGGAGGAGCGGGTCGATGGATTTTTTCGGGTCGAGCAAGGGCTGGAGGAGATCATCCGATCCCTTGCCGAAATCGAAGAGGAACTGGATGCGATCCGGGACCTGTCCGGAGCGATGCGTCTGGAGTCACGGCTGGAATTTGTTGAAGACCGCTGGGATGAGTTCGATAGCGAGATCAGGGAGCGACCCAGGCGACGGCGAAAAAAGCTCAACCTTGCCGATATGTTGAAAGCTTCCGGCGGAAACAGCGGCGCGGTCTCGGACCATTCCGGAGGCGGTATTCATACGGCCATGGACGCTTATGCCGTCATGGGGGTGGAGTTCGGCAGTTCCCTCGCCGACGTGACGGCCGCGTTTCGAACAAAGGCGAAGCAGTTGCACCCCGATGCCAACAACGGCGATCGCAGCTCCGAGCCTGAGCTGCGCCGCATCCTGGAAGCGTATCAATTTTTGAAAGAGTATTTGAGTTTGAGCAACGTCGATCCTCTGCGTCCGCCCGATCGTCCGTATAATCCGTTCGAATAACGTCACGGGCTCATGGCGATACACCCTCCTTATTACATTTCGAGCGCCAAAGCATTGCGTGAGTTCTGCGAGCGATTGCAGGACAGCTCCCGGCTCGCCCTGGATACCGAATTCGTCGGCGAAGACAGTTTCGTACCCAAGCTCGAGCTGATTCAGGTCGCCACGGACGACGTCGCAGCGGTGATCGACTTTCCGGCCGTTCAAGCCGGCAACGCGCTGGATCTCTTCTGGGAAATCCTCTGCGACCCGGACATTGAAAAGGTCGTCCACGCGGGCCGACAGGATTTGGATTTGTTTGCGGTCCACGCCGGGCGCATCCCGAAGCCGTTTTTCGACACGCAGATCGCCGCCGCGATGGTGGGATACGGGGCGCAGGTCGCCTATGCCAGTCTTGTTCAGCGGGTTCACGGCGCCAAGCTGGACAAGGCGCACACGTTCACCAATTGGAGCGCCCGCCCTCTGTCCCATGATCAATTGGCCTATGCGCTCGACGACGTGACCTATCTGCTGGCGATCTATGATCACCTTCGCGCCCGACTCTCCAAATTCGGCAGGCTTGAGTGGGCCGTTGAAGAATTTTCCCGTCTGGAGTCGGCCGTCGGAGACATGCGGCGAGATCCTCACGCGCGCTATCAGCGGGTACGGGGGTGGGACACCCTCAAGCCCAAGTCGGCGGCCGTGCTCCGGGCCTTGGCGGCTTGGAGGGAGGACGAAGCCAAACGCCGCAACAGTCCGAGGAGCCGCGTGATGCGGGACGAGGTCTTGCTTCAATTGGCACGGCGTCCCCCGAGCACGGTTCAGGAACTGCGGAGCGTCCGCGGCGTGCACGAATCGGAAGTCAACCGCAACGGCGAGGCGCTGTTGGCCGTCATCGGCGCGGCGTTGGCGCTGCCCGCTTCCGAGTGGCCCGAAGTCCCCAGAGAACGAAAGCCCGAGCCGGAATCAGCTGGGCTGTTGGAATTGCTGCAAGCGGTGCTCAAGGCCCGCGCCGCGCAGGAAGACATCGCTCCCGCCATGTTGGGGACGACGACCGACTTGCAGGCATTGGCGGAAGCAAAGGTGAATCGCGCGTCGATGGATCTTCCCCTCCTTAAAGGGTGGAGGAAATCGTTGGTCGGGGATCTGCTCCTTGATGTGTTGGATGGAAAGCTGGCCGTGAAGACCGATCCTCTCACCGGAGCGGTGTCCTGCGTTCGGATACCGATGGAGAGCGAACGGTAAGCTCAAACGAGGTCAATGTGTTTTTATGGAATTCGGGCAGGTGTTTCCCCTGGTTTCCCGCATCTGCTTCAGTCGCCTTGACGAGCCGCGTGTGCATCGGTTCCTTAGATGACCTGAGCGGCTCGCGCCATGGCCGGACGGCGTTCTCCATGATTTTCGAAATGGAAAAGGCCGACCGATACTCTTTGTTCTTTCTCCGCCGCTGCGCGGAGGAGAATACGCCCGCCCTTACAGTAATTTTTTGATTGATTCAGCAGGCCTGGCGAGGATCGCCTCGTCGCCTTTTTCAACGAGTGGGCGCTGGATCAAATCCGGGTGCTTCACCATCAGCTCGATCAACTCATCGTCCGTGAGAGTGTTCTTGGCCAATCCGAGCTCCTTATACACGTCCTCTTTCGTTCGCAGCACGTCCTTCGGAGACAGTCCCGCTTTGTTGAGAAGGGCCTTGAGCTGTTTTTTATCAAACGGCTGTTCGTAATAGTTGATCGCCGTGAAGGATTCGCCGCTGTCTTTCAGAAGCCGGATCGCTTCCCGGCAGGTGCTGCAGGTCGGTTTGTGATAAATGGTGATCTTGGCCATGTATGACTCCTTGGTGAGTGGTCCGTCTTGACGGATTTTTGACGGCTGTGATTAGATGCTCCCGTATCCGATTCATCTACTGACTGTGTCGAGATTTGGCGCATGCCGTGGGCCGGAACCAGTTCATCAGGTCGATATTCCTGCGCGACGTCGTCGCAGCATACGCTCAGAGACCTCCGCATCAAACGAAAGGGCCAGCCGGTTTTTGTGCTCGGACATCTGCTCAATCGGCGTGGACAAGAAGCCGTTTTTGAAGGATTCAACGATCGAATCGCCCTCGTCAAGTTTGGCGACGGCGGAATCGTCGGCTACGATCCGATCGAGCTCTTGCTCCCCACTGAAATCGATGAGCAGGGTGTGGCCTATTTTGAAATTCGCCCCTGTCGCTCCTGCGAGATATTGTTTCCGCTGACCAGGGAAGAGGCCGATTCCGACCAAGAACCGGCGCTCTGCCCGGAATGCAGACGCTAATCCACAAACGGGGCGATCTCCAGCGCTTTTTTCAACAGACAATCTCCGGCGACTCCTTGCAACACCATCGGCAGCATCGCGCTGTCAAGGACTCGCACCCAGGTGACGCGAAACCCCTCCTTGAGCCTGTGCCCTTCCAATTTTAGAGCATGGCAGATCTCCAATTTTTTCCAGATCGGATTGGAGAGAACCTGGTCCGTCGGGAGAAGCACGAGGTCTTCTACGACGTTTTCGATCGAGACCCTTGCCGCGATATGCGCCTTGTCCGTCGGGGGGGCCATGACCACGGCAAACGCCAGCACGTTCTCTTGTGCCGAACTGGGGTGAACGCCGTTCCCCATGAATTGCGCCGCCAGCAACCAGCAGAAAACGGCGGTCATCCCTTTTTTCTGCCGTATCCTCTTCATCATCGTCACTTGCATCGGAGTATGCCAACTGCGGTGATTCGTTTGCAAGAATTCCCTCCACCGCACCCTTCTCGATTCATGGTAGGCTTAGTCTTGTCGACCGGACTGTCCGTCAACCAGAGTTAAGAGGTGCAATTATGCCGCATGATTTCATGCCGGGTTTGGCGGGGGTTCCCGCCGCCACGTCTTCGATCAGCGACGTCGATGGTCAACGGGGTGTTCTTGAGTATCGAGGCATCCGGGTGGAGGAACTCTGTGCCCGGTCTTCTTATCTTGAAACAGCGTACCTCCTGTTGTTCGGCCGTCTGCCGACAAGGACGGAGCTCCAACAATGGACGACGGATGTGACTCGCCATCGGCGCATCAAATTTCGCATTGTGGATTTGCTTAAATGCTTGCCCGAACAGGGCCATCCCATGGATGCGTTGCAGGCGGCGGTTGCGGCGTTGGGCATGTTTTATCCTGGCAGAAACGTCAAGGATGCCGATAACAACTATTGGTCGGCCGCTCGGCTGATTGCCAAACTACCGACGATCGTGGCGGCATGGGCGCGCATTCGTCGCGGAGATGACCCGATTCCTCCGCGCGACGACCTCGGATTCGCCGAGAACTTTCTCTATATGTTGACGGAAACGGTGCCGCCGCCTTTGTGGAGCGAGGTGCTCGATGATTGTTTGATTTTGCACGCGGAACATACAATGAACGCTTCCACATTCGCCGGCCTGGTGACGGCCTCGACGCTCGCCGATCCCTACACGGTCGTCGCGTCGTCGATCGGGGCCTTAAAGGGACCTTTGCATGGAGGCGCTAACGAAGAAGTGGTTCAGATGCTCATCGAGATCGGTTCGCCGGATCGCGCCGGAACGTATGTGGAGGAAAAGCTGCGCGCCAAGCAAAAATTGATGGGATTCGGTCATCGCGTGTACAAGGTCAAAGATCCGCGCGCGACGGTGCTTCAGGAACTCTGTCAGCGCCTGTTCACCGAAAGCGGACCGTCTCCTTTCTATCATATTGCATTGGAGGTTGAGCGGGCGGCCGGAGAGCGGCTCGGCGGCAAGGGAATTTATCCCAACGTCGATTTTTATTCGGGCATCATCTACGACAAGATGGGGATCGAACCAGACCTCTTCACACCGATTTTCGCCATGGCGCGCGTGTCCGGTTGGTTGGCTCATTGGTTGGAGCAACTGGGGGAAAACAAGCTGTTTCGACCCGATCAAATTTATGCCGGCGAGCACAATCGATCTTATGTGCCGATCGATCAGCGATAAACACTGACGCCTGGGTTCCCTAGGATTGCTCTTGACTCAAGGGGCGGTGGATTTATCTTTTCCACAACGGTCGGACCGTGGAAGTAAACCCAATTCCAACAAAGAGGAGGTTGACGATGTCACTCGTCCGCTGGGATCCGTTCCGTGAGCTGGAGGAAATGTCAGAACGCCTGAACCGAGTCTTCGCCCGTCCGTCGGTTCGTGCGACGGGTGGAAAGGAACATTTGACGGTCGCCGACTGGATACCGACCGTCGATATCAGTGAAACCGATGATGAGTACTTGATTAAGGCCGAACTCCCCGAGGTCAAGAAGGAAGACGTCAAGGTCACGGTGGAAGACGGTGTGCTGACGATCCAGGGGGAGCGGCGCCAAGAGAAGGAAGAACAAGGCAGGAAATATCATCGAGTCGAGCGGTCGTATGGAAGTTTTGTGCGGAGCTTTACGTTGCCTGAATCGGTTGATGAAACGGGGGTGAAGGCCGAGTACAAGGATGGTGTTTTGAGTTTGCATCTGCCGAAAGTGGAAAAGGTCAAACCCAAAGCGATCGAAGTGAAAGTGGGATAAACGAAAAACCGATATACAAAAGGAGTGTCACCCGAACGAGAGGGCCCACCGTCGGTGGGCCCTTTTGTTTTACTACGGTGAGTAAGTGAGAAATCGTCGCCTACTTGGCAGTGCGCTCGATACCGGCTCTTAGATCGTCGGCGGGAGGCACGACGCTTCTGACCGACTTGAGGACGACCAACGCCGCGACCACAAGAACAACAAGAATTCCTCCCACATACAACCAGACCTTGTCCATAACATCCTCCTTTGAGTTGAAGGTTGTTCCGGCCGTGAGGCCTATGTTGAGTAAGCACATTGGCCACACTTCTTGCGGCTAGGAAAAGCCGGTGCTTGTGGGTAAGTTGTCTTCACGCCGACAAATTCCAGCCTGGGAAGCTGCCAGGTGACGACCCAAGTTTAATCATGAGAGGCGCATTTGAAAATTGGTGAAATATGCTAAAAAATAATACTTATTATTAGCCGTCGAGCCATCACAAATTGCAGCGACATATCAAGAACAAGAGATTGGTGCCAAGCTCCTGGCGGTTGGCTCGGATTGTCGAGAGGTTATTAGAGGTTATTAACTGTTGGGATCGCTGTCATCTTTTTATGGAATGCATTTCCGTCAAAGGAGTTGGCATGGAGTTGTTCGTCCATATCGGTTTAAGATGCGCAGACCATTGTTTTTATTGGTATATATTCAATGTTCTGTCAGAATTCTCGTGATCCAAGCTTGCGGGCAACCTTGCTACGTAGCAGGATTCCTCTGCGTGCCCAAGAGTGGAAGGGAAGGGGGGAATTCAGTACAATGAGAAATCTCGATCGTGTTCTCTCTCAGGGGGGGTAAAGGAATGATTGATTCATCGGCACCGGCCCGGGAGAGGAAAAAGGAATGAAGGAGGAATGAGACCATGCTGGGTACCGATATTCGCGGCATCATGGCGGAAGAAGAGGAAGTCCAACGCCGGCAAGAAGCGCTGAAGTCGCTGATGATCATGCGAGCCAAAAAGTTGCGGGAATCATTGGATCAGCGGATCAAACGAGCGAGGAGTCGTGGTGATTGGATGATGCTCTCCAAGGCGGAGTGCGCGGACCTCCATAAACAGGAGAAGGCCTATCTCCGATCTCAGTTGGAACAGTTACGGTTTGAGCAAGATCGAACGAAAGGAAAACTCACGGCGTTGAAGCGGGCAAAGGCCAGGGCCCAGCGGATCCGCGCCGCAGAGGCCGAGGCTGAACGCAGGCGGCGCTAAATCTTCGATCATGTCGCAGGACGCCGTCGTACAGGTCAGACCCGACGACCGATGATTCGATCATTGCTTCCTCGTGCGTTGCCCCGTCGCCAAAGCGCGCTGATTCGACGACTCCTGCGTGAGGGAAAAACGCGCGCAAGGGAAGGAGTCTTTGTGCTGGAAGGCGCCAAATTCTGCGAAGAAGCGATACGCCATCACCCCCAAACGGTCGTGAGCCTGATTCTGTCGCCGCGGTACCTGCGTACGGAAGACGATGCAGGGCGGACGGCAAGAGCCCGGCTGCCGGTCGCCCAGTTCGTTTGTTCGGATGCGTCGTTCGCCACTCTGTCCGATGTGCAGGCTCCCCAGGGCGTCATGGCCGTGATTCGCCAGCCTCGGTGGGATGAAAGGCGGGTGCTGGAGCAACCGAAAATCATGGGGATCTATGGGGACCGGCTTCAAGATCCGGCCAACGTTGGAGCCATCATTCGGACGGCCGCGGCGCTTGATCTAGCGGGCGTGTGGTTGAGTCCGGATTCCGCCGATCCATTCGGTCCCAAAGCCGTTCGCGCGGCTTCAGGCGCGGTATTGAGTCTCCCGGTTTTCCGAGAGGCGGACATTCGAGATTTGGCGAGGCGTCGTTGTGCGATCTATTCCGCGTTGGTGCCGTCGCCGGATGCCGTCTCCCTTCAAAGTCTCCGAGCCGTTCCCCCCCGCATCATGATTGCCGTCGGCAACGAGGGAGAGGGATTGGCGCAAGATATCGTCCGCCTTTCCACCGTCAAGTTCACCATTCCGCTCTCCAAAGGGGTTGAGTCATTGAACGTCGCTGCGACGGCGGCGATCGCGGCATTTTATCTGAGTGCGCTTCAAGCCAACGCATAACGGTGTTTGTGGAAACAAGCGAAAATGAGAGGCAGTGCTTCTCCTCGGAGTCCTCGGGATTCCTCGGCTTCAGCGATTCATGCAACTCTTTCCAATCCGGGACGATCGAATCGGCTGGAGGATCAAATCGGCAACGGGATGGACTTCCCGCCGATTCCATTGAAAATCTCTGATGGTCTCTCTATAGTGCGGCAGGGATCGTATCGAACACGATGACCAATCATGTCAGTAAGATTGTGCATCCGGTTATCAACCGCCTGAGTCAGTCCGCCTGTCCTCGTTCAAGGGCCATGTTGTTCTTTTTTTTGTCGCTGCTGTGGTTCTCATGTCTCCCGATCTCCTTGCTTCGCATGACAGGGGAGGGGGCTGCGGCGTTTGCCGAATCCCCCCGCGTCTACACGCTGGATGCCATCGTCGATCTGGCGTTGGCCAAGAACCCGCTGGTCTTTTCCGCCGAAGGCCAAATCGAAGCGCAGCGCGGTTTGCAGACTGTGGCCGGCGCCTATCCCAATCCGACGATCACCGGCTTGGGCGGACATGGCATGTTGCGAGATGCGGGCCGCGCCGGCCTTGGCTCGTTCTCGGGTCGTGAGTCTCTGACCGAATACAACGTCACGGTCGGCCAACCGCTTGAGTGGCCCACGATGCGTGAGGCGCGCCGGCGCGTGGCGGACCTTGGGCTTTCGACGGCAAACGCCGGCCTCATGGAGACGCAACTGAATTTACGATCACAGGTCAAAGTGGCTTTCTATGGTCTCTTGCTGGCCAGACAGGACACTGCATTGGCCAGACAAAACTTGGGAATCGTCGAAGGAGTCGAACGGATCGTCAAGGCGAGGGTGAAATCCGGCGAGGCGCCGCAGTTTGAGTTGATCAAGGCCGAGGTCGAGGTTCTGAAAGCCAGACAACAGCTTGCGCGCGCGGAAAACGTCGTCCGGATCAACCGAGTGGTCATGGATACCCTGACGGGCGGGGCGCTGGGAACCGAGTACGACATCGAGGGGGACTTCATGGCGTTCCCTTCGGGCTTGCGCGTCGAAGAGTTGATAAACAAGATGATGGAGCGCCATCCCGCCATCCAACGGTTGCTCAAATCGGTCGAGCAATCGGATTGGAAGATCGAGTTCGAGCGGCAAATGCGGATGCCGACCGTCACGGTCAACGGTGGCTTTTGGCGTGAAATGGGCAGGGAAGCCTATCAAGGAGGGCTGTCGATTCCGTTGCCCTTATGGTATCGCCGCGAGGGAGAAATCGCATCGTCGATGGGAGCGAAGCGCAAAGAAGAGGCGGAACTGCTGCGGGTGCGCAACGAGTTGACGATGGCGATCCATCAACATTACCAGGATGCCAGGACCACGGCCGAGCTGATCGAGGTGTTCGACAAGGGATTGCTCAAACAGGCGCAGGAAGCGCTCCGGCTGGCTCAGTTCAGTTTTCAACAGGGCGCCTCCAGCCTGCTCGAGGTGTTGGACGCGCAACGAGTGCAGCGACAAATTCAATTGGACTACGCCGAAGCGCGTCACAACCTCTCGGTCTCGCTGGCCAAGCTCGAACAGGCCGTCGGGGGAGGATTTTGATGACGGGACGGCCGGAATGCGATCGCTTCCGGATGCTGAACCGTGCGGCCGGTGTGCCTGCACGCTCGTTGCTTCCCGTCGCATTGGGGGCCGCGCTCTGCGGATTGGCGGCATCGGAATGGGGCTGCGAAAAAGCCCAGCACGACGCAATCGCTGACAAACCTCTCAGCGTTTCGGCGCCTCCCGGAGTGGTGACCTTGTCGGCCGAAGAAGCGTCCCGCATCGGGCTGGTCGTTCAACCAGTCGCCAGAAGCGATTTCCGAACCCATCGGGACTTTCCCGGCATCGTACAGCCCAACCAGCGCAACATGGCCGAAATCACGGCGTTGGTGAGGGGGCGGGTGATCGAGGTGTATGCGGATCTCGGCCAGGAGGTCAAAGCCAATCAACCGCTGGCTATTTTGTACAGCAGCGAATTGGGACTGGCTCAGTCCGCTTATCTGAAGGCCAAGGCGAAGCTGAACTTGGCGGAACAGTCGTACTCACGCGCCCAGTTTCTTCTTGAAGAGAAAGTGATCGGTGAGGCGGAGGCCCAGCGGCGGCAGGCGGAGCTCTTGAGCATCCAGGCGGAAGCCAACGAGGCGCACGATCGCTTGAAGCTGCTTGGGATGACTCCTGAAGAATTCAAGCGCCTGGAGCGAAGCAGGGAAATCCGATCCGTCGTGCCGATTGTGGCCCCCTTCGCGGGGCGTATCATCGCCCGCAAGCTGACGCGGGGAGAAGTCGTCGAAACCACCGAGAACCTCTTCGTCATCGCGGATCTGTCGGAAGTATGGGTGTTGGCCAACATCCCCGAAAAAGACATCCCCTTCGTGCACGCCGTTCATGCTTCCAAAGGCACCAAGGCGGAGGTGCGCGTGAACGCCTATCCGGGGGAAGTGTTTCACGGAACGATCACCTATGTGGGGGATGTGCTGGACCCCTCGACCCGCACCATGCAACTACGCATTGAATTACCCAATTCGGATGGCCGTCTGAAACCGGAGATGTTTGCGACGGTTCGACTCTTCTCCGAGCCGCAGCCGGATCGCTTGGCCGTGCCGGAAGCGGCGCTGCAGCATGATCAAGGTAAGACGTTCGTCTTCGTCCAGCGCAAAGCGACCGAATACGAAGTGCGGGGAGTCGAAGTCGGCGAGTCCAACGGTGTGCTGACGTCCATTCTCGCCGGCCTCGAGGAAGGGGAGCGGGTCGTCACTCACGGCGCTTTTCTGTTGAAGTCCGAGCTGCTCAAGAAACAGGTCTGATGGTCTCCCGTCTTCTCGATGTTTCTCTTCGCCAGCGGCTGCTGATCGTCCTGTTCTCGCTTCTGATCGCCGGCGGAGGGCTCTATGCGTTCAGGACCATTCCCATCGACGCGTTTCCGGACGTGACGAGCGTGCTCGTCCAGGTCGTGACCAAAGCGCCCGGTCTCTCGCCCACCGAGGTCGAGCGGTTGGTGACCTATCCGATTGAATTGCAACTGACCGGCGTGCCGGCCGTCACCGAGATGCGCTCGCTGACGAAAGTGGGACTCTCGCTGGTGACGATCGTGTTCGACGATTCGATGGATATCAATCTCGCGCGCCAACTGGTGCTCGAACGGCTTCTTGAAGTGGAGGAATTGCTCCCCTCCGGGGCCGAACCGATGTTGGTCCCCAACAGCACGGGACTCGGCGAGGTGTTTCAGTATTATCTGGATGGGCCGAGCAATCCGCCGGCGGACGACGCGGAGGAGTATCGACGGCTCATCGATCAGCGCACGATCCAGGATTGGGTCATTCGTCCCTTGTTGAAGGGCACACCGGAGGTGATCGACGTCAATTCGATGGGGGGCTACGTCAAGCAATATCAAGTGCTGGTCGAGCCGGCCATGCTGCGGAAGTACAACCTCTCGTTGCGTGAAGTATTCGAGGCCGTGGCCAGGAACAACGCCAATGCCGGCGGCAATATTTTGGAGAAACACGCAGAAAAATACATCGTGCGGGGGCGGGGCCTGATTCGGTCGCTTCAAGACATCGAGCGCATCGTTGTCAAAGAGGTCGGGGGGACGCCGGTGTTTGTGGGGGACATCGCCAATGTTGTCATTGGTCATGCCGTGCGTCATGGGGCGACGGTGCTCAACGGTGAACGTGAAGTCGTGAGCGGAATTGTTCTGATGTTGCGAGGGGGGAACGCCAGAGACGTGGTGGAAGGCATCAAGGCGCGCATCGAGGACATCCATGCCAAAGGGCTGTTGCCGAACGGGATGCGCATCGTGCCGTTCTATGACCGCATCGAACTGATCACCGCCGCGCTGAACACGGTGTACAAGGCGCTCGCCGAGGGCGTGACGCTGGTGATTGTCGTGTTGTTTCTGTTTCTGGGCAATATTCGCAGCGCGCTCATCGTCGTGGCCACGTTGGTCCTGAGTCCGTTGGCCACGTTTATCGTCATGGAACAGGTCGGGCTGACGGCCAATCTCATGTCGCTCGGAGGCTTGGCCATCGCGATCGGCATGATGGTCGATGGATCGGTCGTGGTGGTGGAGAACGTCTATCGCCACCTGTCGCACCAATCGTCCACCGGCGTCTCCAAAT
>JANDJJ010000157.1 GCA_024330945.1 Nitrospira sp. | reverse complement strand
CGAACCAGTAGTCGGCGCATCAAACCGTCTCTTCGATTGACGCCCTCTCAGTGTGATGTGATCGCTACGTTGTTCATCCGTCCATTTTTCGAACGGGCATTGCCTCATCAAGAAGTGGAGCAGGCGTGCCGTTCTTGCTGCGAATCAGGGACAGTTTCGAGCAGCGAACAGGACTCGGCCATTGAGAGGAGAGACCGGCAGTTGTGCCTGTGCCCTGTGACGAGAACGGGACGCATCCGATTCTCGGAGGAAGGAGCCGTTCTCCTCCTGATGGAGAGGGTGGGCAAAGAAACGGTGTGGCCGGACGAAACCGAGGGAGCCCCGTCGGTGAGGAGACAAGTGTGTCGGGGGCTGTTTCGCAAACGATGCGCCTGACGATTCTCGGCTCAGGGACCAATGTTCACCCCGCCAGGGCCGCCGCAGGGTATCTGGTGCAGACGGATCACACGCTCTTGCTCGACTTCGGCCCGCGCACGTTGATGAACTTGATCAAGACCGGCGTGGATCGCCATCAGGTCACTCATATTTTGTTCTCTCACTTTCATGCCGATCACTTCTCGGATTTCATTACCTTTTTCTTCGATGCGTTGATCTATACCAAACATGAAGGCGGCCGTCGTCCGGATCTGACCCTCATCGGTCCCCGAGGAACGACGTCGCTGATAGAAAGCATCATGGCCACATTTCCCAGTTTTTCCAAGCCGCCGTTTCGGGTCCATATCAGAGAGGTGGAAGGACGATCCTTCCGGATCGGCGACACGATCGTGACGCCCAAGCCCGTCGTCCATGTGCCGGATTTGAATTGCGTGGGGTATCGGCTGGAATACCGCAAGAAGACCGTCGTCTATTCCGGCGATGCGCAGTACTGCGACAACCTGGTTCGCATGTGTCGCGAGGCGGACGTTGCCGTGCTTGACTGCTCATTTCCGGCTACTAAACCGGGCCCCGTGCACATGCATGCGGGCGACTGTGGCCGCGTGGCGCGGGAGGCTGGCGTGGGATGTCTGGTGCTGTCGCACCTGTACCCGGTGGCGGACCGCGAAGATGTCAAGGCTCAAGCGGCGGAGGAGTACGGGGGGCGGATTCGAAAGGGAACGGATTTGCTGGCCATTCAGATCTGATGGGCAGATCTCACGCAGGTCCGAGCGTGTCAAAGCCCCTCTTCCCGGGAGGGGCTGCCCAAAATCTCCATAAAGGTGCTCAGACGAGCGGACTTGACCGGTTCGTTCGTTTTTTCGTAGATCGAACAGAGGTTCTTTGCCATGCGGGCGAGAATGGCCCGCACGGAGCTGGGTTGCAGGTATTTGTCGTCGAACCCGTAGCCGGCCTCCATCAAGAAGCGAGCACAATTTTTTTCGGTCAGCAGAGCGCCGCCGTTGAAACAGTCGATGAAGACGGAGTACCGCTTGGATTCGTATTTCACCAAAAAATGACCGGGCATGCCGATGCCGAGGAGCGGCAACCCCAGCCGTTGGCCGATCAGCAAATAGACGACCGACAGGCTGATCGGAATGCCCAACCGCCGGTCGATGACGCGATTCAGGTAGCTGTTTTCCGGTTCGTAGTAATTCTTGGTGTTGCCCTTGAACCCCTGCTCGGCGAAGACGTAGCGGTTGAGGGCGTTGACGGTTTCCTCTCCGGAAGATCGGCACCCGATGCGGGCCCGCACCTCCTGCGCCATCGTATCGAGTTGGGCTTGATAGCAGGCGACGTCGAGAGACGGGTAGGCATAGCGAGCGAGCAAAAAGGCGCCGGCTTCCAGGCCCATCGCATCGTCTGGATGCGCCGACAGATCGATCAGCTCGCGCTCGATCCGGTTCCAGTGGATTTCCTCCAGCACGGCGGCGACGCGGTCGGCCATCTCCGGCTGTTCGATCTCCGCCTCCTGCAAGAGCGGCACGGCCGGGTTGCCGATCGAGATCAACTTGCCGCTGATGGTGCGGACGATACGATCGTCTCGGTCAGAAAGCAGGCGAATCAACGCCCGAATTTGGCTTTCCGGAACGAGCATGTCTATCCCATCGCCCGGCGGAACGCCTTGGCTCCTCCGTACAGACAAACCGCGTCGAAGACCAGCATGACCGGGATCACCATGGCGACGTGCGGCAGGGCATCGCTCCAGCCGGAGAGAATCAGCGGCCTGACGGCATCGATGGCCCAGGTCATGGGATTGAACCGGGCGAGGAAGCTCATCCAGCCGGGCATCGCCGCCAGCGGCACCAGCGCCGAACTCAAGAAAATCATCGGAAGGGAGAGGAATCCCAGGACCGAGAAGAAATCGCCGTGGCTCTTGACGGAAAAGGCCATGGCCATGGAAATGGCCGTGAGCCCCACGCCGAACATCATGCCGATTAGGAGGATCACGGCGACGCCGAGCAGCCCCGTCGCCGGCTCGACGCCGAACAGAAACGCCACGCCCAGGATGACCAGGACTTGCAGCGACGTGATCGTCATCACGAAAATAAATCGACTCAAAATGACCGAGCTCCGCCTGATGGGGGCCGACATCAGCCGTTCGAGAAAGCCGTTCTCTTTGTCGAACAACAGATCGACCCCGCCGGCCAGGCCGTTGTTCAGCACGGTCATCACGACCACGCCGGCGGCCAGAAAGCTGATGTAGTTCGGGGCTTGCGTCACCTGCGTGTCGGCCGCCCGCTGGAAGAGATTGCCGAAAAAAATCAGCCAAAACAGCATAGGCTGCACCAGCGTGAACAACATGCTGAACTTTTCGCGGCTCAGCCGGCGGACCCACCGCATGGTCAACGCGCTGATTTCTTGCCAATATTCCGTCATGATCCGTACCCCAGGTCGCTCAAACGTGAAAAGACGCGATCCGCTTCATGGCCTCGATGACGACGAGCGACCTTCCATGATTACTCGACCGGTGTCTCCGCTGTGTCGGTGATGCGCCGTCCGGTGTGGGCGATGAAGACATCGTCCAGGCGCGGGCGATGGTAGTCGATGAATTCAATGCCGCAGCCGAGTCGATTGGCCGTCTCAAGAATGACCGGCAACGCCTTCTCGGGGGATTCGACCCGGATGTCAAGCCCGTTCCCAGTGGCCCGCACCGTTTTAATCGCCGGCTGGTTGGCGAGCGCCGCTTCCAGTCCGGGAATCCGGTCCATTTCTTTGATCGTCAGCGAAACGATGTCGCCGCCCAACGCCACCTTAAGTTCCGTAGGGCTGCCCAGCGCTTTGATCCGGCCGCCGTCGATGATGGCGAGTCGATCGCAAAGTTGGTCCGCTTCATCCAGGTAATTCGTCGTCATCACGACCGTCATGCCCCGTGCCTTGAGCATCCGCACATACTCCCAGATCCGGAGGCGGCTCTGCACGTCGAGACCGAGCGTCGGCTCATCGAGAAACAGAATCTTTGGGTCGGGGAGCAGACCGCAGGCGATATCGAGCTTGCGCTTCATGCCGCCGGAATAAGTCTTTGCCGGTCGATCCGCATGCGCTTCCAGATCGACGAGCTTCAGCAATTCATTGATTCGCCCGGCGGCTTCTTCTTTGGTTAGATGATAGAGCGCGCCGAGCAACTGTAAATGCTCGCGCCCCGTTAAGAACCGGTCGATCGCCCGTTCTTGGGGGACATAGCCGATCAGCCTCCGCACGGTATCCGCTTCTCGCACCGTGTCATGGCCGAAAATGGACGCGGTGCCGGAGGTCGGATGTAGCAGGGTGATGAGGGTGCGCAGGGTCGTGCTCTTGCCCGCGCCGTTCGGTCCCAACAGACCGAAGATCTCCCCGGCGTACACGTGAAACGACAGGTCGGACACGGCTTGGTGGGCGCCGTAGGCTTTGGACAGCCGGTTGACCTCGATCGCAACGGCCCGTTCCATCTATTCCCAGCCCTTTGACCCCTGCCGATCATGCAGCATGAATTGAATGAGATCGTTCAGACGCCGGACTCGCTGGAGCAGCCCGTCCGCCTCGAGCAAAAATTGCTTCTCCAACGGCGTGCATTCTAAATAGGTGCAGAGCGTATTGACGAGGATTTCGTCGCTGACTTCGGTGCGGAAGAGTCTTTGCCACGTTGCGCCGTCTTCTCTGGTTTGGAGGAATCGCTCGAACATGTCCATTAACGCGCGGCGAACCTCCGGCGGCAATCCTTTGTCCGCCGCCTCCGGTTTCAGGCGAACGGTGGCTTCCCGATAGGGCTTCTCGAAATGTTCGCGTTCGATTTCGCAGCGGATGAGCCCCTGGAGCATGATATTCGATCGGCCATCCGGCAAGGGATGGACGCTCGCGAGACGTCCGATGCACAGGGTGGGATAGATGGCCGGGTTGCCGTAATAGTCCGCCTCCCATCCGTCTTTGAGCAGGGCCATGGCAATGCACCGGTCGCCCTTGGCCGCATCGGCCACCATCCGGCGATAGCGTGGTTCAAAGATGTGAAGGGGAAGATAAGTTCTTGGAAACAAAACGGTATTCGGCAAAGGGAACACCGGAAGCCGATCAGGAATCAAAAAAGTTTCCCCCCTCCATGAGGAAGCAGG
>JANDJJ010000156.1 GCA_024330945.1 Nitrospira sp. | reverse complement strand
GGATGGATGGTCGCGATGACGGCTCCGTCATCAACAGCCTCATGAACATTTTCCCTGTCGCATTGGCGCAGGCACACATTCCAGCGACCGGAACCGCGGCCACTTATTCGACTGAGGACCAAAAATTCCTTCGAGAAATCCCGGCAACGGCGGCCCCCCTTCCGCACCGGTCATGGGGATTTCGATGATGTCGTCCATGGCAAAGCCCCAGGGACCGGGGAACACTCGGCGGTGGGTACCGAGATGACCGTTCGGGACGAACAATTGAGGATGATCAAAAGGCGCCGCGGCGATTCGTACTCGTTCGTCCGTCAAGGATTCAAGCCAGGCGACAACGGCATCCACCTCTTCCGGAGTCATGTTGGCGACGCCCAAGGGCTCGATCAGCGTTCCATCGGTTTGCCTGATGGGAAACACGTTGCCGCCCCGGCTATAGACCATGACGGCTTCCCGAAGGGAGTGAGTGTCGCCGTTATGGAAATAGGGGGCGGTGAGTGCGACGTTGCGGAGCGAGGGGATTTTAAACGCTCCTTCGACGCCGAACCCTTTGGTGACCGCCGCTCCGTCGAAGAAGGCCGGCGGGCCGTTGGGAAACAAGCGCTTGCTGTGCGAGAGAGGGCCATAGGCATCGCTGGCTCCGACGCCCAGATCGTCTTCGGTTGGCCGCACGCCGATATTGTTAAATCCCTTGTCGATGATGTTGCCGTCGCGGTTGCGAACGGGGCCGTTCGGAGCCATCATGATCCGCCGCACGGAAGCGTCGGTCAGTTCAGGCCCTTCGTGGCAGTTAGTGCAGCGTAGGTTGTGTGGCCCACGGGTCCGGTCGTTGAAGAGATGAGCACCGAACAGAGCGAGACGAGAGATGAACTCAGGATGCTTATTGGTCCACGGGTTGAGCGCGGGATCGGATGGGTCAGGATGCAGCCGTCGGAAGCGATCCCAGGGAGAGTCATCAGACACGAGCGTCGCTTCGTACAATTGAATGGCCAGACCGAAGAACAGGCCAAAGTTATATTCGAGCAGGGTATATTCATCATGGGACTTTCGGCTAGAGCGATCGACGATGGTGATGGTGCCGTCGTCCGCCACCCTGATCCGTTTCTCACTGCGCCAATATGTGTCGTGGAAAGCGGCTTGGATTAGGTCGTCATAGGAATGCACCCGGAGTCCTGGTTTGGGGTACCGGCTCCAAAAACCCAGCACACTGTCTGAGGGAGAGACCAGTTGAAATTGTAAGGGACGCGTCAAGTGCACTCGTTTGCCGATCCGCCGAGACACTCTGCCTTTCCGCAGGTCGCGAGCGAGATCCTGCACGGTTCTCCCCGGTTCGGCCATTTCCAGCTCGTTGAGAATGGGGCTCAGTGCTTGGGAGGCCAGGCTTGAGTTGCTCAAGCTGACCTGAACCGGGACGAGGGTGTCTCCCACCGAGGCCAGCACCCGAGCCTCCGGATCTCGGTCACCCAGATGGTTGACACCGTTGAAAATGTTCTCTGCCCGCCCATCCCAAAACTGACGGTGGTTGAACACGGCGTTGATGACCGAGGGCGTGTTGCGCGGTTCGACCCGGCGGGTCTTGAATCGGCCCACTTGAAACCCCAACGGATCGGGCCCCGGCGCGAGGAACGGCACTCCTTGCGAACTGACGACGTCGTTGCGATCGGTCAAGGGATCAAGCGCCCCCCGCTGGCCGGGGATCGCCAGCCTCGTCAGGGGAAAATCCAACTCGGTTAATTGATAGTTCGGACCACCAAGCTGAAACGTGAGGTCCGGCTCAGGCATCCGTTTGAGACCCGGTGAAAGCTGGTTCTTGGATCGAGGATCGGCACCGGCGCGGAAGTGGCAGGTGGCGCAAGCCGTCAAACCGTCGCTGCCGACCTGCATGTCCCAGAAGAGAGCTTTGCCGAGCACGATGGCCATCTGTTTATTTTTCACATATTGGGCCAATTCCTGTTCACTGGGTCCGGGGATTGAGATCGACCTGAGGTCTCCGGGAAGGTGGACGACATCGGCGGGAGGAGGAGGATTCGGTACGCGCGGGATCGTGTCGTCGCCGCTCACGGCGTAGAGGGTCGAGGTGGACAGGATCAGCGCCGGAACCACGTGCAGATAGATGAGAATGTGCGAGCGAGTCATGGGCGTCACCCCCGCTTCATTGTGCATCCGGTTCATGGGGGCGGTTCGTTATGCGGCGGCCTTGCGCCCCCTCGCCAAGCCGACAAGCCCTGCGATTCCGCTGCCGAACAGCCAGACGGCGGCGGGGAGGGGGATAGGAGTCACGCGAAGGTTCGCACCGAGTAGCGCAGTACCCCCTGCATCGGGATCGGTCAGTCCGGGAGAGACAAAGCCACTCCATGGTTCAGAATAACGAGCCTCGATGATGGTCACTCGCGGATCGACCAGGCCATTGCTTCCGATGAAAGAAGTGGCTAGTTCGCCAGGCAGATACGCCCCAACAACGTATTCGGTACCTGGCACAAGCAGTGTGGAGGTAACCGGGGACAAGCGAAAGTAGCCGTCCAGCTCTGCGTCGGTGCCGGCCGGTACCGTAGCCTGAACGAGCGGGTCTTCCCCCGTTGCCGACCAGAGGCCGACCAGCGCAGAATCGGCGAGGCCGTCTTGCCCGGAATCATAGACACCGAGCGCGGTTGCGAAAACCGGTTCATGCACCACAAATTTCCAGCCGAGGGTCCAGGGTGAGCCGTCGAACTCGAAATCGGCCTCAGTCAGATCAATGACGGCTGCAGAGCTCGGCGCCGAAAGGCCTGCAAGACCAACGAAGACGACAAGACTCAGCGTCATGAGTGTCAGTCGCCCGATCATGGTGGTTGTTCTCCCTTGCTGTTCAATAGTGACACTAGACTCAAAATAGGCATCGGGCCGAACTGCGATGTACCGGCAGCTCGGCCCGATGCTGGTGAATCAGGCCAGGATCAATCTGGCTTCCCGGACCAAGCCCCACTGGTCTCAGTCCAAGAACACCCTCTGATGCCTCTTACCCGTTCATCCGTCTCCGCGCCAATCCGGCCAGCCCCACGATTCCGCTCCCGAACAGCCACAGTGCCGCCGGCACCGGAACGGGCGAGGTTGTCAGTGTAGCGGCGAAAGAATGTTGGCCGGTCTGGGCCGGAGGATAGGGGGGGTTGCCGCCGAAGACGATGGAATAGAGGCCTGGATTGAGCGTGTAGGACGCATGGACATGGTCTGACCCTGTGCCACTGTCTGTTCCATTTGGCCCGCCGGCATTGGCGACATGGGCGATGTAGGTCAAATTGGTCGCCCAACTGATGGCTCCCGTGTTGTTGAAGGTGTGGTTGGTCGAATCACTATTGATGGTTTCCCACCCTTGATAGAGGGTGAAGGCGGGGAACAGTTGGCTGCCACTGTCATGGCCCCGCTCCAATTCAATGGTCAAGATGGTTGGGCCGGAAAGACCGGAGAGGTCCAAGGCGACCCAGTCCGTGGTATGGGTCCACCCCTTTGCACCAACGGGCTGTCCTGGTTCAGCCCAACTTTTGGCGCCGACCGAGCCGTGAAGATGAGCGAGGTCGAGAGCGCCCATGGTTACCTGCCATTCATAACTGATCCCACTTTGAAGACCCGCTGGATCTGAAACGACCGTCGCCGCCTGTCCGGATCCAACCTGAGCCAGCCCCAACCCCAACGTTGTTCCAACAATGACTCCTGCCTGAACCAACATCGAACGTTTCATCACTGTACCTCCTGGTAAAAAAGATTCGGCCCTTCTTCACTCACCCACTTACTGACCGCAAAACTCCATCATGCCTCTTCATCACATGTGGGAGTGGGAATCGACCGATCCTCACAATGGAAAGAACATACGAGAGGAGCGGAGGATTCCGCTACAGACGGGTGCAACGGATGCAACGGATGTGACAAAAAATTGGACTTGTTCAGATGGATTGTCATCCCGCCACTTTCTTTCGCCTCTGGTACGGTGCATTCGACAGGAATCAAGCAATGGCTTTTACCGATCGCTGCACCAGATGTGATGAAATGTTAATCATTTCTTGAGGCTCATCAGCGAGGACGCTTGTATGCTCGGGTTGTTACCGTCATACAATCGGCTCGGTGCATTGTGCTCTGCATTGTGCTCTGAATGAGCTGGTCAACCGAAGGGGGAGTGATGGCGTTCAGAACTCCACGAGCGAGCGTGCTTGTCGTCACGCTGTATGGCATGACAATGGCCGGCGGTGGGCTTGTCGCTTGTGGACAGGGCACCGAATCGCCGGGCCCGGGGAGTGTGACCTCACCAGCAGGAGAAACAGCCCGGCTGCTCCTCTTCGACGACTTTGAGTATGACGTGGCGCGCGACGCCACCAACGCCGAGGTCGCCTTTCGCGCGCGCGGCTGGGTGGACGTGAAGGCGATCAACTCGCACTTTGGCCGTGGTAGCGGCTACCTCTACACGCGCTTCGATCCGGTGCGGAATTCACGCGTGCTGGTGTTGGAGTCGATGCCCTCGACGGCACCGGAGCCGGAAGCGGGTTTCCCATACCGGCAGACCGATTACTGGCTCAAATATGGGGCTGAGGATGCACCGCTCACCACCGTACCGG
>JANDJJ010000155.1 GCA_024330945.1 Nitrospira sp. | reverse complement strand
CGAATGTTTCACTGATCCACTGTCCTATGAAGGAACTACCCATTCGGTCTATTGCCTTCATGAAGACCCATCGAAGCCGCCGGTGATTTTGCTCCATGAAATGACGGGGCTGACTGCCGGCACCCTCGCCTACGCGGAAGAGCTGGCTAATGATTTCACGGTCTACGTGCCCTTGCTGTTCGGTAAGAAGGGCACTTTCTCTCCGGCAAGCGGGCTACGAGCCTACTGGTTCGGCGGGATGCTCGACCACTTTCCTTATGGCGAATGGGGAATGCCCCCTCACGGCAGTCCCGTCATCGTCAGATGGCTTCGAGGCCTGGTCAGAGAAGTCGGCACACGACACAACGGGCAGCCGATTGGGATCATCGGCAACTGCATGACCGGTCCCCTTCCCTTGGCATTGCTGGACCACCAACAAGTCAAGGCCGTCGTCGTGGCCCAGCCGGCCCTGCCGATGAGGTTCTGGTGGTCTTCGGATGAGGATCGAGCCTCGCTGGGCTTGTCACCGGACGATCTTGAAGTGGCACGCCGGAGCTCGGCCGACATCTACGGGCTCCGATTTGAAACCGACTGTATGGCGGACCGGGCCAAACACCTGGCACTGCGCCGAGAATTTGGTGATCGGTTTATTGATGGCGAGATCCCAGCGAGTGTTTACCAGCCGGACGGCAAGTCCATCAACGTTCATAGCACGTTGATCGGTTCTTGGGGTACTCCCGGCCCAGTAGGAGAAGCTTCGCGTCTGGCGCGGGAACGGGCGAAGAACTTTTTGCTTCGAGCATTGGCGGGGTGATGGCGATGACCGGTTCCCACCGTCGAGTCCTCATGAACTTGCACCTCGCCTGTTGTTGAGCCCGAGGGGATTCACCTTCATCAACCGCCCGCCGGCGACCCGGCTTTGGACTGCCACGCGGCCGATCGAATCATGTTGCCCCATTCGCCTTTCGTCCTACGCAGCCAGCGCACCAGTCCGACCACCTTCCAATAGGCATTGAGCTGCCGGTATCCGAAATTTTCCAACACTGATACGGCTAACAGTCGCCAGAAATCGGAAGGCCGTTGATACACATGAAAGGTCATCTCTTCCATGAGAATCGCACTCAATGAGAGAACGATACCCAATCCCACCGCCACTGACGTGGTAACGAGCCATATCTGCCATGAAACCAGACCTAAGAGGAACCCAATCAGCAGCAACACATAGCCGAGCACTTCCACCACAGGCCCGAACCACTCAAAGATCATCATAAACGGAAAGGCCACCCAGCCAACCAGCCCCCCTTTGGGATGACAACACAAGGCCAAATGTCCGCTCAGACTTTCGCACAGTCCCCGTTGCCATCGGACCCGTTGGTTCTTGAGCGTGCGCAGATCTTCCGGCACCTCGGTCCAACAGACCGGATCAGGCACATAAGTAATACGGTAGGGCAACCCAGCCAGTCGATAGTGGTGATGGAGCCGGACGACCAGCTCCATGTCCTCGCCGACGGTATCGGTTCGATAGCCGCCGACCTTCAGTACCGCCTCCTTGCGAAACAGCCCGAAGGCGCCCGAAATAATCAACATGGCATTGAGCGGCGACCACCCTTGCCGACCGGCCAAAAACGCCCGCAGATATTCCACCAACTGCAAGAGCGCCAGAAAATTCGAAGGCAGGCCAACGGATTTCAACAAGCCGTTCTCCACATGACATCCATTGGCCACACGGATCGTCCCCCCCGCCGCGATCGTACGATAGTCCAGCAAAAACGGTTGCACCACCCGATACAAACTGTCTTGCGACAAGATCGAATCCGCGTCGATGCAACAGAAGAGGGGCGCCGTCGAAACGTTGATCCCGGCATTGAGCGAGTCGGCCTTGCCGCCATTGTCCTTATCGACCACGCACACATTGGGATAGAGAGCCGAGCGATAGACGGCGCGAATCGGTCTGGTCGGCAGATCATGGGCATAGGCTTCAGGAAAGGGTTTCAACTCGAGCGCCTTTGTTAGCGCCGCCAGGGTGTCATCTTTGGATCCATCGTTGACGACAATGATTTCATAGTTCGAATACGTCAGTTGGAGGAGCGATCGGACCGAATTCACGATCGTCGCCTCCTCATTGTAGGCCGGCACGATAATGCTGATTTGGGGTTCATAGCCGGTTAAGGCCACGCGAGAACCCAATCCCCGCCGTTCCTCAAAATACCGTCCGAGTGTGCCGATGGAAATCATATTCAGAGCGAGGTAGCCAGCCGTCAACGCGAGCAAATAGAGTAAAAACAGCACCTGGACTGCGCCAAAGAAGGTCTCAAAGGTCATAGGCGTCTGCCTCGCAAAGGGGCGTTGTGTCGTGCCGATACCGTTCTTTCGGCATCCTTCTCGTTCATCTTAAGAGGAGATGGCGTCGTGGGAGCCTCTCGATCCCCTCCAGAAAGAAGACATCTCATGCCGGCCGCGATTCTGCCGGTCTCGACCGGACAAGACCGTCACACCCATGATGAGCCTTCATGACCGTCCCTCAAGATTCTGATCCACGAGACCGATACCCTAAGTGTTTGTTGAGTGACAGGAGTCTGAACCGTAGGAGCACCAGCATGCCTTTCGTCATCCGATTGCTCGTCGGAAACATCGGACCTTCTGGGTGAGAGCCAATCCCTCGACGAGAGACACTGACCACTCATGGCACAGGACATTTCCTTCTTCACATTCTCTGTCACGCAACCTCACTCACTATCAGCCCTGGCGATCCTCCGTCGCCAACTGGGCATTCCATCAAAACGGCGAGCCGTCCTCACGGCGCTGATTCTGTGCTGGACACTGTCCATGGGCGGGGAGTTGTTCGGCGCAGCCCTTCCTGGCGAGACTGACGCGTCGGTGCCCCACCAGCACTATTCAGACAATCTTGACAATCTCAGGGAGCAGGCCCGGCAACTTGAAACGGCCCAACACTATCAGGAAGCGGAACTCCTCTATCGAACCATTCTGACTCGACAGCCCACCAACGATGA
This sequence comes from Nitrospira sp., assembly GCA_024330945.1. GTDB lineage: Bacteria > Nitrospirota > Nitrospiria > Nitrospirales > Nitrospiraceae > Nitrospira_D. Next base: position 1,632 of record JANDJJ010000155.1, on the reverse strand, counting down.
CGTTCGCGCCGCCTTGGCTCGCGTGCTATCGTGGCAGGGATCGTACGCCGAGGCGACCGACCTGTATCGCTCGCTCGTTCAACGGCACCCACACGACCTCGACCTCAAAACCGCCTTGGCTCGCGTGCTGTCGTGGCAGCAATCGACGGCGGAAGCAAACGCGCTGTATGGGCAGGTGTTGCGGGAAAATCCAAACCATGCAGAGGCCCTTGAAGGCTTGGCCAATCTCCTCTACTGGGACGACCGCTTGGATGAGGCGTTGCCCTATTATGAGCAAGCCTATGCCATCACACAGAGTCCCGCACTGGCGGAGCGGATTTCTCTGATCAAAAATCGGCAGTCAGCGTTGTTTCCCCTTGTGGCTGGCATGACGTCTCCCCAGGCTCCGCTCGGCTCACGGGATTCCTCAGTCCGTTTGCCGTTTCGCGACTACTTCAAGGTGGGTTACGGCCAGTTCGGCTATAGCCGCGGCATCCCAGCCGAGCATGCAATCCTTGTCGAGGCGGCTAAGTCCATCGGGGAACAGACCCTCGTCGGCCGCGTTGAATCGCTTCATCGGTTCGGATTCCACGATGTACCCATTGCGGCTGAACTGTACAGTCCCCTGTGGCCACGCGCCTGGGGTTATGTCGCCGCCCAGGGAACCGTGGATGCTCGGTTTACCCCCACCTACTCGGTGGCAGGCGAGGTCTATCAGGGGCTGGGAGTCATTCACCCTCTCCTCTCAATTTTTGAGGCATCGGTGGGCTATCGAAGGCTCTCGTACAGAACGGACGATATCAATCTCTTCATGCCGAGCTTGACGGTTTATCTTCCTTTCGAGACCTGGCTTACAGAACAACTGTATTGGGTACCGGAAACCGGCGCCATCACCTTGGCGTCCCGGCTGACCTGGCGCCCCACGCCACGCGTGCAGTTTTTTATCTCCGGCTCATTCGGCACATCAGGTGAGCGGATCGTCGCGACACAAGACATCACCCGGATCGGCAGCCACACCATCCAAGGCGGCTTCATCATTCCTTTAATGGAACGGCTGTCTTTGGAAGCTACCGGGTATTACGAAGATCGCGGCCGCTTGTACTCCCGACATGGCGGCAATTTCGGTGTCATTTATCATTGGTAACCAGCGTGATGTGACCACCCCATGAACCAGTTCCTCTCTCTGAACGAGCATCTCACTCTTGCTATGTGGTATCAGGCGGCCTACGCCACCGGTGGGATGGGTGTGTTGCTCGTGCTATGGATTCTCTGCATTCGAATCGGACGGTCGATCACCCGATACCAATCCCGCTTGATCTCGCAAACATGGAAAGCAATTTTTGAAGGTCGCGCGCCCCTCCCTCCTAAGCTGCCGTCCCTTCTGACACTGGGTTCTCGCGATCGAGTGCTCGCGCTCACTCTGTGGAACACGTGTTATGACAAAGCCGATCGATCAACCGATACAACGGCTCGACTCGTTGATCTCGCCAAACGTCTGCCGTTACAGCGATGGGCCAGAACACTCCTGCGCAGCCGACGGCTCCACCGAAAGATGTTGGCGATACGGACCTTGGGACGACTCGGTGACCGAACGATGTGGAGCCCGCTGTACTCATTGCTCACCCACCCGAATCCCTTCGTGGCCCTGCACGC
>JANDJJ010000154.1 GCA_024330945.1 Nitrospira sp. | reverse complement strand
GAAGGGGGTGACCGATTACATTGAGCAGGATACGGAAGAGGCGCGCCGGAAGTATCCGACGCCGCTTTCGGTGATCGAAGGGCCGCTTATGGCCGGTATGAACGTCGTGGGGGATCTGTTTGGCTCCGGCAAGATGTTCCTCCCGCAAGTCGTTAAAAGCGCGCGTGTGATGAAGAAAGCGGTGGCCTATCTCATGCCGTTCATGGAAGAAGAGAAGAAACGGCTGGGCAACTTCCGGTCACAGGGTAAGATCGTCTTGGCCACCGTGAAAGGCGACGTGCATGACATCGGCAAGAACATCGTCGGCGTCGTGCTCGGCTGCAACAACTATGAGGTCATCGATCTCGGTGTGATGGTGCCTTGCGAGAAGATTTTGGCCGCCGCGCGCGAGCACAAGGCTGACATCATCGGCTTGAGCGGTCTGATTACCCCGTCGCTCGATGAGATGGTGCATGTGGCCAAGGAAATGACCCGCGAAGGGTTCGAGGTGCCGCTGTTGATCGGCGGCGCCACGACGAGCAAGGCGCACACGGCGGTCAAGATCGCACCATCGTATCGGCATACCACGGTGCACGTGCTCGATGCGTCGCGGGCGGTCGGGGTGGTCGGCAGTCTGGTCAGTCCGGCGCACAAGCAAGAGTTCGTGAAACAGATTCAAACGGACTATGAACGGATGCGGCAGGCCCATCAGGATCGGGGGACCAAGCCGCTGCTTTCGATTGCCCAGGCGCGGGCCAACCGCTTGGCGTCCGATTGGGCCGCCATCGACATCCCAAGGCCATCGTTCCTGGGAGTTCGTATCATCGGAGATCAGCCGCTGGATGAACTGGTGCCCTCTATCGACTGGTCGCCCTTTTTCCATACCTGGGAACTCAAGGGCCGCTATCCCTCGATCTTCGACGACCGAACGATCGGCAAGAAAGCCAAGGAACTGTACGACGACGCGCAACGGCTGCTGGACGAGATCATCCACAAGCGATGGCTTACGGCCAAGGGTGTCTACGGCTTCTTTGCCGCGGCTTCGGTCGGCGATGACATTGAGCTGTATGCCGACGAGGCCCGAACGACCGTGCTGACCACCATCCACACGCTGCGACAACAGGGGGAAAAACCGGCCGGGCAACCCCACCTTGCGTTAGCGGATTTTATCGCGCCCCAAGAGTCCGGCAGGCAGGATTATCTTGGAGCCTTTGCCGTCACGGCAGGGATCGGGGTGGAGGACCTCTGCCGGCGATTTGACGAGGACCATGACGATTACAATTCGATCATGGCCAAGGCCCTGGCCGATCGACTGGCAGAAGCCTTTGCAGAATTCCTCCACCAACGAGTGCGCGCCGAGTGGGGATACGGCAAGGACGAACGACTGACGAATGAAGACCTCATCCGCGAGCGGTACCGGGGCATCCGTCCGGCCCCCGGCTACCCGGCCTGTCCGGACCATACGGAAAAACGACTCCTCTTTGACCTGCTGCACGTTGAGACGCACGCGGGTGTGACGCTCACCGACAGTTACGCCATGCTGCCCGCGGCCTCCGTGAGCGGATTCTACTTCGCTCATCCGGAAGCGCGATATTTCGCCGTCGGCAAGATCGGCAAGGACCAGGTGGAAGACTACGCCTGCCGCAAAGGCATGCCGGTCTCGGTCATCGAACGGTGGCTCTCGCCGAATTTGAACTACGAGCCGGTGTAATGCTCTTTCCAGGAACATCACTGACAATTAGCGGCCGGTTCAGTGGCGATTCCAGATATTTTTTGTCGAAGTCGCCGGGAATATTCCCAAATGGGTCGGGCCGGATGACCTGTTGCTGATGGAGGCTGTGCGGGGTTACGCCGCGCGGGGCCAGGCCGAAGGGGCATGGTCGGCGAATTGATGGTGGATGCGGCGGAGTTCCTCTTCCTCGGCGAGAAACAGATCCAGCAGGACCGGGTCGAAGTGTTTGCCCCGCTCTTTGAGCATCAGCTCCTTGGCGTGCTCGAAATCAAAGGCCGGCTTATAGACCCGCTCGGTGGTCAAAGCGTCGAAATTGTCGGCGATAGCGGCGATGCGGCCTTCGAGCGGGATCTCTTCGCCTTTGAGCCGTCGGGGATAGCCGGTGCCGTCATACCGTTCGTGATGGGTATAGGCGATGGTGGCGGCGACCTTGAGCAGTTCCGAATCGGATCCTGACAGGATTTTGTAGCCGATCTCGGCATGTTGGGCGATGACGTCGAATTCTTCCGGCGTGAAACGGCCCGGTTTCTGGAGCACCTGGTCGGGGGTACCGATTTTGCCGATGTCGTGCATGGGGCTGGCCGTACGGATCAGCTCGCACTGGTCGGACGAGAGGCCGGCCTTGCGCGCCAGCAGTTCGCAGTAGCGGCTCATCCGCTGAATGTGCTGGGCCGTCGAACAGTCGCGAAATTCGGCGGCGATGGCCAGCCGTTGGATGGTCTCCTCCCGCGACAGACGCAACTCTTTCTCGCTGCGTTCCAACCATTCCAGCGCCTGTTGTAAGGCGATCGTGCGGGAAGCCACGATCTCTTCCAAATGTTCGCGGTGAAAACGGTTTTCCAGCTCGAGGCGCCGACGACGGAGGGCGTTGGCGACGTCGATCAAGACTTCGTTCGGGCCGAACGGTTTCACGATATAGCCGAACGCGCCGACCTCGATGGCCGCGTTGGCGAGGACGGAGCTGTCGAGTCCCGTCACCATGATCGCCGCAGTTTCGGGATGCTCGGCCAGGGTGGCGCGGACCAAATCCATGCCCGTTTCACCCGGCATATTCACGTCGCACAATATGAGGGCGATCGGCTGCTCGTTGAGCTGCCGGCGGGCATCACGGGCGTCGGCCGCGAGAAATACGGGATATCCGTGGGTCTGAAGCAGGTAGCCGATCAAGCGGCGGACCGGCTCTTCGTCATCCACCACTAGAATGTTTCGGTTGTCGAGCAGGGCTTGTCTGGCGTTGTGGTCCAACAAGAGGTTCTTCGTCATTGTGACATGTCGTTCTGTGAGTTGTAAGAATTGGTGTTGTTTGTTGTGACAGATCTGTATCGGCCAATTTCCGTAAATCCTAAGTGCACAAGGCGCCATCATCACTGGCGGTTATTGATTGTCACTGCCAGTTGGTGACGAATTGGGCAGAACTGGTTCATTGAGAAAGTAGAAGGTCAGAGGACCTGCGAAGAGAGGATACGGAGACGGGTGGCTCGATCCAGCCATTTCGTTGGTGGCCAGGAGATCTGTGGCTATGGACCATGGCGGGATGGATAAGGATAAAAGGAGTGCAGAAGAGGTCAGGATGTCCGACTTGCGAATGAAATGACCAATGGTGGGAAGAACAATGGTGGGAAGATGAGGGAGTCCGGATCATGAGGAACAGCGACTTGCCGGTTTGCGCTTTGTGGTCCTCTTCACTATAATCCCTTGACCTCTCAAAAGGAGACACAATGAGTGTCAGTACAGAGTTCGTGCGGGTTGATGGTCGGCGGAAAGACCAGGTACGTCCCATTAAAATTACGCGGCATTTTATTAAGCATGCTGAAGGATCAGTCCTGATCGAAATGGGTGACACGAAGGTCGTCTGCACGGCGTCGGTCGAGGAAAAGGTGCCCCCCTTCCTCAAAGGGAAGGGAACGGGTTGGGTGACGGCTGAATATGCCATGTTGCCGCGGGCGACGCACGAACGGTCTCCACGGGAAGCCGTCAAGGGTAAACAGGGGGGACGGACGTTGGAAATCCAACGACTAGTCGGGCGCGCGTTGCGTGCCGTGACGGATCTCTCACAAATGGGTGAACGGTCGATCTGGATTGACTGCGACGTGATTCAAGCCGACGGGGGCACCAGAACCGCCTCGATCACGGGAGCGTTCATCGCGCTGGCCGATGCGTTTCAGACGCTTAAACAAAAGGATCTGATTAAAAGCCTGCCGTTGACCGATTATCTGGCCGCCGTGAGCGTGGGCAAGGTGGGTGGAGAGGTGATGGTCGATCTTGCCTACACGGAAGACTCGATGGCGGAAGTGGACATGAATCTCGTCATGACCGGCCGCGGACGGTACGTCGAGGTGCAGGGGACCGCCGAGCGTACGCCGTTCGCCAAGCAGGACATGGACGAGTTTCTCGCCCTCGGCTGGCAAGCCATCCAAGGGCTCACGGCCCTTCAAAAAGAATTGATCGGGCCGCTTGACTGATCGAGCCGCGATGACCGAGCTCGTGCTTGCGACCAGGAATCGCGACAAGACTCGTGAGTTAACGGCCTTGCTGAGCGGGTTGGTGTGTCGGATCAGAACGCTGGACGATTTCCCCCAGGCGCCCGACGTCGTTGAAGATGGGGCCACCTGCGAGGCCAATGCCATCAAGAAGGCGAGGGAAATCGCCCGCGCCACAGGTCGTTACGCTGTGGCGGATGACACGGGGTTGGAAGTGGATGCTTTGGACGGGAGGCCCGGCGCATATGCGGCTCGGTATGCGGGTCTCGGTGCGACGTATGAGGACAATTGCCGTAAGCTACTGGAAGAGCTTGACGGGATTCCCTGGGAGCGTAGGACAGCGCGGTTCGTGACGGTGGCGGCCTTGGCGTCTCCTTGGGGGGAGATAAAAACGGCGCGCGGTGTTCTTGAAGGAACGATTACCGATCGATGTAGGGGGGAACGGGGCTTCGGCTATGATCCGGTGTTTTATGTTCCGGAGCTGGGGAAAACGTTGGCGGAGGTGACGCCGGAAGAAAAAAATCGGATTAGCCACCGAGCCAAGGCGTTCTTGAAATTGCGGG
>JANDJJ010000153.1 GCA_024330945.1 Nitrospira sp. | reverse complement strand
CTATTGCCAGCAGGTGAACCATCCTCTTGGCCATCCTCAACGGCCTCTGTCGGATCACGAGATTGAGCAGAAGTTCCGCCGATTGACGGCGGGGAAAATGCGCCCATCTCAGGTTGAGCGGGTGATCGAAACGGTGTGGGCCCTTGAACGGTTAGCGGAGATCAGCGACATGATGCCGCTCTTGCGGATCAATCGAAAGTGAGGATGGCGGAGATGAGGATGGCAAGGGATGGCACGATGAGAGGGGGCGCATGACGAGCAACAGAAGCCGGAGCCCCGGAGAGAAGCTTCGCGAGTTGATCGACCAAGGGACCGTCGTCTTACCAGGTGCGTTCAACGCGCTGACAGCGTTGCAAATCGAGCGGGCGGGGTTCCAAGCCCTCTATGTGTCGGGGGCTGGGCTTGCCGCGGCCAGGGGGCTTCCGGATCTTGGCCTCTTATCCATGGCGGAGGTGATCGCCGATGCGGCGGCGATCGCCCGGGCTGTGTCGATTCCCGCGATTGCAGACGTGGATACGGGGTTTGGTCCTCCACTGGCCGTGATGCGTACGGTGGAGGAATGCGAACGGGCAGGGATGGCGGGGATGCAGCTCGAGGATCAGGAACTGCCCAAGAAATGCGGGCACCTGCCGGGCAAACGGCTGGTGTCCATGAGCGAAATGACCAGCAAGATCCGCGCGGCTTGTCATGCGCGGCAGGATCCGGCGTTTGTGATCATCGCACGAACGGATGCGCGGTCGGTCGAGGGGCTGGAGGGAGCCGTCGCGCGGGCGAGAGCCTACGTCGAGGCAGGAGCCGACGTGATCTTTCCGGAGGCGCTTGAATCCGCCGAGGAGTTCCGCCTGTTTGCCGAGGGACTTGCCGGAGGAGAGCCCACGGCTCCCAGGACTTCCAACGTCTCTACGACTCCGTTGCTCGCGAACATGACCGAGTTCGGCAAGACACCGTACTTGAGTGTGGCCGAGTTCGAAGCGCTCGGCTACCGCTTGGTGTTGTTCCCTGTGACGGCCCTGCGGGTGGCGGCTAGGGCTGTTGAGTCGGTGCTGGTGGAATTGAAGCGCCTGGGCTCTCAGCGACACCTGTTGGAACGGATGCAGACCAGACGCGAGCTCTATGATTTGCTGCGGTATGAGGACTATGAACGACGGAGCCGACTCTGTGACGCAAAGGAGGAAGGCCATGCCGACCACTGAATCCGTCATGCAACCCTATAGTCCCGGCCTTGAAGGGGTGCCGGCCGGCGAGACGACGATCTGTCAGGTCGATGAAGAGAGAGCGGGGCTTCGGTATCGGGGCTATTCCATCGGCGATCTGGCGGAGAAGGCGAGGTTCGAGGAAGTGGCGTATCTGCTCCTGTTCAGCAAACTACCGACGAGAAAAGAGCTCGATGATTTTGCTGCCGAGCTGGCTGTCCGATCTGTCCTGCCGGATCGCATCGTGGCGTTTTTGGCCACGCTCCCTCGCGATGCCCATCCGATGGACGTCTTGAGGACGGCGGTCTCGTGGCTGGGGCTGCTGGACTCGGACAGTGGACACCGTTCCCGCGAGGCGAATCTTCGGATGTCGATCCGACTCTTGGCGCAGATTCCACTGGTCATTGCCACGGCCCATCGCTTGGCAACAGGCACTGAGATGGTGCAGTGGCAACCGGCGCTGAGTTTCGCGGAGAACTTGCTTGCGTATCTCACGAGTTGGAAGGTGGACGAGAACGAGAAAGCCAAGGCGATGGCCAGGGTGCTGGACATCTCACTCACCCTCTACGCGGAGCACGAATTCAATGCTTCGACGTTTTCGGCCCGTGTTACCGCCTCGACACTGACGGACCTCTACTCCGCCGTGACTGCTGCGATCGGCACCTTGAAGGGGCCGCTTCACGGGGGAGCCAACGAAGCGGTGGCGGAGATGTTTGTTGCGATTGGGAGTCCCGATCGAGCTGAAGCCTGGGTCAGGGAGGCGTTGGCTGAAAAGAAGCGGATCATGGGGTTCGGCCACCGGGTGCTGAAACGGGGGGATGTCCGTTCCGACCTCATCCAGCGGGAGGCGGAGCGGTTGAGCGATCTGTGTGGCGATCGGCGCTGGTACGACATCGCGCTTGTCATCGATCGCGTGATGAGGCGAGAGAGGGGACTTGCCCCCAATCTCGATTTCTATACGGCGGTGGCCTATCTGTTGATGGGGATTCCACGTGCACTCTATACGCCGGTTTTCGTCTGTTCCCGCATCGTCGGCTGGTGCGCCCATGTGATCGAACAGCAGGAGCATAACCGACTGATCAGGCCGAGAGCCCTTTATAAAGGGCCGGCGCCGGAGGTCTATGTCGCTCTTGACGACCGTCGCTGAACGGATCGCCCAGGCTAGAAGGATGGAGAGGGAACGGCCGACGTTCCCGTGGTCGTCCTTTGAGGGGTTTTTTACGTCACGGGTGGCTGATTGCGGATTGAGCGACCGCACGTTTCTGATTTTTTACGACGAGGAGCGGCGACGGTCGTTGACCTACGGAGAGTTTGGCGCGGCCGTGCAACGGACGGCTTCCTATCTACGCGATCGGCTTGGGCTGATGCGCGGCGACCGATTGGCGACGGTGCTCTTTAATCATGAGAAAACGGTCATCCTCTATTTCGCCGCATGGGTGTCTGGCATCACCATCGTGCCGATCAATAGTGATGAACCGACGGAGAAGAAACGGTTCATGATCGAACATGCGGAGGCATCGGCCGTCTGTTGCTGGAGAACGCACGTTGAAGAGGCCATGGGGTTCCTTGAGGATGTGCCTCCGCTCCGGTATGTGGTTGTCATGGACGAGGAGGGGGTCGTCGAACACCAAAAACAGACGGCTCGCGGGAAGGAACCGAGTCGTTCGCTCGCCGGCTCCACTCCGGTTGCACCCCCCTCGCTCGAGGACAAAGCCCTCATCGTCTATACGTCGGGCACCACAGGCCAGCCCAAGGGGGTTGTCTTGACCGTAGCCAATCTCTTGATCGATGCGGATGCGATTGCCGGCTGGCATCGGTTTGGGCAAGAGGCTCGGTTGATGTGTGTGTTGCCGATTCATCATGTGAACGGCATCGTCGTAACGCTGGTGACCCCGTTCTATTGCGGCGGCAGCGTGGTGCTGAATCGAAAGTTCAAAAGCGGTCTGTTTTGGAGACGGGTGCACGAGGAACAGGTCACCTGTGTCAGTGTCGTCCCGACGTTGCTGGAATTTCTGCTCGACGCCGGTGAAGACCTCTCCTCCTATCAGTTGGATCGATTCGGCGGGTTGATCTGCGGCGCCGGGCCGTTGCTCACGGAGACAGCCCGGCGGTTTGAAGATCGGTTCCGGTTTCCCATCAGACATGGCTACGGGTTGTCGGAGACGACCTGTTATGCCTGTTTCTTGCCGAACGATCTTGCCCCCGCCGACCATCGCCACTGGTTGAGCGACTATGAGTTTCCCTCCATCGGCTTACCGCTTCCGCACAACGACATGGCCATTCTTAACGAGAAGGGCGAACTGCTGCCGCCAGGGGCGAGGGGGGAAATCTGCATCCGCGGCTGGACCGTCTGCGCCGGCTACCTTAAGCGGGACGACGCGAATGAAGCGGCCTTCCAGTGGGGTTGGTTCCGTTCCGGCGATGAGGGGTTCTTCGAACGGGATGAGCATGGTCGGCCGTTTTTCTTCATCTCCGGACGATTAAAAGAGCTTATCATCCGGGGTGGGGTCAACATCTCGCCGCTGGAGATCGACGGGGTCTTGAGAAGCCACCCGGCCATCCAGTTCGCCATGGCGGTGCCGTTCGACCATCGGTACTACGGCGAGGAGATCGCCGCCTATGTCGTTCTGCGGGAAGGGGCCGGATCTGTCACCGAGGCCGACATCCGACACCATTGCCGGAGCCGACTGCCCTTTGCTCGGTGCCCCAAAGTGATCCTCTTCGGCCGCGAAGTCCCCTATACCTCAACCGGCAAACCCAAACGATTGGAACTAAAGGCTCACCTAGCCCCTACCCTGGCGGCCTACCGGGACCATCAGTTCAAAGAGGAACAGGCTCCGCCACCGCTGCGAGGGACCCAGTGAGAGAGAAAAGAGGCTCAGTGCCCTGCCGGTGAAACAAGACGGGGTCGGTCCAGGAGCCGCTTAGGCCGTTCACCTTCCCATTCCCACGTTTCTTCTTGAGCCGCCCGTTGGTCCGGCGAGAAGTTGTGCTGATGAGTCGCCTCGATGGAACGAGGGCTCCTCTCTCCGACCTACTGTTTTTTCAGGCCCCTGGTTCCGCGGATTCCAAGACATCGGATGCAGGACCGCGGCGCAGTTGAAGATCGCAAGGCGGCCCGCTGCGGCGTTGTGGAGGAGGGAACCGCCGGAGATCATGATGGTGCTGGAGCGGCCCGCTGCGGCGTTGTGGAGGAGGGAACCGCCGGAGATCATGATGGTGCTGGAGCGGCCCGCTGCCGAAGGCCATCGGTGCCGGCGTATTCGGTGGAGCGAGTGTCAGGCAACAACAGGAAGCGGACGGTTACGTAGCGGTCCGTTTCGCTCGAGTTGGGGCGTGATGGTCGGATGAGTCAGCCTGTCTGACCTGACCCCGACGGCTGGGGATTGGCCACGTCGGTGTGAGTGGCGGCGGAAGATGGGGCATTGGCTGATGAAGCGGCGGCCGTCAATTCCGGATGAGGGGCGGCTGGTGTGGGGGGAGCGGCTGGTGTTGGATGGGAGGAGTGATTTCCGGAACCCGGCTCACTGGTTGTGCGACCAGAGGGGGCGGTGGCCGGTGAGGAAGACGACGATGACCCGGCCGGTGCCGATCCTGATGCCGGCGTGGCGGGCTTGGGCGGGGCGGCCGGTTTGGGCGGTGCCGGTCGTTCCGGCTTGATGCCTCCTTCCCAGGATGGGCCGGAATACATGTCGGGAGTGAGCCCTCGTGCTTTCCACTTTTC
>JANDJJ010000152.1 GCA_024330945.1 Nitrospira sp. | reverse complement strand
GTTCTGGTCCTTGGAAGTGTGGGGCGGCGCGACGTTCGATACATGTCTGCGATATTTGAGGGAAGACCCCTGGGAACGGCTCCGCGCTTTGCGCGCGGCCATGCCCAACACCAAGCTGCAAATGTTGCTTCGCGGTCAGAACCTTGTCGGCTACCGGCACTACGCCGACGACGTCCTGGAGCGATTTATCGAACGGTCTGCAGCCAACGGGATCGACGTCTTTCGTATTTTCGACGCGCTGAACGACGTACGCAACCTCGAGCGGGCCGTACGCGAGGTGCGGGCCTGCGGTAAACACGTCGAGGCCGCCATCAGCTACACGGTCAGCCCCGTGCACAGCCTCGACCGCTTCGTGGACCTGGCCAAACGGTTGGAGGATCTGGGCACCGATACGCTCTGCGTCAAAGACATGGCCGGGCTCCTGGCTCCGTTTGACGCCTATCACCTGATCCGCCGGCTCAAGGCCGCCGTCTCGGTTCCGATCCATTTGCACTCCCACGACACGGCCGGCATGGGCGCGATGTCGGCGCTGATGGCGGTGCTGGCCGGCCTCGACATTCTGGACACCGCCATGTCGCCGCTCTCCGGCGGCGCGTCGCACCCGCCCACCGAATCCGTTGTGGCCGCGCTGCAGGGGACTCCCTATGACACCGGCCTCGATCTGACCGATCTCCAGCCCATTGCGGACCACTTCCGCGTCGTCCGGCGCAAGTATCGACAATTCGAGAGCGACTTTACCGGAGTCGACACGGCGATTCTGACGTCGCAAATTCCCGGCGGCATGCTGTCAAACCTGGCCGCACAACTAGCCGAACAACAGGCGCTCGACCGGACGAAAGAAGTACTCGACGAAGTGCCCCGCGTCAGAAAAGAGATGGGCTATCCGCCGCTCGTTACGCCGGCCAGCCAGATTATCGGCACGCAGGCCACGTTGAACGTCCTGACCGGTGAGCGGTACAAAGTGATCACGACCGAAACCAAGAATTACTTTCTCGGATTGTACGGGCGGGCGCCCGGACCGGTCGACAACGAAGTCATGGCGCGCGCCATCGGAGACGAAGAGCCGATCAAAACCAGACCGGCCGACCGGCTCGAACCGGAGATGGAGGCGGTCAAAAGAGAACTGCCGGATCACTCCCTTGAAGATCAACTCTCCTTCGCCCTCTTTCCCACCATCGCACGGGAATTTTTCGAGGCGCGCAAGAAAGGCGAACTGACGCCTTCCCCGCTCGAAACCGCGTCTCCCAAAGCCCCGGCCGTGGCCCACGAGCTGCATCTGGCGCCGGTCGAGTTCAACGTCACCGTGCACGGCGAGACCTATCACGTCAAGGTATCCGGATCGGGCCGGAAGGTGGACGGGCGAAAACCCTATTACATCCGCGTCAACGATCGGTTGGAAGAAGTGTCGCTCGAACCGATCCAGGAAGTCTTCGCCGGCGTGCCGGAGACCCATGAAGCCGACAAAACCACCAAGGCAAAGCGACCGAGGCCGTCACAACCCGGCGACGTGGCGCCGCCCATGCCGGGCCGGGTCGTCAAAATCCTGGTATCGGTCAATGATCGCGTCAAGGCCGGCGATTCTCTGCTGGTGATCGAGGCGATGAAGATGGAAAGCCGCGTCCCGTCGCCGATCGATGGAACCGTGACGGCGATTTTTGTGGCGGAGGGAGAAAACGTGAAGCCGGATGAAACCGTCATCCAGTTGCAATAATGCCTTCCGACCGGCTTTTTTCGCCCGGTTCGCCGAGATAGATCGACGACTTCGTCCTGGCTCATTCGGTATAGGGCCCTTGCTCGTACTCGTCGCCGCCTGCACCTCCCAGTCTTCCATTCCGCCTCACTTCGACGCGTTCGAACGTATCCCGATTCACGTCGCCACCATCGATGACCAACGAATCGCCTACTTGGACGTGGGGACCGGTCCTCCTCTTTTCCTCATCCACGGATTCGGCGGATCCATGTGGCAATGGGAGCATCAGCAACGGGAACTGGCGCGGCACTTCCGCGTCATTACCCCGGACTTGCCCGGTTTCGGTTTATCAGACAAGCCGGATATCGAATACCGCCCGGATCAGCTCGTGGATTTTTTCACCCGCTTCATGGACGCCCTGCACATCTCCCGCGCGACCCTGATCGGCAACTCCATGGGAGCCGGCCTGGCCATGGCGGTGGCCCTCGACCATCCGGAACGGGTGGAGAAGCTCGTGTTGATCGGCGGGCTACCGAGAGACATTCGAGCAAAACTGACCAGCCCCATCGTCAAGCGGACGCTCGACACACGCGCGCCTTCATGGTTGATCTCTTTTGGCAACAGCCTCTTCGGCGGTTGGATGATCCGGTCCGTTCTGGAGGAACTGGTGTACGATCGGTCTCTCATCACCCCCGCCGTCTTTGAACGATCCAACCGCAATCGCCGTCTCCCGGGCATCATCAAGCCGATACTCGCCATGAAACAGACGCTCGGTCTCTGGGAATCCGGCTACGCCTTGCGCCTCGACACGATCCGACACCCGACTCTCATCATCTGGGGGGAAGAAGACCGCGTCTTCCCCTCCTCGGTCGGTCACGAACTCCACCGTCTCATCGAGGGGTCCCAGCTTGAGACCATCCCCTTTGCAGGTCATCTTCCTCAATGGGAACGGCCGGATCTGGTCAATCGCCTGCTCATCGCGTATATTCATCCCTGACAACGGGACGGCCTATCGGCCGGTTTTACCAAAATCTCCACTGGCTCAATAAGAAAGGAATAGACCATGCTGACATCTGCGCGCACGATACTGGGAGTGGCGATGGGTTTGTCTTTCAGCTTGGCTGGCTGCACCGGCATGGGAGAGTTGAGCGGACCCGGTTTCACCTATAAAAACATCGCCGTCGCTGACGGCAGCGCCGCGGCCGGAGAGGGCAACAACGTGCTCTTTAAGGGAGAACCACTTGCCCTTTCAGGAACTGCCGTTAAGACAGGCGACACGCTCCGCGACGTGAACGTGGCCCAGACCGATCTTTCGGCGGTCAACATCGCCCGCACGAAAGGAGCGGGGAAAGTCCGGATCATCAGCGTGGTGCCGTCGCTCGATACGCCGGTTTGCGAGCAGCAAACCCACTATCTCAGCGAAAAAAACAACGGCCTCGACAACATGATCGAGCTGATCACGGTGAGTATTGACACGCCGTTTGCTCAGAAACGCTTCGCGCAAGAAGCCAAGATCAATAACGTCACGTTTCTTTCCGACTATCGAGGTGCCGAATTCGGCAAAGCGCACGGCCTCTTGGTAAAAGACCTTCATATATTGGCCAGAGCCGTCATGGTCGTGGACAAGGACAACACCATTCGTCACCTTCAAATCACGCCGGAGCTCAAACATCTGCCGGATCTGGACAAAGCGTTCCAAGTCGCACGATCCTTGATTTCGGCCAGTTAATCTGTGCCTCCAGCTCAACTCGCTTTGAGCCGGAGGCCGTGCAGACCTTATCACGGTTCATTTCCCGTTACCGGAACGTCTGCGGGAGGGGGCCGATGGCGCATTACGACATGTTGGTGATCGGGACCGGACCAGCCGGCCAAAAAGCCGCCATCCAGGCAGCTAAGCTCAACAAGAAGGTCGGCATCGTCGAACGAAAGAGAGTCGTAGGCGGTGTCTGCATCAATACCGGCACCATTCCCAGCAAAGCGCTGCGCGAAGCGGTGCTGTACTTGTCCGGATTTCGTCAGCGAACGATCTACGGCGCCTCGTACCGATTGAAAAAGACGATCACGGTCGAGGACCTGGCCTTCCGCTCCAACCACGTCATCAAAAATGAAATTCAGGTGGTGCAGGATCAAATGGCCAGAAACGGCGTCGATCTGTTTTTCGGATCAGCGAGCTTCGTCGATCCGCATCGGCTGCGGATCGACTCCGATCGGGGTTTGTTCGAGCTGACGGCGGATTTTATCGTCATCGCGGTGGGCACGGAACCGGCCAGGCCCTCACACGTCCCGTTCGACGGTCAGACCATCATCGATACGGATGGGCTGCTCACAATGAAGCAAATCCCCGATTCGATGGTCATCGTGGGCGGTGGCGTCATTGGAACGGAATACGCTTGTATCCTTGCCACCCTGGGCGTCTCCGTCACCCTCATCGACAAGCGGCCGCGACTGCTGGAGTTCGTCGATGCGGAAATTATCGAAGCTCTTCAGCAACAAATGAAAGAAATCGGTGTGACTCTGTACCACAACGACGAGGTCCTTGAGATGAAAAGGGAAAGCCGGCACTCCATACGGGTTGCCTTGCGCCACCATGAGCCGATCCGGGCCTCCACGTTGATGTACGCCATCGGACGGGTCGGCGCGACCCATTCGCTGAACCTGGAAGCCGTCGGCCTGACAGTCGATGACCGTGGCCGCCTCGCGGTCAACGACCACTTTCAAACCGCGGTCCCACACATTTACGCGGCGGGCGACGTGATCGGATTTCCGGCCCTGGCTTCCACTTCCATGCAACAGGGCCGCCGCGCGGCGTGTCACGCCTTCGGCCAGCCGGACCATACCGACACCTCGTTGCTTCCCTACGGCATCTACACGATTCCCGAAATCTCCATGGTGGGCCGAAACGAGGAAGAACTCCGGCAGGCGGGAACTCCCTACGGAGTCGGCATCGCACGCTACAAAGAAATCGCGCGCGGCCAACTGATCGGCGATCAACGTGGCATGCTGAAACTCTTATTTCATCGCCATACCAGACACCTGTTGGGCGTCCACGCGATCGGCGAAGGATCGACTGAATTGATCCACATCGGCCAGGCGGTGATGGCGTTTCACGGGAAGATCGATTATTTCATCGATACGGTCTTCAACTATCCAACGTTGGCCGAATGTTACAAAGTGGCCGCGCTGGACGGCATCAACCGGCTGCCGAAACCTTGGCTGCCCTATTTTCTCTA
>JANDJJ010000151.1 GCA_024330945.1 Nitrospira sp. | reverse complement strand
CGCAAGGTCCGCGTCAACTGCGCCACCGTCTCGTTCACACTGGCCGTGATCGTGGCCAATTCCCCTCCGTAGGTGCCCGTCATCGGGCGGGTCAGATCCCCCGCCGCTACGGCCTTCAAGGTCTCTCGCGCCTCGGCCATGCAGGCTTCCAACTCCATCTGCGCCTGGCGCTGCCCCGTGACGTCGGTGGCCAGCAACACGATCTTAAAGGTGCGGCCCATCTCGTCCTTGACCGGGTTGTAGGAGGCGTGTAGCCACCGTTCCGTGCCCCCCTTGCCCACCAGCCGGTACACCCCCGTGTCAAACTCGCCTTGCCCCAGCTTCTGCCAGAACGCCGTATAGTCCGCACTGGCGGCAGAGGCCGGGTCGCAGAACAGCCGATGATGCTTGCCCGTGATCTCCTCGCGGGTATAGCCCATGAGGGTGAGAAACTTGTCGTTGGCGGTCAGGATCGTCCCATCCACCTGAAACTCGACCAGGCCGTAGGCCCGGTTGATGGCCTCTATGAGCCCCTGCATGTTGTGGCGTTGAATCTCATAGGCAGTAATGTCGTAGCGGACCCCGAGATACTTCTTGGGCTTGCCCGTCTTCTTATCGACGAACGGCGCAATGACGGCGTCCACATAGTAGGGGGTCCCGTCTTTGGCGCGGTTCTTGACCACCCCGCGGAAGAGCTGCCCCCGCCCGATCGTGGCCCACATCTGTTTGAAGACTTCTTTGGGCATGTCCGGATGCCGCACAATGTTGTGCGGCTTGCCCAAGAGTTCTTCCCGGGAATACTTGGCCACTTTGCAAAACGTGTCGTTGGCCATCTGGATCTCGCCTTTGAGGTTGGTCTCGGAGGTCAAACTGGTAAGATCCATGATGGTTTGACGGACCGCCAGTTCTTCTTTGACCGTCTCCAGCTCTGTCACTAATGCGGTCACGTCGGTCGCGACCATGACGACGGTGCTGGGGGGAGGACTGCCCAGGGGAACCAACGAAGCGGCCAGCCACCGTGCTGTGCCGTCCTTGCTGAGCCACTTCGTGAGATGCTGCGCCGGTTCGCCGCGGCGCACTGCCTCCCAGACAGTACGAGACTCCGGACGCTCCACTTCAGCCGGATCGCAGAAGAGGTGATGCGGCTTGCCCTGGAGATCGTCCAGGCGATAGCCCGTGAGCGCCAAGAATCGCTCGTTGGCCGTCACCACCGTGCCGTCGGGAGCGAATGTGATCATAGGACAGGCTGTCTCAAGGCCCTCCACACCTTTTGTCGTGAAATGTGGCTTGTTCTGCAAGTGACCGTTTCTGTTACGCAGGGTATGCCAAATCGTGATCATCGTTTCACCATTGTCATGGGTGGCTGTGTGTCATGTGTAGCCATGTTGTTAACAGGATCGGCAAAAAAAGGGGGGTGCAGTATGATGATTGACACGTACGAACGTGATAGAGGTCACGGCTTTAAAACGCCGCCGAGCTGTTGCAGTCGGGGCAATGATTTGATTGCGATCTGTTGGCCATTGACGGCAATGAAGCCCTCACGCTGAAACGAACTTAAAAGTCTGCTCACGGTCTCGCGCGCCAGGCCAAGCAGTTCGGCTATCTCTTGCCGTGGAAGTGACAGGGTAGCGGTGGAGCCTGTTGGTGTGCCCTCTTCTTGAGACTGTATCTCTGCCAAGGTGACGAGCAACGTTGCCAGTTGCTGACGAGCTGTCTTGAATCTGTCCCGCAGGGCGTTGCGATAGAAGACGAGGTCGGCGATGACAGTCTGCAGCATGAAGAATGAAAATCGGGGATCGTCTTGCAAGAGCTTGAGAAATTGAGATTTATCGAAGCAAGCAATCTGGGTAGCCGTGCGGGTTTTGCAAGTCCATGAATGGTAGGGGAGGGCCAGGGAGAGGACGTCCAAGATGGTACAGGGCGATAAATGATCGGATCGCAATTGGAAACAAGAGATTTCCTGCCTGGGAGTGGTGAAGGAAAGGGTGACCTGTCCACGGCACAAAATGTAGATGACCGAAACTGGCATGCCCTCGTGAAACACAACCTGGTCTGCCCGGAATTGGTGTCTTGTGCCTGTGTTGCGTAAAACGGCCCATTGCGACGGATCTAACTGACAGAAAAAGGTTCGTTTCTGGGCGCGGCATTCCTCACAGTGATAGTCATAACGCATGAGCGAATACCTCTATCGGATCGTTGGGGTTGAGGATCAGCTCTTTTCTTCGTCGTAAGGAGGTGGAACGTACGGTCGATCGTTGTCAGTTTTACTACTCCAGCAATTCATGTGCCTACTTTAAGTACAGATAAATCATACGCAAATCGCTCATGTCTTTAAGGTGTCCTATTGTCAGTTTCACCGATGAACAGCTCGGTAATGGATCTTTTGTCGCAGAAAACCTCACTCGATAAGAGCGCAGTGGGGAAAAAATGGACAGATTTGATGAGGTCGATGGATCACTCAAGCGACGTTGTAGGGTTGGAGAGAGCTGTTGGCCTTGCAGGAGCTCATGGATGATCATTTCTTTCGAAATGATATTCCGCTGAATGAATTGGCGCAAAATGTGCAGAATCCAAAAGGAAATAGTCAATGTATGGGAGACATCACACTTATTGTCTCTGGCATGGAACAGAACAATTTGTTTAGGTTCGCTACCGCAAACACGACGAACAAGCACTGAGATTATGAGCAAGAACGGCGGTATCGACGGCGATAATGGCAGTCATGATGTGCAAGTCAAGGTCGGACAGCGAGTGCGGATGTTACGGAAAGCACGGGGATGGTCTCAGGAAGAGCTTGCAGCTCGCGCGTTGCTTCATCCTACCTATATTGGAAGTATTGAAAGAGGGGAACGAAATGTCTCGCTTGTAAACCTCGCGAAACTGTCAGAGGCGTTTGAAATGACGCTGAGGGACCTCTTGACCTTCTCCTTGCACGATCAAGACAAAGAAGGAATCCAAGAAAAACAGATTCGAGAACTGGTGGCAGGCAGTGATCGGCTCGCCATCGCATTTTTTCAGACGTTCTGCCAGAAATGTGAGACATTAAAACGGTTTCGAGCTTTGCAGGCCCTTATTCCGGATCAGAAAGAATGAGAATCTCTCTCAAGCGGTCTGGTTTGTCGGGTCAAAGTTTGGCTTGCACCTCCCCCATGGGCCGTATACAATACCGCGGCTTTTCAGGCAGTTAGCCTCTCGCTGCTCCTGCATTGGTCCGGCGGTTTCCCCACTCGCCTCATGTACTTTCGATGGGTTGAAGCCAGCGGGAGCCGTGTGACATAAGAGGCACGTTTATCCACCAGGAGGAAATCCCGTGAGTGATTCAGCGATTGTGACGTTTGCATTGATCGCCGCGGTGGCTGGTATCGGCTACGGTCTGTATCTGGCCATGTGGGTGTTTAAACTGGATGCCGGCAATGAGAAGATGCAGTCAATTGCCAAGGCGATTCAGGAGGGCGCCGGCGCCTATATGAACCGGCAGTATAAGACCATCGGCGTCGTCGCGACCGTGCTCTTTATTGTATTGGCGGTGGCTGGGGCGGTGTCCGACAAATTCGGTTTGTTGACGGCGGTCGGGTTTTTAGTGGGGGCCGGCGCATCGGCCATTGCCGGTTACGTGGGTATGATTATCGCTGTTCGAGCGAACGTGAGGACGGCGCAAGCGGCTCATAAGGGATTGAACGCCGCGTTGACGGTCGCGTTTCGGGGGGGAGCCGTCACCGGGCTGTTGTTGATCGGCTTGGGCTTGTTGGCGATTACCGGTTTTTATACGATCGCGCAATCGATTGCGGGACAAGAGAAAGCCATCCATGCTCTCCTGAGTCTGGGGTTCGGCGGCAGTTTGATTTCCGTGTTCGCCCGCGTCGGCGGCGGTATCTACACCAAGGCGGCGGATGTCGGAGCGGATCTGGTCGGTAAAGTGGAAGCCGGCATTCCGGAAGACGATCCGCGCAATCCGGCGGTGATTGCGGACAACGTCGGCGACAACGTCGGCGACTGTGCCGGCATGGCGGCGGATCTGTTCGAGACCTATGCGGTCACGACGGTGGCGGCGATGGTCTTGGCGTTTACCATGTTCAAGGGGGCCACCGCGCCGATTTTGTACCCGTTGGCGTTGGGCGGCGTCACGATCTTCGCGACCATCATCGGCATTCTCTTCGTCAAGGTCAGTCCGGGCGGTGACATCATGCCGGCTTTGTACAAGGGGCTCTTTGTGGCCGGTGGAATCGCGGCTGTCGTTTTTTTCCCGATTACCTCGCAAATCATGGATGGCGTCGGCGGAACGAGCGGCGTCAGTTACTACGTGGCAGCGTTGCTTGGGTTGATCGTCACGCTCGCGTTGGTCTTTATCACGGACTATTACACGTCCAAGAGTTATGAGCCTGTGAAGTACATCGCCAAGGCCAGTGAAACCGGTCATGCGACGAACATCATCGCGGGGCTGGCGGTCGGCATGCAGTCGACGGCGGCGCCGGTCGTCGTGATTGCGGCGGCCATTTTGGGCAGCTACTGGATCTGCGGCGGAGGGGAGTCCGGCGGCTTGTACGGTGTGGCGGTGGCAGCGGTTTCCATGTTGTCAATGGCGGGCATTGTCGTGGCGATCGACGCGTTCGGACCGATTACCGACAACGCGGGCGGCATTGCCGAAATGTCGCACTTGGGGAAAGCGGTCCGCGACATCACCGATCCGCTTGATGCGGTCGGAAACACGACCAAGGCTGTGACCAAAGGCTATGCCATCGGCTCTGCGGGGTTGGCGGCCGTGGTTCTGTTCGCCGAGTATGCTCGCGAGGTGACGGCGCATAATTCTGCGATGACCGCGTTCGATCTTTCGAACCCCCACGTCTTGGTGGGGCTGTTCATCGGCGGCATGTTGCCCTACATTTTCGGGGCGCTCTGTATGAAGGCCGTGGGACAGGCCGGCGGGTTGATTGTGGAAGAAGTGCGCCGACAATTCCGGACGATCAAGGG
>JANDJJ010000150.1 GCA_024330945.1 Nitrospira sp. | reverse complement strand
GAAGTTCATGATCGAATCGGACGCCACCATCGTGGCGCCGCTCATCTTTGCCTATCTGCTCGATTGGTAGCGGTGTGAGTCGCCTGGACGAAAAAAGCCGCATTCTTGTGACGGGGGGAGCGGGCTTTATCGGCAGTGCCCTCGTGTGGGGACTCAATCAACGGGGCTGCGAGCGCCTGGTGGTGGCCGATCGCTTGCGATCGACCGACAAATGGCGACATGTGGACCCGCTTCGGTTCCAGGATTATCTTGAAGCCGACGAACTGTTGCCCCGTTTGCTCAATGGATCATTGGGCAAATTCGACGTCGTCCTCCATATGGGCGCCTGTTCCTCAACCACGGAACGGGATGTGGGGTATCTCATCAAGAATAACTTCGAATTTACGAAGACGCTCTGCCACTGGGCGCTCGAAACGGGCGCCCGGTTTGTTTATGCGTCTTCCGCTGCGACCTATGGAGATGGCAGTAGCGGCATGAGCGACACCGATCCGGATCTGGATCGGCTGCGTCCTCTGAATGCCTACGGGTTTTCCAAGCATTTGTTTGATCGGTATGCATGGCGGGCCGGCGTGCTCGACCGAATCGTGGGGCTCAAGTACTTCAACGTGTTCGGCCCCAACGAGGACCACAAGGGCGACATGCGCAGTATGGTGCTGAAAGCCACCGTTCAGGTCCAGAGTGAAGGGACCATCCGCCTGTTTAAGAGTTACCGGCCGGAGTATCAGGATGGCGAGCAACAGCGGGACTTTCTATATGTGAAAGACGCGGTGGCCATGACGTTGCACCTGGCCGCCCATCCGACGGCGAGCGGTCTCTTCAATATCGGATCGGGCGAGGCGCGCACGTGGAAAGAGCTGGCGTTGGCCGTGTTTCGGGCATTGGAGAAAGCACCGAAGATTGAATTTATCGACATGCCTGAGGAACTGCGCCTCCGCTATCAATACTACACCAAGGCCGATATCGGAAAATTGCGGGCGAGCGGCTATGACTGTCCAGTGACTTCGCTTGACGACGCCGTGCGTGACTATGTGTGCAACTATCTGGTGCCGAACCGCGTGTTGGACCCTGCGACAGACACCCTCTCTGGTTAACGCAACACCATCAATCGTTTATCGGACAACGGAGGCAGGAACCTCTAGTCCGGGTGTGGCGAGTGTGAGTCAAGAGCACGGATCCGGCGAAGCATGATCCATGGACATGCCGTCTCCCTCGTGGTTTGACGGGAGCGAGGGGTGCAAGATGAAACCGACGAGGGTGCTCACCCGGTCATATTTTTTAAGACCGACTCTCACGGTCGCCAGGGGTCTGATCGGGAAGTACTTGGTTCGACACAGGGGCCGAGAGGTATTGGCGGGGAAAATCGTCGAGGTCGAAGCCTATGTGGGAACCGCAGACAAAGCCTGCCATGCCGCAAAGGGAAGAACCGCTCGAACCGACGTGATGTTCGGGCCGCCTGGCGTGGCCTATGTGTATCTCATCTACGGGATGTACCATTGCCTCAACGTCGTCACGGAACGGGAAGGATTTCCGGCGGCGGTGCTGATCAGGGCCGTGGAAGTTGACGGCGAGATCATCGACGGGCCCGGTCGGCTGTGCCGCGCGTTCGACATCGATCGATCGCTCAATCGACTCGATCTGACGGCCAAGCAATCTCTCTGGTTTGAGGATCGCGGCACTTGCATTTCGCGCGGTCGGATTAACCGATTTCCCAGGATCGGTGTGGACTATGCGGGGGAGTGGGCGCACAAGCCTTGGCGATTTCGGTTGCGAACCTAGAAAAACGTCGTGTGTTCTGAAGACTGATTGCTCGCGGCCGATGACCCGCATCGCTCGGCGGGGGCGACGACCGTCGCCCCCGCTGAGCGATGTAAAATGAATCAGGGGATCTTGCGGTCCGGGTTGACTTTCGTCGCGGACTTGACGGGAGGATCGATTTTGACCTGCGGCCCTTGTACGGCCGGCAGGCGACCGGCCCCCTGGCTTCCGATGATCCGCTGGTTGTCCGTCTTGACCAGACGTTGTTCGGTCTTCTTAATCGATTCTGCGGATTTGAGCAAGGCATCGGTGCCGTGCGCGTCCGATTGACCGGGATCGTTGACCGTCGGTTGACCGGTCACGGGGCTTTCCGCATTCTTCATGGGGTAGCCCTCGTGTTTGGGTAACAGAGCCGGATTGGCCGAGGCCACCGAGATCAGACAGAAGACGGCGAATGTCGTCGCCGTCGCGAGGGTGACGAATTTCATACCTCCACTCCTTTGATGAAGAGATGATGAAGAGACAATGGTCGCGGCTATCATTTTCACGACGTCGCGTGCATGGGCCGGCGCCGAACGAGCGGGATCATAGCCATGACGAACGGGCTCTGTCAAACGGAAAGCGCGAAGACAACGAAAGCAAAGAACACCACCGACGAGGGGTTTGTGGACAGCTTGATGGGCGGCGACCTGCCCTCCATCCGGCCAGGCCGGGCACGGCTCAGTTGGTTGTCGTCCGGCGATGATGGGACCGGCGTCCTCGCCCCCGATGGCGGAAGGAAGGGCCTCTGCTGACACCCGGGAGCTTGATGGTGACGGTGGTTCCCTCCTCGGGGGCGCTGCTGATGGCGATGGTCCCGCCGTGCTCCTCGACGATCTTTTTGACGGTGGGGAGCCCCAGGCCGATACCGGATCGTTTGGTGGTGAAGAATGGCTCGAAGACCTTGTCCACGAGGTCGGCCGGAATCGGTGCGCCGTTGTTCTTGATGAGGACCTGCACGTCCACTCCCTTCCCTGCTCGATGTTGGGAGACTTGGATGTGAAGGTGGCCGCCCGGCGTCATGGCCTCACAGGCGTTTCGGAAGATGCTTAAAAAGACCTGCTGGAGTTTGGCTTCGTCTCCGCGCACCGGAGCAAGGATCGTGGCGTAATCCTTGGTGACGTGAATCCGGGTGGCCTCCAGGTCGGTGGCCAGCACCATCAACGAGCTTTCCAAAATCTCCGGAATGCGGCAAAGCTGGCGATTGAGCTCCAGCGGTTTGGCGAAGTCGAGGATCTCGTTCAAAATCGCCTCGATGCGAATGAGGTCGCGCATCGCGTTTTCCACGCGCGTCTGGGGATCGAAGTCCAGGATGCCTTCCGCGGTGACTTCTTCGAGCTGCGAGCGGATCGAAGCCAGCGGTTCCCGAATTTCGGTGGCCAAAAACGCGCTGAACTCTCCGATGGCGGCTTGGCGCTCCTGTTTTCGGATGATCGGTTCCAGCGGGACCGCGGCCGGCGGTTGATGCGCGGCGTCATCCATCGTGGATACGGCGGCTGGAGCGACGGCCGGTGTCTGGAGCAGATCTGCCAGCTTGAGGATGATGGGTTCCAGTGTGCGGGCGTCGGTCGTCTGGTACCGTTGGGGTTCCTTTGATCCCAGGGTCAGGGTGCCTCCGACTTGGCCGCGAACGAAGAACGGGACGACCAGTGAAGATTGGAAGCGATCTTTGAACAGATGTTTATGGTCCAAAAACCGGCCTTGCGTCGAGGCCAGATCGTGATCGACGCGAGGTTTACGATGGCGGACCGCCCAGCCCGCGGCGGAACTGTCGAGCGTCAACCGTTGACCGGGTTTCAGGTCTTTTTTGGCGTCCTTTTGCTCGCTTTTGGCGTCTCCGACGATACCCAGCACTTCTACGTTGCCGGCTAGGGGATCATAGTAGCAGGCCCATGCTCGGTCGAAAGCGACGAATTGACCGGCCTCGGTCAAGACTGCTTCGATCTTCGTTTGGAGCTCGGGAGAGAAGTGTTTCGTCAGCGCGGGAAACATCTCTGTTTCCGCCGGTGCCGGTGCCGGTTCCTGCGAGACGTAGGGGCGGCCGAGGACGACGTCGGTATTGAACAGTCCTTCCCGATCCAGCGCTTTCGTAATGCCGTCGCAGGCTTGTTCCAGCAGTGCTTTGTCTTTTTTTGAGAATGTGACGCCTTCTTTGCGTCCGATGACCAGGTAACCGTAGATGCGATTGAGGTGGCGAAGAGGAACGCCCAGCAATGATTTGGCCCCGGGCACAATCAGGCGCAGGCGGATCGTCCGGCCCGAGTCTTGATCCTGGTCTGAGACAGGGGGAATGGTGGTTCCGTATCCCGACAGCGTCCGTAGAATCGCTTGAACGTCGCGCGGGGTGAATCCGCGCGACGCCCGTTCGACGAGCGGGCCGTTCTCCTGGTGAAAGATCGCCGCCAGCACCGCCTCCGCCGCCATGTCGTTCAGGGCGGAATTGAGCGTCCGTTGAAGGTGGGTTTCCGGCGTCGGTTTTGTTCGAACGGGCTGCGTCGTTGTCATGGGCGATTGCTCGACGGCGGCATTGTAGCCGGAATGAAGGCGAATAGCTACTCTTTGATCGCGACGATCAAAGACAATCGTGATCGCTGCGGCGTAATCGGCTGGTTGCGAACGCAACGCCGGCGAACTCGCGTTGTGGGCGGCATCCTGCGGCGAGCGGCTCCGTCGGACAACGCTCCGCGCGCTTGACATCAATCGCCTCGAACAATACAGTGCCTCCCGCACCGGTTTACAAACAGGAAGTACCTTGATGTCGAGCAAACCCGCCGTGTCCCGAGAAATTGAAATATCGATCGCCCCACTGTTTGCGACCCCCCTCCTCATTTTCACCATCGACCAGCATGAGCGGCTCAATGCCGAGCTGTCGCGCGCGATTTTAGAGCGGGAGGCCACGCACCCGGCCCATGCTGACCCCGAAGTGGTCGGCTGGTCGTCGCCGCACGATCTTGCCATGTTGGAGTGGGCCGGCTCGCCGTTGCGTGAGCTGCTCGAACGGGTTATCGGGGTTGCCTCGCATATGACGGAATTGGCAGAAGAAACCAGAGGGGGCGAGCGACGGCTGGAGTGGCAGGCGGCGGAGGTATGGGCCAATGTCCATCGCAAGGGGGGGAGCAATGCCACCCATGCCCATCCCGGCAGTTTTTGGTCCGGCGTGTACTACGTCGATGCGGGCGACAGTTCGAACGGCTCCTGCGGCGGTGAGTTGCGGCTG
>JANDJJ010000014.1 GCA_024330945.1 Nitrospira sp. | reverse complement strand
ACGAAGGTCTATGGCCGCATGGGCGATTGGCCCAACCAATCGCGCCTGTCGGCGTTGCACATCAAACGGGCCTGCGAGGAGAGTCTGCGTCGATTAGGCACGGACCATATCGATCTCTATCAGATGCACCATGTTGATCGGGAGTCGCCGTGGGATGAAATTTGGCAGGCGATGGAGCAGTTGGTGCGGGAAGGGAAAGTGATCTATGTCGGCAGCAGCAATTTCGCCGGCTGGCATCTGGTCCAGGCTCAAGAGACGGCCAAGAGCCGGCACTTTCTCGGACTCGTCTCCGAGCAGAGTCTCTACAATTTGCTCGAACGGACGGTGGAGCTGGAGGTGATCCCGGCCTGTCAAGCCTATGGAATCGGCCTGATCCCCTGGAGCCCGCTGGCGAGAGGGGTGCTGGCTGGGGCGTTGGCGCCGGTGACCGGCGGGCGTCGGACCGGAGCGGAGGTGAAGCGAGAGATCGAGCAGCATCGGGCGAAGCTGGAATCCTATGACACGTTCTGCCGCGATCTGGGTGAACAGCCGGCGGCCGTGGCGTTGGCGTGGTTGCTCCAGCAGCCGGCGGTGACGGCGCCGATTATTGGGCCGCGCACGGTCGAGCAACTCAATGACTCGATGCGCGCCCTCAGTCTGACGTTGAGCGGTGAGCACCTGAAACGGCTGGATGAGATCTTCCCCGGACCAGGCGGTCCTGCTCCCGAAGCCTATGCCTGGTAGAGAGTGAGCGCGATCACTCCCCCGCATGTGGTTCCTGCGATGCCATGACCGAGCACCGCCCCGTTGTGCCTTCCACCGTTTCGCTGCCTGAAATCACCGCCAAAGCCGTCGTGCTCTCGATGGTGCTGGCCGCTCTGTTGGCCGCCGCCAATGCCTATCTTGGGCTGTTTGCCGGCATGACCGTGTCGGCGTCGATCCCGGCGGCTGTGACCTCGATGGCGGTGCTGCGCCTCTTCCGTCGGTCGAACATTCTCGAGAACAATATCGTCCAAACCGCCGCGTCCGCCGGAGAGGCCCTGGCCGCCGGCGTGATCTTTACCATTCCCGCTCTGGTGTTGGTCGGTGCATGGCCTCATTTCGACTACTGGCAGACGACGGTCATCGCGACCGTCGGCGGATTGCTCGGCGTGCTGTTTACGATTCCGTTGCGACGGGCGCTGATTGTGATGGCGAAGTTGCGATTTCCCGAAGGGGTGGCCACGGCGGAAGTGCTCAAGGCGGGATCGGCCAATTCAAGCGAGGCGGGGCAGGCGGCTGGTCGGGATGTTAAGGTGCTTCTGTGGTCAGCCTTGGCCGGTGGCACGGCCAAGTTTTGTGAGAGCGGCCTTCGTCTGTGGGCGGAATCGCTGGAAGGAGCCGTCCAGATTGGCCGGACGGTGTTCTACGGAGGTATCAATCTGTCGCCGGCATTGTTGGCGGTGGGATTCATCTTAGGGCTCCGCACGGCGCTGGTCGTCTTTCTGGGAGGTTGTCTCGGCTGGGTGCTGCTGGTGCCGGCCTATGGACTGCTCATTGGATTGCCGCCTGACCGGCAGGGGATCGAGGCGGCCATGGTGATCTGGAGCAGACACATCCGCTATGTCGGCATCGGCGCGATGGTGGTGGGAGGGCTCTGGACCCTGACCCAACTACGCGCACCGGTCTGGCAGAGTCTTCAAGTCCTGTGGGCCGGCTATCGAGAGGCTGGAAGGAAGCGGCAAAGAGGGGAGCCTCTGTGCCAAACCACTGTTGAGAATCGCGAGAAGAAAACGGCTCTAACAGCCAGAACAGAACAGGATGCGCCGTTTTGGTGGTTGGTTGCGCCGTTTGGGCTAGTGCTGATCCCGGTCACCTGGATCTATGTAACGGTGGTGGAGAGTGTGGCGATCGGCCTGTTCATGACCATGGTGATGACGGTCGCTGCGTTTTTGTTTTCTTCGGTGGCTGCCTACATGGCGGGGCTGGTCGGTAGCTCCAGCAATCCCGTCTCGGGCGTGACGATCGCCACGATCATGGTCGCCTCGCTGTTGCTCGTCTTGTTGATGGGAACGGGTCATCCGGAAGGTCCTGCCGCGGCTCTGATGATCGGAGCGGTGGTGTGCTGTGCTGCAGCCATGGGAGGAGACAACATGCAGGACCTCAAAACCGGTCATCTGGTGGGAGCGACCCCATGGAAGCAACAGGTGATGCAGGTCATCGGCGTGCTGGCCGGTGCGGTCGTGTTGGCCCCTGTCTTGACCGTGCTTCAGGCCAAGTACGGTATCGGGGCGCCAACCGGCGACCATCCACATCCCTTGAGTGCGCCGCAGGCGACGCTCATGGCCAGCCTGGCGAACAGTGTGTTCGGCGGGGCGGTCCCGTGGTCGCTCGTAGGACTGGGGGCCTTGATCGGTGTCCTGGTGATCGTGTTGGACCAGAGACAGGAACGGCATGGCCGGAGCTTTCGCTTTCCGGTCCTGGCCGTGGCGCTCGGGATCTATCTGCCGTTGAAACTCTCCACGGCGATCGTTGTCGGCGGGGTCGTCGCCGCTCTGGCTGAACGGGCGAGGCGGGGCGATGAGGCCCGTGAGGGGAAGGCGCGGCGAGGACTCCTCTTTTCGGCAGGATTGATTACGGGTGAATCGTTAATGGGTATTCTCTTGGCATTGCCGGTCGCGCTCGGCACCCTGTGGCCCGGTCTCGGCTCCGACCCTTTCGCGCTGTTCGATCATCCCCCCTTTGGTGGCTGGCCCGGCCTCTTGATGATGGCCCTCGTGGCAGGCGCTCTCTATCACACGGAGAACGGCGGGCTTGGCAGGCGATGACATCGTCTCCGTTGCGATGGTTTTTCGCGGGTGGCGCTGTCGCTGCGGTGTGGCCGACCGGTGATGTTGCTTGGACAACGAAGCGGCGGCCGCTTTTCCGGCTGAGCGTCCGGTGGTTCAGGCCCACTGAAAGTTGAAGCCGCCCAGGCGGCCGTCGCAATCGAGGATCTCGCCGGCGACATAGAGGCCCGGTGTGATCTTGGATTCCATCGTTCGATAATCGATCTCTTCGAGCGGAACCCCACCCGCCGTCACCTCCGCGTAGTTCCAGCCGCGATGGCTTCGAATGGGAAACGGAAATTTTGTGAGGAGGTTGACGAGGAGATCGCGTCGCTGTCGAGGAAACCGAGCCCTGGTGATGGCTCCGTCGATATCGGCGTGATGGAGAACCGCTTCGACGAAGCGGTCGGGAAAGCGATGGGATAGCGTGTTGGCTAACGAGCGGCGTGGATGGGCCTGCGCCTGGTCACTGAACCACGCTCGGACCTGTTCTTGGTTCAGGCTGGGGAAAAAGTTGGCACTGATTTCCGCCGGTTCTTTTCGTGTCGGGGCCAGGCACCAGAAGCGGCTCGCATCCATCACCACGGGGCCGCTGATGCCGAAGTGGGTCCACAGCAGGTTGCCGGTCCGTCTGTCCACGATGTGCCCGTTCACTGTTGTCGTCAGTTCGACCGGCTGCGAGAGGCCGGCAAGGGATCGATGGAACATCGAATCATCGAGCACCAGCGAGACCAGCGCCGGAACCGTCTCGGTGACGTGATGGCCGAGCCGGCGCGCCAGCTCGTAGCCGAACCCATCGCTCCCGGTCCGAGGGAGGGAACGGCCGCCGGTGGCGAGGATCACCCGCTTAGCTAGCAGGTTGCCGTGACGATGGGTGATAAGAAAAGTTGCCTGGTTTGTCGGCTCGATGGTGGTGACACGGTGATCCGGTCGAATGTGGATGCCCAGGTTCTGGCACCGGGTCAGGAGCGCGGTGAGGACCGTGTGAGCCCTGTTGGTTGTGGGAAAGAGCTTGCCCGTCGGTTCGCGTTTGAGCGCCACTCCCAACGAGGCAAACCACCGGATGGTAGTTTCGACGAGAAACGAGGCCAGCACGTTCTTGATGAGCCGGCGGTTGCCGAAGTAATCGGCCGGTGTGACGGTCTCATGCGTCACGTTGCAGCGGCCTCCGCCGGAAACGAGGATTTTGGCCCCGATCGTTCGAGCTCCCTCCAACAGAGCGATGCGACCGGGCAACCCACCGCTGTTCTTCTCCGCAGCGGCGATGGCGGCGGCCAGGCCGGCGGCGCCAGCGCCGGTCACGAGGATTTCGCAAGTCTCGGTCTCGTTCTGATTAGACACTTTTAACTGCCGATTAACGTGGGTTTAATCTCGTGATATTACCATCCTGCCACGCGGGGACGGTGGAAGTGCCGGCCCAAGCGCATGAAAAAGAGGAGGGCCTCATGACATGTAAAAAGTGCAAAGGATTCATGATCGAGGAGCGACAGCCCGATCTCTCACCCTGTCAGACCGTCCTTCGTTGCGTCAATTGTGGGTTGGTCGTGGACCCGCTGATGGTCCAAAACCGGCTCCAGCAATTGCGGGAAAGACGAACATTGCCCCAGGCGGCATAACGGTCAAAAGAGGAAATGGCTCGCCCTGATCCTTGCGGAAGGGGGGGTGCTACGCAAGTGGTCGGCCATAGTGGGTGTCGCGCTCGCGGTTAGATCGAAAATTCAGCCCAGAGAAACGTGTGATCCGACGGGTCTTTCGCTCGCCGCGGCTCGACGTCCACGTCAGCCTTGATGCATTTTCCGGCCAGAGGTTTAGTCGAGAGAATGTGGTCGATACGCCAGCCTTTGTTCGCCTCCAACGAGTTCGGCGCCCGGTAATCCCAAAACGTATACTGTTGTCTGGTCGGGTGCAGTTTGACGAACACGTCCTCGAATCCCCAGGCAACGGTCTTCTCGTACGCCTTGCGGGCGGCTTCGTGATAACACACGTGGTTTAGATGTTTTTCCGGACTGTGTACGTCCATTGGTCTGGGGGCCACGTTCATGTCCCCGCACCAGATCGCCGGCGCATCCGGCGAGAGGTGTTTGTCGAAGTACTTCCGCAGCCGCTCGTACCATTCCAATTTGTACGCATATTTGGGTGAGTCGATCTCAAATCCCTGCGGCACGTAGGTGTTGATGATCGGGATTCCGTCGATCATGACTCTCAGCAAACGGGCGTCATCCAGCTCTCCGCCATCGTCGAATCCATAAAAGACCGCCTCGGGTTTTTTGCGGCTGAGCACGGCCACACCGTTGTAGGACTTCATGCCACGATACGTGCTCTCGTAGCCGGTGTGGGCCAACGCCAAAAGAGGGAATTCACTGTCCTGGACCTTGGTCTCTTGCAAGCAGAGAATATCCGGTTGATGGCGTTCGAGCCATGCCAAGACGATCGGCAACCGCTTGCGCAGGGAGTTGACGTTGAAGGTGGCGATTTTCACGGCCTTAATCTTGATCCATTCTTTCGGATGGCCCGCGCATCCTAACAAATGTGTTCGTGACCAACAAGTGCTTGAGTCTCATTGTGTTATCCCATTGGTTGACTTACGAATTCTGAGTCGCCTAGACTTGCGGCCAGTGACATGGGGCGTGTGCTCACCATCACGTTGAAAGTTATCCCTCAATCAATGAATGATATGGCGAAAGGAGGAAAGCCGATGAGGCGACACAACAAATTTGGAGCCGTGGCGCGAATCGGAATGTTGGGATTGAGTGTGGCGGTGGCTTTTCCGCTTTTCTCGGTGGTCCAGGCGAGCGCCGAGTCGGAGCCGACCCGCTCGTTGCAGGATCTGTTGCGCCCGTTTTTCGGCGGTGAAAAGGAGACCGCCGCACCCAAAACATCGGGCGGGGTGGTGAAGTTGCCGCAAATCCAGGGATTGGAGGACCCCAATTCCTATGTGCCGGCCGATAATCCGTTGACGGCGGACAAGGTTGAGTTGGGACGGATTCTGTTCTTCGACAAGCGACTGTCCAAGAACAATACGATCGCCTGCGCAAGCTGTCATATGGCGGAGAAGGGGTTCACGGACGGCATGCCGGTCTCAACCGGCATCAACGGGCTCAAGGGCGGGCGGAGCGCTCCGGCGTCATTCAACCGAGTGTTCAGCAAGGCGCAGTTCTGGGACGGGCGGGCGGCGACGCTGGAGGATCAGTCCATCGGTCCCTTCATCAATCCGGTGGAGCACGGATTCGCCAATCATGACGAGATGATCGCCAAGATGAAGCAGATTCCGGGGTACCGGAAACTGTTCCAAGACGTCTTCGGCCGCGAGATCAACATCCAGGACGTCGGCCGTGCCATTGCCAGTTTCCAGCGGACTATCCTGTCGGGAAACAGTGCGGTGGACAAGTTCGACATCGGAGGGGATGAAAAGGCGCTGAGCGAATCGGCCAAGCGAGGGCTGGAACTGTTTCGTGGGAAGGCGCGCTGCACCCGTTGCCACTCTGGGTTCAACTTTACCGATGAGAAGTTCCATAACCTGGGAATAGGCTGGGACACGAACACGGTGGACTTGGGCCGTTACATGGAGACGAAGAATCCGGAAGACGTTGCGGCGTTCAAGACGCCGACGTTGCGTGAGATCGCCAGGACCGCTCCGTACATGCACGACGGACGGTTTAAGACACTTGAGGAAGTGGTGGAGTTCTACAACAAAGGTGGCATTAAGAATCCGTTTTTGGACAACACGATCATTCCACTGGAATTGACGGAGCAGGAGAAGCAGGACCTGGTAGCGATGCTCAAGTCGTTGAACGG
Organism: Nitrospira sp.; assembly: GCA_024330945.1. Taxonomy (GTDB): domain Bacteria; phylum Nitrospirota; class Nitrospiria; order Nitrospirales; family Nitrospiraceae; genus Nitrospira_D. The sequence goes on along the minus strand of JANDJJ010000014.1, from coordinate 28,719 downwards.
CGAGGGATGGCAGCACGTCTCTGAACCCAAGTCGTTCCCGAAGTAACACCACAGGCAGAGAAGACCGGCGGCTGAAAGCCTTGGCGGAAGGGGGTTCCTCCAAGTTCAGGAGGAGCCCCTTTTCTTTTCACCGTCTCAAGAGGGGGGTGGTTGCCGCAAGGAAAGTGGCAGCTCGGTCAAGAAGCGGCGAAGGATCGCCTGTTCGACACGGGATCGCCCTCGGTGGGGCGCGGGAAACCGCAAGACGAACTGCATCTTGCCCGGCTCGGTCAACTGGATGGTCACGCGAGGTTCCGGGGAGGGGACTTCCAGCAGATTGGTTTGCTCGAGCATTTTCATCTGGCGCGCCGCTTCTTCCAAATAGGGTTCGCATTCCGCCCTTGCTGCCGCCAAGAGAAGGTGCTCGGTGCGCCGCCAATCGTCGTCGGTTTTGAAGGGAACCACAAGGGTGTATAACCCGTAATCTAACCCAGGGTTTTCTTTCACCAAGGGATTGGAGAACAACAAACTGTTGGGAAAGACAATCACACGGCCGGTGTACAGGTGAGCGGATGCTCCTGGTCCAATTTCTAACAGTTTGGTGGTAAAAATGTCGTGGTCAAGCACCACGCCGCGCTGACCGGCGATTTGAACACGGTCTCCCACCGTATAGACCTTGCCGCCGACCCGCAACGCGGCCCCGATCCAACACAGGATCAGCTCCTTGGTCGCCAACACCAAGGCCACCGCCAAGGCGACCAGCGAGACGGTGAACGCCTGCAGTTCATGCGCCCAGATAGTGACCAAGCCGATCAGAAAGGCGAACAAGAGCGAATTTCTGGTTGTCACGACCCAGCGCCGCTTGGCTTCCATCGATAGGGCGGCATTTCTGGTGACCCACCGCACGACTAAGGCTCTCGTGATCAGCAGGGTGATGAGCATGAGCAGAGATTTCAGAAGATCGAGGACGACCGAGCTGTCGATCTGAATCCAACCAAGCTGCATCATTCTCTGTCCGCCTCCTTGGAACAAAGCCCACACCGGTCGGCCGACCGTTTGACTTTTGTCAATACGAGGGGATCTTACCCGATCAAGAGGGGGATTGCCCATGAAAGCCGTCCCTTGTGAAGCGTGCGCCCGTCTCTCCAAGTGTTCCCCCGTTGACACGTCTCTCTAATGGGCGTACAGAGAGACTCGCGGCCCATGATTTCTTGACAGGCGAGAGATCGGGCAGACCGCGCGGCTGCCGGCCAGGTCTCTTGCGAGATCTCAAGAAAGGAGGGGTGAGATGGAAGAGTCAACGCCACCTGGTCCATCAGGCCCGTCGATGCCGGAGTCGGTTGTTCGTCGGTCATGCGAGCCGGCTTCCCTCTGACCGTGCCTCTCGGCACCCTGTCATTCGGTTGGAAACACCGTCAGGCAAAGCAAAGCCGGGCTACGGCATGAAGGGTCACGTACCGAGGAACAACATCTTCCCGGCTGATAACTTGCACGAGTGGCATCGTTCGGGTCTTACGGGCCGTGACAATTGATCATCCGCTGCGGCGTCCTAAGCGCCGGCCGAAGGCGGCCTCTCCGGTGAGAGGGGCCGCCTTCGCGTTGTAGGCACCGAGTGCGCCCTTAAAGCTCTTCTCTCGCCATCCCAACGGAATGCCGCAAACCACGTATTTCTTTTGTCGCTGGGATGCCCTACCATACACGACATGGGCGAGATCAAACGGAGAAACACGTCCGCCTCCACGACCGTCAAGCGGCGGAGCAAAGTAATCAGAGCCTCCGTCGGATTATCGGCCCGCGACCTGCAAACCCCGACACCCCCCGCGTCGGTGACGGAGCTCCAGCGGGTGATCGAGGACGAGGAGGGGCAGGTTTTGGCGGCCTATCGCGAGCCCTATGGAGGGCAGTGGCTGGTCTTGGCGGGGCTCCCCATCCAGATCGTTGAGCCGACTCCCTATCAACGGAATGTATCCGACACCCACGTCAAGAAGTTAGAAACGGTGATCGGCAAGATCGGCCGGTTTCTCGATCCGATTATCGCCGTGCGGATGCTCAAGGCCGATCGCGCGGCCCGCTACTGGACACCGAACGGCAATCACCGCCTTTCAGCCATGCGGGCGTTGGGGGCCAAGAGCATCGTGGCGATCATCGTGCCCGAATCATCGGCGGCGTATCAGATCCTGGCGATGAACACGGAAAAGGCCCATAACCTGCGGGAGCGGGCGCTCGAAGTGATTCGCATGTATCAAGAACTGGCGAGGCTCGATGGGACCAATGCGACGGAAGAGTCGTTCGCACTGGAGTTCGAGGAGCCGGCGTTGATTACGCTGGGGCTCTGTTATGAAGGAAGGCCTCGCTTTAGCGGCGGCGTCTATCATCCGGTGCTGAAAAGGATCGAGACCTTTCTCGCGCAACCGTTGCGCGAGGCAATCTCTATCCGGCAGCAACGGGCCAAGACTGTGCTGGAATTGGATGAGACGATCGTCAAGCATGTCGAGGCACTCACCGCAAGAGGAATGACGAGTCCCTATCTCAAGAACTTTGTGGTCGCCCGTGTCAACCCCGTCCGATTTCGTCCGAAAACCGCCGCGCCGTTGTCGTTCGATGAAGCCATGGAACGGATGACGAAAGCCGCGCAGAAGTTCAACCCGAACGCCATCAAACTGGATGATCTGGCCAAGGCTGGCGGCCCTCCACCAGAAGAGGCTGAGTAGCCGGCTTGTTTCAACCAAGATCGGCTCTTTACAATGACGTCGGGTAATCGGTGATGAAAAAGGAGGGACGGTATGAGTTTGGCTGACAATCGATGTGTTCCGTGCCGAGGTGGGGTGCCCCCTCTTCCGCCGGAGCGCATCCAAGCGCTTTTGCAGGAGTTGGGAACGGGGTGGGCGTTGAACGCCCAAGGCCACATCGAACATCTCTACACGTTCAAGGATTTCGCCCAGGCGTTGGATTTCGTCAATAAGGTCGGCGCCATCGCGGAGGCCGAAGGTCATCACCCTGATCTCTATCTTGCCTGGGGCAAGTGCAAAGTTGAGGTTTGGACGCATAAGATCAACGGCCTCACGGAAAGCGATTTCTACCTGGCGGCGAAGGCCGACCGGGCCTATGAACCCTTTCGGACCGCCGCGTAACGTCGGACCGCCCACTAGTTATCACGAAGAGGGGTTTGCACATGAGCGGCAAGGCCCGTGTCGCGCTCGTCAACATGCCGTTCAGCTATGCCAAGTATCCGTCCATCCAACTTGGCACCCTTTCCGCCCTTCTTAGGTCCCACGGTATTCCGGTTGACTGTCATCACTTGAACGTCCGGTTCGCCCACTTGATCGGTGTGGAGTTGCACGAGCTGATCTGTGAAAAACGGGCGCTGTTCGGGGAGTGGCTGTTTTCAGCGATATTGTTTCGGGACAACCCGAAGCGGGCGGAGTATCCCACTGTCTTCAAACCGATCTTCGAGCAGGCGGCGCGGGAGAGTGGGAGACCGATCGGCTATTTCGAGGAACTGGGGAATCGGATCGCTCCTCAATTTTTGACGTGGGCGCTGCGCGCGATCGAGTGGGGCGACTATCGCCTGGTCGGGTTTACCTCCACGTTCGATCAACATGTCGCCAGCCTCACCATGGCCAAATTGATCAAGGACCTCTATCCGCACATCACGATCGTCTTTGGGGGAGCCAATGTCGATGGCGAAATGGGGCTGGAACATCTGAGAGCCTTTCCTTTCATCGATTATGTCGTGATGGGGGAGGGAGAGACGACCTTTTTGCCGTTGGTTCGTCACGTGCTCTCCGGCGAGGCGCCAAGCAGTGCGGTCCCGGCTGGAGTGGCCTACCGAAAGAATGGGCACGTGATCTCGATTCCTAATCCGTCACTTTTTTCTGATTTTACGAATGCCGGTCCGCCGGATTACGACGACTACTATCGCCTGCTGACGGAATTGGGTCACACGATGCAGGGGCTTGATCGCATTCTTCTCTATGAAGGTTCCCGGGGCTGTTGGTGGGGCGAAAAACACCACTGCACGTTTTGCGGGCTCAATGCCCAGAGTATGAAATTCCGTGCCAAGACGCCTTCGCAGGTTTTGGAGGAACTGGCCATGCTGTCGCACCGCTATGACGCGGTGCGGTTTCGCTTCGTCGATAACATTATTGATTTGGGCTACGTCGAAGAGGTCTTCGGCAAGCTGGCGGCGGACCATTGCGATTTCGACATCTTCATCGAAACCAAAAGCAATCTGCAAAAACAGCACATCAAAACCTTGGCGGCCGGCGGCGTGAAATGCATGCAACCGGGGTTGGAGAGTCTCAGCCTCAACCAGCTCCGCGCGATGGACAAGGGCGTCACTCCAATGCAGAACATCGTGTGCTTGAAGTGGAGTCTGTATTATCGCGTGACGGTGCTGTGGAATATCCTGCTGGGGTTTCCAGGCGAGACCGACCAAGACTATCAACGGCAGCTCGACATGATTCCGTCTTTGCTCCATCTTCAGCCGCCCGAAGCCACCGGCAAATTCTGGTTGCAGCGCTTCAGCCCTTACTTCACCAGACCGCACGAATATGGCATCCGCATCACCGGTCCGGGGACGGCCTACGAGTATGTCTACGATGCGCGGCACGTGGACCTGAAAAAGATCGCCTACGATTTCGAGTATGAACTCGACCACTGGCCGATCGATCCTCATCTGTACCGGGAGTTGGTTTCGGCGATCGAGGGTTGGCAGCGGATGCACAAGTCCGGCGACAAACCCTTTCTGTACTACTCCAAAGCGCCGACCTCCGTGACCGTCTATGACGGAAGGAATCCCCGGGTGCCGACACGCAGGCGGTATGAGGGACCGGCGGCCTTGGTGATCGAGGCCTGCAATGAGGCGGCGAAGAGCGCGAGCCAGATTTGCGCGGCCATCGCGGGCCGAGTCGATTGTCGAGAGGATGACCTTGCCGTGATTCTCAACGGTCTCACGGCCGATCGAGTGCTCTACGAGGAGCGCGGCAAGTATTTCACCCTGGCGATTCCGGAAAACCCGTATCTGTAATGATGTTCTTGGAGCCCCTCCCCGAAAGGCGGTTTTCAGTGGAGGCCGTGCACGGACAAATAGACGAGTGAAATTGAAAGTAAGGAGAAGAGCCGATCGCGCTATGTCTGGATTAGGAGGATATCATGGCAGATCAATATTTCCTGAAGATTGACGGAATTGAGGGTGAGAGTCAGGACGAGCGGCACAAGTACCTACGATGCCAAAAAATCCAGGCCTTCCAAAAGAGGCGTCGGTAACGATCGAAGGCAAGAGGCAGGGATCATCCGGTTCCGTTCATGATGCGACATGCGCACCGCGAACGGGCATCGAGTCGCTCGCTACATCGACAATTTCTCCGCCACGTTTCGCATTTGCACACCGTGAATGAGCGAGGCGCCGCCGCGAATGGCGCAGGCCACGTGGACGGCTTCCGTCATTTCTTCGATGGTCGACCCCTTTTCAAGTGAGGCGTGCGTATAGGCATCGATACAGTAAGGACATTGGACGGTATGGGCCACGGCCAGAGCGATCAAGGCTTTTTCACGCTCCGAGAGTGCGCCCTCGGCGAAGACGGCGGTGTAGTACTCCATAAACTTCTTCCAGAGGGTGGGGTTGCCCTTGCCTATATCGGGAAACTTGCCGAGATCGTGCGCATGGTAGTACGAGTCCATTACGTCCTCCTGTGTCAATGTGAGTTTGAAAAAGAACGTCTCAATGCTCGAATGGTACAGGGGGATCAGGCATGTCCTGAAGAAGTCGACTCAGCCCGGGAGAGCACTTGAGCGAATCGACGGCCGACGATGTCGGTGACTTTGGCCATCAAGTCGGTCACCTCGTTCCATTCATTCGGTGACAGGTCGTGTTTGAGTTGGGGATGGATGCCCCATTGGGCGTCAACATGGGTTCCGGTTCGACTCACGAGAACGTGAAGCAGTTCGATCTCTCGCGCGGAAGGATCAGGAGTGCGGTCATCAGAGGAATTATCATCCGCCTGGTTTGGAGTCGAGGATGTGCGTGCCATGGAAAGATCTCCGAGGTTGACCGAACCGTTGTAATCATACTGCAATCCGTATTCCGATTGCATGCCAGACCCGGCATTGAACGAGGTCTCTTGTCCAATGTGTGAGGAGGCGACAAAGTTGAATTGGGGCAAGAAACGGGATTCAGGAGAAAAGAGTTTCGCTCAGCACCTTGAGCATGGCGTCATGAATATGACCGTTGCTTGCTACCAGCTCTTGCCCATAGATGGACAGCTCGTTTCCACGAAAGTCCGTGAGTCGTCCTCCGGCTTCCCGAACGATGACGGAGCCGGCCGCCATGTCCCAGGGATTGAGTCGGACTTCCCAGAATCCGTCGAAACGCCCGGCCGCCACGTAACACAGATCTAACGCCGCCGACCCCGTACGTCTGACGCCCTGTGCCTTGAGGGCAAATTTTGCGAAGTGATCGAGGTTGTTTCGTGGAGTGTCTCGGATGTCGTAAGCAAAACCTGTGACAAGGAGGCTGCCGCCCAGGTCCTTTGTGTCGGAGACATGGAGAGAATGCCCGTTCAAGTGGGCTCCGCGTTTGTCTGTGGCGGTAAACAGTTCGTCTCTCGATGGATCAAAGACTACTCCCAACAGGCAACGTCCGCAATACTCGACTCCGATGGATACGCAGTAGGTCGGATACCCATGGGCGAAATTCGTCGTGCCGTCGAGTGGATCAATGATCCAGAGATAAGGTGAGAGGGACGCTTGATCGCGCCCGCGCTCTTCTGCAAGGAAACCATGGCTGGGGAAGTACCGGCGGACATAATCGATGATGCATTGTTCCGCCGCATGGTCGGCATCCGTCACGAGGTTGATCGGACTTTTATGCTCGACGTGGAATCCTGAGCGAGCGTAGTCCAGGAGAAGCGCCCCGGCCTTTCTTGCGGCATTGACGGCGACCGTTAATAACGACTCGGTCGGAATTGGATCGGCGGAAGTTGTCATGAAAAATGACGCCGTCGTTTCAACCCATCCCTCGTTCGGGCGTTATTAAGGCAAAAACAGATGAGATGGTCATGAGCCGGTTAAACATTCACGATCAGCATATATTGACAAGGCTTGCATATTCAACAAACAAAATCTTACTTGCGAGAAACAATATGATTTCAGAATAGCATTATTTCTGTAACCAATATTGTTGACAGAGTCAGCAAGCAATGCTATAAAGCAAGCATGCTTTATGGGAGATGATCGTGGAAGAGTTGACTGACATTCTTGTAGGCCTTGAACAACGAATCAATGCCTATAAGAGTAGGTTGCAAGAATTAGAAAAGAAGCGGCGTCGTCTGGATGACGAAATCGCCACGATCAAGAAATACCTCGAGCTTGCCGAAACCCTCTATCGAGTCGAAGCGGATAAAGTCAAACTAGCGAGTCTTTCCAACCAGTTGATTACAGATGATCCCAAAAGCGTTCGACCGCTTCCGGTTATGGATGTGACCGATCAATCCCGAGAAATCCTCCTGGGGCGGAGTAAATATGTGGGCAAAAGCGTTCCAGAGGCGGCGTACGAAATACTTCGCGAATCCAATCGCCCGATGCATGCAAAGGAGCTTGTACAGCGGCTGGTTGAAGGCGGATTGCAGATCAGAGGGAAAACTCCTCTGACATCGATCGCCACCTCATTGAAACGTGATAAACGCTTCAGAAAGGTCGGGCCGAATACATTCGAGGCCTTGGACAACGTTCTGACTCAAGCTGTGTGATGAGGGGTTGACGATGTGTTCGCAACCATAACCGGCGAAGGGGGGTGAGACTCTTGGCAACGAAGAAAGCAGCGACGAAAAAGAAAAAGAAGTAGTTCCCGCCGTAAACTGAACGCCGGGGGTGAGTGGCCTCACGCCCGGCGTCGGTGTCTTCTGCGAGTGCCCGCCTACGTTTTTCTCAAGAAGGTAAGTCTATCGGATGCTATTGCCGCACGAAATAGCTCGGGCCGTTACCACGTTTGGAGGGCGATGGAGGGTTGAAGGCGCGATGTCTGCCGAGAGCGCGGCTTCTCGTCCTCATGCGATTCCGTGTTGAGAAGAATCCATTTCTCAGGCTGTTCGAGAATTTGCTGAACCAACCTGGCGTGGAGCGCGTGTCCAGACCGTTCCGCAATGATGTGGCCGATAAACGATGCGCCGAGAAGCGAGAAGTCGCCGATAAGATCCAGCACCTTGTGCCGGACGAACTCGTTAAGAAATCGGAGTCCTGATTGGTTCACGACCCCGTCTTTCGACAAGACAACCGTGTTGTCGAGCGTCCCCCCCTTGCCGAGACCGCGGGCCCACAATGCTTGGACCTCATGGAGAAACCCGAAGGTTCTTGCTTCAGCGATTTGGCTCTCATAGGCCTGCGGGGAGCATTCATAGGTATAGGTCTGGGTATTGATCAACGGATGGTCGTACTGAATTGAATACGTGATCCGAGCGGTGGAAGACGGCTCGATCCGAACACGTTTGGCTCCTTCCGCCACTTCAATCGGAGCCATGATTTTCAAGAATGGCTGCTTGCGTTCTTGAGAGATCAAGCCGACGGAGCGAATTAAACGGACAAAAGCCGCCGCGCTGCCATCCATAACGGGAAGTTCATCGCCCGTCACATCAATGTAGACGTTGTCCACCTCAAGGCCTGCCAGGGCGGAAAGCACATGCTCGATGGTTTTGACCTGGAAGCCGTGACCATAGACGGCGGTGCATAATTCGGTTGGAACATAGTGCTCGATCGAAGCTAAAATGGAAGCTTCGCCATTTCTCTTGATGAAAACTACGCCGGTATCGGGAGGAGCAGGTCGAAGGGTGATCGTCGCCGGTTGTCCAGAATGAAGTCCCACACCCGAACACGTGACATCCGACGCCAAAGTCTGTTGATTTCTCACAATTTCCTCCCTCTCGAAATCTGATCTACAGAGTTTCCGCTTAAAGCGGTTGAAGCAATCGTGGTACGAGGTAAAGCAATCATCATGCCCAATTTTAATTTGTCTAAGTTTTTGTTTTACATATGAAATATTTCATGTCGTCAGAAGAGCCATTGTGTTGTAAAAATCACAACTGTGGTTTTTCTCAACTTGCAAAGAGCAGGAAGCTGTTTCCAGGAGACACATGGCTTGGCTGGTCGGTGCGAGAATGGATGGTTGATGGCTCAGCTTGCATCTCCGCTGTGAATCGAAGTGGGTTTGTGTCGATGTCACTTGAGGTCTTGGGAGAAGCGGAGTACATATCACAAGAAAACATTGTCCAGACGCGCCATGACCAAGAACGTTCTTTATCAAGAAGTAAGTATCGAAGGCGATGAGCCGAGTCAAAGTTTTTTTCAATTCTTCGGTGAATAGCAAAATCGTCGCGTCCCTGGCCGGACTGGGCCTCGTGGGGTTCGTGATCTTCCACATGTTGGGCAATCTTCAGGTGTTCGAAGGGAGTGACGCCATCAACGGATACGCATCCATCCTGCGGGACATGCCGATTCTTCTGTGGACGGCACGGGTTGGGCTGTTGGCGGTGGCGGGAGTGCATGTGGGGCTGACGCTTCGGCTTGCCCTGCGGAATCGGCAGGCGCGTTCGGTCGCATATGCTGCACGTCGGTATCGCTTCGCTTCCGTAGCCTCACGAACGATGGCGCTGACCGGAAGCCTCCTATTGATGTTTATTATCTTTCATCTGCTGCACCTCACGGCCGGCGTCATCGATCCTCCCGCTCTCGACGGTCTGGATGCGCAAGGTCGGATTGATGTCTATGGGAAAATCGTCCACGCGTTCAGCAATCCCCTCTACGTCGGAATTTATGTGGCCGGACAATTGGTTCTTGGATTGCACCTGAGCCATGCGGTCTCCAGTGTCTTTCAAACGTGGGGAATCGAGCATGCGGCGCTCGACCATCTGTTCAAGTTGGCGGGCCCCGGTGTGGCTCTGTTCGTCGTCCTCGGCAACCTGGCGATTATTTTCGCAGTGTTCTTGGGATTGCTTCGCACATGATCATGTTGGATCCCAATGTTCCTGCCGGTCCTCTGGAAATGAAATGGGACCGCCGCCGTTTCAGCGGACACTTGGTGAGCCCCGCTAACAAGCGGCGAATCAAGATCATCGTCGTCGGCACCGGTCTCGCGGGGGCGAGTGCCGCCTCGACCTTGGGCCAGCTCGGCTATCAGGTGGAGTGTTTCTGCTTCCACGACAGTCCTCGACGTGCGCACAGCATCGCTGCACAAGGCGGTATCAACGCCGCGAAGAATTATCAGGACGACGGCGACAGTGTCGCCCGGTTGTTTTACGACACGATCAAAGGCGGAGACTTTCGGTCGCGCGAGGCCAATGTCTATCGATTGGCTCAAATCAGCACGCAAATTATCGATCAGTGCGTGGCGCTGGGCGTTCCGTTTGCAAGGGAATATGGAGGACAACTGGCCAATCGTTCGTTCGGCGGCGTACAGGTGTCGCGCACCTTTTATTGCCGGGGTCAAACAGGGCAGCAACTCCTGTTGGGCGCGTACTCGGCGCTGTGCTGGCAAATCGAGCGAGGGCAGGTCACGATGCGCCCGCGCACCGAGATGCTTGATGTCATTGTGGTCGATGGCCACGCGCGGGGAATTGTGGTTCGCGATCTGGTTACGGGACGACTGTCGGCTCATACCGCCCATGCGGTCGTGTTAGCGACGGGCGGCTATAGCAATGTCTATTATCTGTCCACCAATGCCAGCGGCTGCAATGTGACGGCCACTTACCGAGCCTGGAAGCAGGGAGCCGCGTTTGCCAATCCGTCGTTCACCCAGATTCATCCCACGGCCATTCCGCCGGTTGGTGCCCATCAAGCCAAGCTGACGTTGATGTCAGAGTCGCTGCGGAACGATGGGCGGTTGTGGGTACCTGTTTCGCCGTCGGACCGCCGCCCCCCCAATGAGATTCCCCCTTCTGAACGGGATTACTTTCTGGAACGCCGCTACCCTCGGTTCGGCAATCTGGTGCCGCGGGACGTTGCGTCGCGAGCCGTCAAGGCCATCTGTGATGAGGGTTACGGCGTTGGTCCAGGCGGTCAGGGGGTCTACTTGGATTTCAGCGATGTGATCTGGCAGCAGGGGATCGACGTCGTGCGGGAGCGGTATGGAAATCTCTTTGAGATGTATGAGCGGATTACGGGTGAAAACGCCTACGAGGTTCCCATGCGCATCTATCCGGCGCCCCATTATACGATGGGGGGGCTCTGGGTCGATTATAATCTCATGAGCACCATTCCCGGCCTCTTCGTGGTCGGGGAGGCGAATTTTGCCGATCATGGGGCAAACCGTCTGGGAGCCAGTTCGCTGATGCAGGGGTTGGCCGACGGATACTTCATCTTGCCATACACAATCGGCCATTACCTTGCTACGGTCGACAGTCCGCCGATCACGGAAGATCACAGTGCATCGCGGGCGGCGCTGGAGCGGGTCGAAGCCAGGCTCAAGAAACTGTTGCAAGGGAAAGGCAGGCAGCGGACCGCCTCCTCGTTTCATCGGGCGCTGGGGAAGATCCTATGGGACCATTGCGGCATGTCTCGCTGCGCGGCGGGGCTTCGGGGGGCGCTGGAAGCGATTCCGTCGTTACGCGAGGAGTTTTGGCGGGATGTGGTCGTGCCAGGATCGGGAGAGGCGTTCAACCAAGAACTGGAGTATGCCGGACGGGTGGCGGATTTCCTGGAGTTTGCCGAGCTGATGTGTCACGACGCGCTCCATCGGGAGGAGTCGTGTGGGGCTCATTTCCGAGAAGAGTATCAAACTGAAGAGGGCGAACCTCGCCGAGACGACGAGCGGTTTGCCTATGTCGCGGCATGGGAGTATCGGGAAGGAGAGACACCAGTTTTGCACAAGGAGCCGCTCAACTTCGAATTTGTGCAACCGACCACGCGAAGCTATCAGTGACGGCTGTCGAACGACGGCCGGTTAAAAAAGGTTGCATAAAAAAAGGTTGCAGGGGAGGCGAGTGGAGGGGCATGAAATTTACATTGCGAATCTGGCGACAAGGGGGACCGAACGAGCGAGGCGGGTTTGTGACCTACTTGGCCGATGAGGTGAGCCCTGACATGTCGTTCTTGGAGATGCTGGACGCGCTCAATCAACGGTTGATCGCGGCGGGCGAGGAGCCTGTGGCGTTCGAGCATGACTGCCGCGAAGGAATCTGCGGGAGCTGTTCGCTCGTGATCGACGGGGTGCCCCACGGTCCCGATCGCGGGGTGACCACCTGCCAACTGTACATGCGCCGATTCGCCGACGAAAAAACCATCACGATCGAACCGTGGAGGGCCAAGGCCTTTCCCATCATCAAAGATCTGGTCGTGGATCGCCGCGCGCTCGATCGCATCATGCAGGCAGGGGGCTATATTTCTGTCAACACCGGCGGGGCGGTGGACGGCAACACGTTGCTGATCGGCAAAGATGAGGCGGAAACAGCGATGGATGCGGCTTCGTGCATCGGATGCGGCGCCTGCGTTGCGGCCTGCAAAAACGCCTCGGCCATGTTGTTCGTGGCGGCCAAGGTGTCGCATCTCGCCATGCTGCCGCAGGGGAAACCGGAGCGGACCAGGCGCGTCATGGCTATGGTGCAGGCCATGGAGCGGGAGGGGTTCGGGTCCTGCGGCAATCAATATGAGTGTGAAGCCGTGTGTCCGAAACACGTCAGCGTCCGCTTCATCGCCATGCTAAATCGGGAGTATCTGCGGTCGGGCATCCTGGGCACGAAAATACCAGCCCGGTCCGATCCACCTCACGGAGAGTCCTACTAAGCCGCCGGTTTTTCACCAGACCCCAACCTTTTCTTCCGCAAGAGGAGCAATTTTCTTGACTGTGCGGCAAAGGTCGCTAGTCTGTAATCTCCGTCGCCCGATCCGATAGAGACGGCGATTGAGCGAAGCTGGCGACGTTGTATCGAGGTGCGGACGGATGGACCATGAGATGGTAGGCCCGCAATGTTGGAGGGACCAAGCGTTTCGCTCGCGTCCGCAATCGCTGCGGGAGCTGGCCGCGTCGTGGGTTCGGTTTGTTCCTTTTTTCTGCCTATCGTGCGGCCATCGTTTCTTGGCATGGGCCGCAGTGCGAACAATCTTCGGATCCATGCTCGACTGCCGGGAACATCTTCGCATTCCGGTGAGACTGCGCCTGTCTTTTTCGGGAAGAAAGGTCCGCGGCGAGGGAACGGTGATTGACATGTCTCTCGGGGGGTGCAAGATAAAAAGCGATACCCCCGTGGTTATTGACGACATTTACTATTTGGAGATTGTCGTGAGTGAACAGGAGGCGCCGATCGAGGTGCCGGCGATCGTTCGCTCGGTCGGTGCCCGCGGCATCGCGTTCAAGTTTCTCAGAAAAGCCCGGGAAAACAAGCGGCTTCTTTCGTTCATCCGTTCTCAGACCGGCTCAATACCTTCGCTTCTCTCCAGACGGTCGGTCCATAATAGAAGCGGTTGCGTCGGTCGGGAGGACTCTTGTTTGATCGGACAAGCCGGTTGTGATGATCAGCGGGTCATGCAGGAGAAGCGGTACTCAATAAAATAGCCGTAAAGCCGATAGAGAGAACGGTGGACGGGTGAGCGTTCGAACAACCAATTGATAGACGGAGGGGAGGGATCCATGTGGAAACAAGAGAATACAGTTTACGCGGAAGATGGAAAGACAGTGGACAGGAGAATCCCCACGAGTGGCAGGACGGTGCCTGCTGAGTCGGTGATCGCGTTTGTGGGAAAGGGTGTGGAATTTAAGGGCGTGATCACTTATTCTGGAACGGTGCGGATTGACGGGACTTTTGACGGTGAGATCCATGCCGACGGCGGTCTTGTGGTCGGGCCGGAAGCGGTCATTACGGCCAAAGTCACGGCCGGATCCGTGGTATCCGAAGGCACGATCACCGGTGACGTTCAGGCATCCGAGCGGGTTACCTTGCTGTCCCCCGCGGTGATGAACGGGAGCCTCAAGACGCCGTTGCTGTCTATCGAAGAAGGGGTTCGGATGAATGGGACGTTGGAAATGGCGGAGTCCGTTCAGAAAAGCGCCTCTCGCGAACACAAAGACCACAGACTCTACTCCGTCGGACAACCTGCGCGGACGCCTCTCAAGCGGGAAGAAGACAGGCCGAACGACGACGAAAACACGTAAGTGCCGACAGCGGCTGTGGGCGACAGCGGCTGCGGGTTCGTCGGCAACCCGCAGCCGACACCAGCCAAATCGTTGCCGTCAACCCCGCCCGTACTCTCTCAACAGTTTTTGCAGCTCTTCGGGTATAGGCATGGGCTTGAAGGGAGGGACCCGTGCCCCGCCGGTGTTGCCTACCGGAACCCAGAGCCACGTGAAGAGCAACGACCCCGCGATTCTCACGATCTGGCCGATGATTTCCACCGTATCACGCCGTTTCCAGCCCACCTTCAACATCTCCCAATGGGCTCTTGCGTGGGGGAGGGTGAACAATTGGCCAAGAATATGTGCCCGCTCCAGGTGAGCAAATCCCTGGTCCAAGCGGCCTGCCGCACAATCCTCTCTCGCAGCGGTCAACTCTCGCTTGTAAGCTTCTCGTAACACAGGATGCATGGTTCAATTTCTTTCCTGTAACCGTTGTCTTTCGCGACCCATTCGTCTTGTTCCGGCTGCCCGTGTGCTCCATGGGCTGCCGTCATGGTAGCATGTCGTCGTGGGTATGCAACAACAGGGAGCGTGGTGTGTCAAGGGAGGAGAGACTTATGGCTCATGGATGGCGGTGGAGGTGGTGGTGGAAGGGGGCATGCGGAATGGCGGTCGCCGGGGTTATGGCGCTGTCCGGATGCGGGTACAACGATTTGCAGGGGTTGGATGAAGATACCAAGGCGGCGTGGAGCGAGGTTGTCAACCAATACCAGCGGCGGGCCGATCTGATCCCCAATCTTGTGGCGACGGTGAAGGGGTACGCTGAGCATGAACGGGAAACGTTGGAGGCAGTTGTGAACGCTCGATCCAAGGCCACTGCCACCCAGGTCACTGCCGAGATGTTGCGGGATCCGGCGGCGTTCGAGGAATTTCAAAAAGCGCAGGCCGGCCTTACCACCGCATTGGGCCGTCTCATTGCCATTGCCGAAAACTATCCTAACCTGAAAGCGGACCAAAACTTTCGCGACTTGCAGAGCCAATTGGAGGGCACCGAAAATCGGATCGCCGTCGCCCGCAAACGGTATATCGAAAAAGTTGCGGAGTACAACAAGATGGTCCGCTATTTTCCGACCAACTTGACGGCCAAATTTATTCTGCACATGGAAGAGAAGCCGAACTTCTCCGTGCCGGATGAGAACGCCATCGCGAAACCGCCGGACGTGAAATTCTGAGCATGCGGTGAAGCCCGATGTCCAAGCGGAAACGGTGAAAGATCAGCCGACCATCCGGTTCTGCCGAAGTGCCCTGTGGCCCGCCTTTTGGGTCTTGCTGGCGACGGCTGTGCCCGCCGTTTCCGCTGTGGGACTTGACGTGCCGGCCTTGACGAGCCGTGTCGTGGATCTAGCCCACGTCCTGCCGGCTTCGGCTCACGAGTCAATCGAAGCCAAGGTGGCGGAGCATGAGGCCAAGACGACCAACCAAGTCGCTGTGTTGATTCTGCCATCCCTGGAAGGCGACTCTCTCGAAGAATTTTCCCATCGTGTGGCGACGACGTGGCGACTGGGCGTCAAAGGCACCGACAACGGCGTACTGCTCCTGATCGTCATGCGGGAGCGGAAGATCCGGATCGAAGTCGGCTATGGACTGGAAGGCGACTTGACCGACGCGCGCTCGGCGCAAATCATCAGGAACGAGATTGTCCCCCGATTTCGAGCCGGCGATTTTGCAGGAGGTGTTTCTGCCGGCGTGGATGCCATTCTCCGGACCATCGAGGGAACCTATCAAGCACCGGAGCAGGTGACCAGACCGCGGGAGCCCGATGGCATCGGGTCGATCGGAACGGCCATTCTCGTCGGTCTTGTGGTGGGAGTCGGCTTGATGGGGGTTCAGCGACTGCTGGGGGCGTTCGTCGGCGCCGGGATTTCGGCATTACTGGCCCCGTGGGTGGCGCCGGCATTGATCGCGGGGACGATCACGCTCGTGGTGCTCCTGGCCTTCTCCGCGGCCGGCGCCGGCGGAAGGGGCAGGAGGTATCAGCCGGTGGATGACTGGATCTGGTACAGCAGTCGAGGTGGAGGCTGGCACGGCGGTTCATTCGGAGGCATGGGCGGGTTTCGGGGAGGCGGAGGCAATTTCGGAGGAGGCGGCGCCAGTGGAAACTGGTAAGGGACTGAAACTGACGCCCGAGGAGCAGGAACTGATCGCCTCGGCGGTCCGGCGGGCGGAACAGACAACCAACGCAGAGATCGTCCCCCTGATCGTGACTCGATCAGGGCTCTATCGTGATGTTCAGTACCGGACTGGTCTGCTGATGGCTCTGGTGGTGTTGGCGTTGTTACTGACGATGGAGCCGTTGTGGCTTCCGTGGGGCTGGTCCGCATCGAATGCCGCCTGGCTCATGGTGGCCGTGATTGTCGGCTATGGAGGAGGAGTATGGCTGGGCAAGCGGCCGCCCGTGATTCGGCTGATGACGTCGCGCGAGCGTATGCGCCAAAAGGTGATGTGGCGGGCCGAACGGGCCTTCGCCCAACACGTCCTGGCGCAAACCCGCGAGAGTACCGGTGTGCTGATCATGCTGTCGATATTGGAACGGTCTATCTACGTGTTGCCGGATCGGTCGCTGGCCGATCTGGTGCCGCCGGAACGATGGCGTGCAGTCGTCCAGGCGAGTATGCAGCACCTCCGGGAAAGCCGGATCGTGGTGGGCCTGTGTGACGCGATCCAAGCCTGTGGGGCCGTGCTGGCGGAGGTGTGTCCCAGCCGTCCGGGTGACAATCCCAATGAACTGCCCGATCACGTCATCCAGGAGCCGTAGCCAGCAAGGAGCGCGCTCATTCTACCCCGCTCGAAAAATCCGCGGGCTGATGGACGGGCTTTCGGTGTTCCGCTAGAATCCGGCCTCATGTCGGATTCCCCAGCCTCGATTGCTTCCTTGTCCCCGAAACAAGACGAGCACCATGCGGTTGTGAAAGCCGCCGGCGTGATCGGCGTCGGCACCTTTGCAAGCCGGATCTTGGGTTTCATCCGAGACATGGTATTGGCCCGGTTGTTCGGCGCCACGCCGGCCGCGGACGCTTTTTTCGTGGCGTTTCGTGTGCCGAGCCTGCTCCGAGAACTGTTTGCCGAAGGGTCCATGTCGTCGGCCTTCATCCCGGTCTTCACGGAATACCGGACCACCCGCGGCAAGCAGGAGGTGTGGGAGCTGGCCAGCGCCGTCTTTACGACGCTCCTGACCGTGGTGACGCTGGTGACGATCCTGGGAATCCTGGTTGCCCCTTGGCTTGTGCAACTGCTTGCACCAGGTTTTGAGGATCATCCCGGCAAACTGGCGCTCACGACATTGCTGGCCCGCATCATGTTTCCCTACCTGCTGTTTATCAGCCTGGCCGCACTCGCGATGGGCATTTTGAATTCGGTGCGGGCCTTCGCCGCGCCGGCGTTTTCGCCGCTGTTTTTAAATCTCTCCATTATTGGCTGCTCCCTGGGGCTGGCTCCGTTATTGGAAGAGCCGATTATCGGCGCGGCGATCGGAGTCACCGTTGGGGGAATGGCACAATTTGCTATACAACTGCCCAGCCTCAAACAGCGGGACCTGTTGTTTGGCTTTCGGTTCAATCCGGGTCATCCCGGTTTGCGCCGCATCGGTCGATTGATGGCGCCGTCGCTGATCGGTCTTTCGGTGACGCAAATCAATCTGACCGTGAGCACCGTGCTGGGCTCGTTCTTCAGCGGAGGGCCGACGTATTTGTTCTATGGCATGCGGTTGATTCAATTTCCGCTCGGGGTCTTTGGCGTGGCGCTGGGGATGGCCATTCTGCCGACCCTGTCCGCTCAGGCGGCCAGAGGAGCGCTCGACGAACTGCGGACGACAGTGGGATTCGGTCTGCGGATGATTCTGTTCATCATGGTGCCGGCGATGGCGGGGCTGATCCTCCTCCGGGTGCCGCTCGTCCATCTGTTCTTCGAGCACGGCACGTTCACGGCCCATGATACGGCCGAGACGGCTTTGGCGGTGCTCTGCTATGCCGTCGGGTTGTGGGCCTTCGGCGGCGTCCGCATCATCGTCGCGGCGTTTTATTCGTTGCAAGACACCCTGACACCGGCTGTCTCGGCGGCGATTGCGGTGGTGGCTAATATCCTGTTTTCGTTGGCGCTGATGTCGGTTCTCGGGGCGGCGGGGCTTGCTCTGGCGACGGCCCTTGCCGCCATGGTCAACGGCGGCATTTTGGTAGCGGTGCTGAACCGGCGTCTGGGCGGCGTGGAGTGGAGATCGGTCGGCCGCTCGTCGGTACGAGTGCTGACAGCCTGCGTGCCAATGGTGCTCATCTGTTGGTGGACGGCTGATGCCGTTGTCTGGAGACAGCCAGACGACTGGGTGGTCAAGTCGGCACTGCTGTTTATAGCCATTGCTCTTAGTGTCGGCGGGTACGTGACTGTGCACGCTCTGCTCCGGTCGGAAGAATTGGCCGTGGTGCGTGCCATGATTCGCAAAAGACTGGGCCGATGAATCGCATCAACGATGGTGTGAAGCGGCGTGGTCTCGTCTTCGATTCCCCATGGGGATGGATGGGAGTGTCTGAGACGGTCAGGGGGATTGACAGGATCGTGTTGCCTGGGAGATCGAAGCGAGTCGTGGAGACGGCTCTCGGCGCGAGCGGTCTTCAAGGCCAAGAGTCGGCGAGGCTCTCGGCGGTCAGGCGTCAATTGCTCGACTATCTGACAGGGGTTCGTACGACGTTCGATGTGCCGATCGACTGTTCCAGCGGCACGGTGTTTCAACGGTTGGTCTGGCGGACACTCCGCAGGATCCCCTATGGCACGGTGCGGTCCTATCAATGGGTCGCCGACCGAGTCGGGGGGCGTGCCTATGCCCGTGCCGTCGGCAACGCGGTGGGGGCCAATCCTTTGCCGATTGTCATCCCCTGCCATCGGGTGGTTTCGCATGATCGGTCGTTGGGCGGCTTTTCCGGCGGCCTGTCGATGAAGCGAAAACTGTTGGCGCTGGAGGGCTCGTTGCCTCTATTACGGACGTGATCCTCCCGCAGCGGATCATGACGATGGCCGGTTGTGTCCGCCGGCACCAATGGAAGAAGCTATCGGTAGCTCTTGGGGAATGTTCAATGAAAGCTGTGATTCAACGTGTCGTACAGGCCTCGGTGACGGTTGAGGAGGTTGTCGTGGGGCAAATAGGGCAAGGTCTGATGGTCTTGTTGGGCGTCGCCAAGGGCGATACGGAGGAGGACGGACGCTTGATGACCGAGAAAATCAGGACATTGCGCATTTTCCCTGATGAAGCGGGCAAGATGAACCGTTCACTGACGGATGTGGGCGGAGCTGTGTTGCTGGTGTCTCAGTTTACCTTGCTGGGCAGTACGACGACCGGGCGTCGTCCAAGTTTTGATGAGGCCGCGCCGCCCGATGAAGCCAGGCGATTGTACGAGCTGGTTGCCGAAGAGTTGCGGAGACAGGGAACGGTCGTCGAGACCGGTGTTTTTGCCGCGCATATGCGCGTGGCGTTGCTGAACGACGGCCCGGTCACGTTCATTGTGGACAGCCGAGAAGCCCGTCGGTGAGGCTCCGCCGGTCTGATTGGCGGCGATCATGAGACGAAAGCCGATGGGGCGTCGCTGATTTGCTATAATGAGAGTAACCACGTTATCCACAGGGGAAGAAGGGGAAGATCGTTATGAGCGCTCGGGTTCCTCCACAGCATCCGCTCCGCCGGCTCTTCGTGGCGTTGACGGAGAAGAGCTTCGCCGAATGTCTCGGGTGGCCCGATCTGAACGTGACGTCGTATCTTTCGAACATGCTGGTCGATTTCACCCATACCGATCGACTGTATAAAATCCGGAACCGACACGACCAACCCGTCGATACGGTCGTTGAGATGTTGTATGAGTCCGAAGTGTTGTTGGAGGCGCAGTCGTTGGATCGCGAGTGGGACGTGCATCGCCATATCGGAGATTTCACGCTCTTCATGGCCGGGCTGTTTCCGGAATACCTTCGCCGCCTCAAATCCGCCGGGCTGATCTATCACAAGGATTTCCTCGTGGATTACGTGAAGACTGGAAAACGATCCTACGGCATTGTGGCCCGGATCGGGCTCTCCTCCGCCGAGGGCGATCCCCCGTTGTTCCAAAAACTGTCCGAAAACTTCGAACTCTGCGTCACCGGCCTGGGGTTTGTTCGGTCGGATCTCGATCGGATGCAGAATCCCGTCTATCAAAAAACCCGCGACTTGCTTCTGAATTGAAATCGGCAACTCCTTTGATTGTGGCCCATGGCGGCGCAGGCCCGCGCTCGATGACCGGCGCGCAAGGGGAGAACCTGCGGGTCGCCCTGGAAGTTGGCTACCATCTCTTGGAACGTGGCGCGCCGGCGGTGGCCGCCGTGGAACAGACTATTCGCGTTCTTGAGCGAAGCGGCCTCTTTAACGCGGGTCTGGGGGCCCGTCTCCAACTCGACGGCGCGTGCCGGATGGATGCGTCGATTATGGAGGGACGGGTGTTGCGAGCCGGCGCCGTCGCCTCGATCGAAGGCATTGTGCACCCGATCACCGCCGCCCGTCTGGTCATGGAAGAAACGGATCACGTATTGCTTGTGGGCCCGCCGGCGACGAGGTTTGCGAAACATTTCAAGTTGGAGCGGCGGCGGAGTCCCGCGCCGAAGCAGGTGGCATACGACATGATGCTCAAACGGGCACGGTTTGCGCGCAATCGCCACGGCACCGTCGGCGCCGTGGCGCTGGACCGCTTCGGTACGGTGGCGGCCGGCGCTTCCACCGGAGGGATCGTTCGTATGTTGCCGGGACGAGTGGGCGATACGCCGCTGATCGGTTGCGGGGTCTATGCTGACAACCAGACCGGAGCTGTCTCGATGACGGGCATCGGAGAAGGGATCATCCGACTGGCTGCGGCCAAGACGATCTGCGGCCGGTTGGAACAGGGCGAAACACCGGTTTCAGCGGCGCGGCATGTGCTCAAGATGTTGGTGGCAAGAATGCAGGGCGCGGCCGGGGCCTTGGTGTTGGCGCCGGACGGCCGGTTTGCGATCACGCACGTGACGCCTCACATGGCGGCCGGGTGGTGGAATGGAAAAGAGAAACCGATCGTTGGAGATCGGTTTCGGTAGGCGGCCGGCTTGTGTTGCGTGCGGGAAAATCCTGCGCATGGTGCATAACGATCAAGCGCGGAAGCCGTTCACGGCCGATCTGACTTTCCATGAGGCGGAGGGGGCACGGATACGTGCCGGATGTCGCTGAGGATGCGCTGTTGCCGTTGCGTCAGGGCGGCGGTCTTTCTGAGGGGATCGTACCGTCGAGGGGATGGGAGCATCGCCGCCAACCAGGCCGCCTCGCTTTCTGTGAGATCGGCGGCGGATTTGCCGAAATGGTGGCGCGCCGCTGCTTCCGCGCCATAGATGCCGCGTCCCCACTCGACGACATTCAGATAGAGCTCCAGAATGCGTTCTTTGGTCAGGTGGCGTTCGAGGAGGCGAGTGATCAGTGCCTCCCTGCCTTTACGCCACAGGGATCGTTCCGAGGAAAGATATAAATTCTTGGCCAATTGCTGAGTGATCGTACTCCCACCCCGTCTCACGGCTCCTTTTTCGAGGTTATGAAACATGGCGTCTCGAATTCCTCTCCAATCGAACCCCTCGTGCGCAAAGAACGACGCATCCTCGGCGGCGATCACTGCGCGTTGAAGGTGCGGGGAGATGCGCTCAAGAGGGACCCAAACCCATTGTCTCGAGAGCGGACGTTTTTGTGGGGGGAGTTCGGCCAGGCGCCGTTCCATCAGCGCGGTCGATGACGGATTGGCGCGGGCCAGTTCCGACACGTCCGGCAATGTGATCAACCAAATAAGCGCCAGGCATCCGCCGGGAACGCCGACGATCAGCAGGCTCCAGGCGAGAAGGCGGGCGACAAACCGGCGGCGAGTTGACTTAGGCATGAAGGGCTGCGTATGTGTAACCGCGACGGCCGGCAAAACGGCGGGCGCTCCGCCTCGACTCCGTTCGGCGCTCCGGTAACGCATGAAAATTCTCGCGGCTGAGTTTATCAAAAGTTGCGTCGATCCCGAACAGTTTCCGGCCGAGGATCGGCCCGAGATCGCCATCGTGGGACGATCGAACGTGGGCAAGTCGTCCTTGATCAATTCGCTACTGAATCGCCGGGAGCTGGCGAAGGTCAGCCGCACGCCAGGCAAAACGAGATCCGTGAACGTATTCGGGGTCTCGACGTCCGATCCTGATCTCGCGCGGTTTTATTTGGTGGATCTGCCTGGATATGGATTCGCCAACGTCTCACGGTCGGTTCGGGCCCAGTGGGGGCCGCTGATCGAAACCTATCTGACCGAGCGGGCCTCGCTGAGAGGCGTCGTCTTGCTGGTGGAGAGCCGCGTCGTCACCGACCAGGATCGCCAGACCCTTCTTTGGCTCCGTTCGATCGGGCGCCCCTCGCTCGTCGTCGCAACCAAGGCCGATAAACTCAAACCGGCCGAGCGGGTGCGCGCGCTTCGCGAAATTCAGATGGAGTTGGGATTGATCGGCGGAGAGGCGGTCATCCCCTACTCCTCGATGACGGGGGACGGGAGAAATCGGGTCTGGGGGAAACTGCGCGACATGGTCAAAATTTGATTTCGATATAGGCCTTGTTTTTCAAGCCCGCGAGCCATGATTGGAATCTCTCCTCGGCCTTCTGCTCGAAAACCAAGCGTTGAATTTCGTGCTTGACCTCCTCAAAGGGGCGATACTGCCGCGGCTTTTTCTCGTCGACGCGGAGAATGTGAAGCCCCTGAACGGTCTCGATGATCTCCGAGACGGCTCCCGGCACAAGCGGCGCGATCGCTTGCTCGATGGCCGGGAGAAGCTCGCCCTGTCGGACGAGCCCCAATCGTCCTCCCTCCAAGGCGTTGGGCCCTTCCGAATAGCGTAAGGCCACGTCCTCAAACCGCTCCCCGCGCTTCAATTCATCCATGGCCTTGCGGATTTTCGCCAGGGCGTCGGAGGCCTCATCGGCCGGACGGGGCCGAACAAGGATCTGACTCAGCAGGTACTCCTCGGGAACGGCGAATCGCTCTCGGTGTTCCTGATAGTAGCGCTTCATTTCCGATTCGCCGACCATGACGGCGCCCCGGACTTCGCGGTCCACCACTCGCATCAGCAGCATTTGTTCGCGGAGAGAACGCCGCTGTCGGGGGTCGGCAAGGTCCACCGCCGAACCCTGGAGCTTGAGCTGCTCGGCGGCCTGCGCAAGTTCCATGTCCGATACGTCGATGCCCCTGGCCTTGGCTTCCTGCAATTGCAACCTTTGCTCGATCAGCTTCGTGAGCGCCATGGATTCCGCCGTCTTGACCCGCTGCGCGAGATCTTCGCCCTGGTAGTGTCGCTTGATCTGTTGCAGTTTCGGCTCACATTCGCGCTTCACGTCGGACAACATGATCAGATCGGAATTCACGATCGCGACGATACGGTCCTCAAGATACGCCGAGGTGACAGGCGGGGCGAGCCAGGAGAGGCCGAGCGCCAGCCAGGTCATCGTGACAAAGACTGTTCCGCCTTGTTTCTTGGAAATGGCAGACATGATTGCAATCCTCTGTGCGACGGGGATCAAGAACAGCCCGTTTTTCATTGTACACGAAGCGAGCCGCTCGGCGGAAAGCCGGAAAGGAAATTTACGGTGTCGGGTCTGTTTCTTCGGAAACGGGACGAGCGACGTCCCCAAGACGAACGGTCGCCTTGGCCCGAATGTCGGCGATCACTTCCTCAAACCGCTTGCGGCGCTTGTCGGCCAGCAGCTCCTGGCGGAGCCGTTCTTGCGTGGCCATGTCGGCTTCAATCACTTCCCGTTCAAGCGGCGTGGTCATGACTAAGTAGTAACCCTCCTCCGTTTTGATCGGCGCGCTGATCAATCCCGGTTTGAGAGTGTGAATGGCGGCGTCAACTTCGGGAGGGACCAGGCCCTTTCGATAGGGGCCGAGGTCGCCGCCCTTGGCTTTTGTTTTTTCGTCGATGGAATACCGTTGGGCGAACTTTGCAAAATTGCCTCCCCGGTTGATCTGGTTCTCAAGATCTTTGGCGGCGTACACGTTCGGCAGAAGCATCACGGACACTTGGACTTTCAAGGGGTCCAGCAGCTCGTGCGCGTGCTGCTGATAATAGGAATCCAGCTCGGCTTTCGAGAGTTCGACATCCGACGAGAGACGGTCCTTCAACAGCTCGTCGATGAGCAGTTGTTCCTTGTATCGCTGAACCTTATCCCGAACGGCGTCGGTTTGGTCGAGACCCCGCTGTCGCGCCTCCTGAAGGAGCAGTTCCCTTGTGACAAGATCGTCCAGAAACCGCCGCCTGCCTCCCTCTTTTTGGTATCGGGCGCGGGTCGCGTCCGAGAGCTCCTTCCACCGGCGTTCAAATGCCCTTTGGGTGATGGGACGCCCGTTCACCAGCGCCACGACCGGTTCTTCCTCCTGCGGCTGGACGGCGCACCCGTGAACCAACGGACCCACGGCCATGAGGAGGGCGACAAGGAACGGAGCGACGGGGACGCGGAAGCGATGGTCGAGATGGAGGATGCTTGGCATCGTCGGCGACTGCGGATGAATTCGATTCATGGGCCGGGCACGGCTTGGTCCCCGCTGTAGGTATCACAGAGACTGAGGCTTTGCAAGGCTGCGGTCAGTTCCGCATAGACGGACGGCCAGTCCTCCCCCTGCATCCGGATCTCGAACGACCGCGGACTCACGAACCGCAGCCGCTTCTGGAACCGTTTCATCAGGTGATGAATCGCGCCCTCGGCGACGGGAGCGGTCGGCCCGAACGTCAGAACGGCCGACGTGCCGTGCACGTCGATCGAGGCCAGTCGGAGACGCTTGGCGTGGATGCGGAGCTGCATGACTTCCAGCAGCCGCTCCACCGGCTCCGGCGGATGGCCGTAGCGGTCTTGGATTTCCCCGTGAAGCAACGCCAGCTCGCCGATCCGGTTGCAGGCGCTCAGGCGCTTGTAGAGCGACAACCGCTGATGCGGGTCGGTCACGAAATCTTCGGGAATGAAGGCCGACACGGGCAACCGGAGCGTTGAGTCCGGTTCCTCTTCGACGACGAGACCTTTGAGCCGCTGCACCGCCTGTTCGACCATTTGCATGTAAAGATCCAGGCCGACTGCCGCGATGTGGCCGGATTGTTGTTTGCCCAGCAGGTTGCCGGCTCCGCGGATTTCGAGGTCGGCGGCGGCGATGCGGAACCCGGACCCCAGTTCGGTGAATTGTTGAATGGCGATCAGCCGTTTTTGCGCGTCGCCGGTGAGGGTGCCTTCATCGGGGATCAGGAAATAGGCGAACGCTTGTTCTCCGCCTCTGCCCACTCGTCCGCGAAGTTGATACAACTGCGCGAGACCGAACGTGTCGGCCCGGTTGACGATGATCGTGTTGGCGTTGGGGACATCGAGACCCGATTGGATGATGGCCGAGGCGATCAGGACGTCCGCGTCACGCTTGACGAACTTGAGCATGACCGCTTCCAGCGGCTTCGCGCTCATTTGACCGTGCGCCATGACCATGCGCGCTTCCGGCACCAGTCGACGCAACCAGGCCCCGGTTTGTTCCATGGTCTCGACTCGGTTGTGGACGAAGTACACCTGTCCGCCTCGCCCCAGCTCGCGCAGAATCGCGTCCCGTACGATTTTGTCGCTTGCGCGGACGACTTCCGTCTTGATCGCCAGCCGGCCGGCCGGCGGCGTTTCGATGACGGACAGGTCTCGGACGCCTGACATGGCCATTTGAAGCGTGCGGGGAATGGGCGTGGCGGTGAGCGTCAACACGTCCACCTGTGTGCGGAGTTGTTTCAAGCGCTCCTTGTGTTTCACGCCGAACCATTGTTCTTCATCGATGATGACGAGACCGAGGTTGCGGAATGCGATGTTCTTCTGAAGAAGGCGATGGGTACCGATGACGATGTCGACGGCGCCGGACGCGATGTCCGCGACGACGGTCTTGCTCTCCTGGGGCGATTGAAATCGAGAGAGCAGGGCGACGCGGACGGGAAACGGCGCGAAGCGTTCCGCGAAGGTTTCGTAATGTTGGTGGGCGAGCAGCGTGGTCGGCACCAACACCGCCACTTGGCGGCCGTGTTCCGCGGCCTTGAAGGCGGCGCGCATGGCCACCTCCGTTTTGCCGTACCCGACGTCGCCGCAGACGAGTCGGTCCATCGGCTTCGTCGATTCCATGTCACGGAAGATGTCTTCGACGACTTTCCGTTGATCCGGCGTCTCTTCGTACTCGAACGCGGCCTCGAATTCATGATAGAGCATGCCGCCCGTTTCGTACGAGGGACGCTTCACCAATTCCCGGCTGGCGTACAGCTCCACCAGTTCGTGGGCCATGTCCTCGATGTCTTTTTTGACCCGCGCCGTCGTCTTCGCCCACGTGGTTCCGCCGAGGCGGTTGAGACGGGGAACGTGGCTCTCGGCTCCGCTGTACCGTTGGACTTGGTTGAGTCGGTCGAGGGGAACGTACAAGGTGTCGCCGCCGGCGAACTCCAGCGTCAGATAGTCGCTTTCGAAGTCTTGGACGGCGAGGCGCTTGAGTCCCCGATACTTGGCGATGCCATGTTGGATGTGCACTACGTAATCGCCGATGTTCAGATCGTCCAACGACGACAGGAAGGTGGCCGTTTTGCTTTTCGGTTGGGGTTTGTGACGGGCGCCTTTCGCAAACAGCTCCTCTTCCGTCAAAACGGCCAGACGCAGATCGCCGGAGAGGAAGCCGGACGACAACGCGCCGTGCATGACCTGAAACGGCAGCCTCTCCTCGCTCCGGCGGAACCAGATCTCCGGCCGCCATTCGTCGGCCGGCAAGTCATGCTCTCGGAAGAGCGCCAGCAGCCGATCCACTTGCCCCCGGCTTCTGGCCACCAGAATGACCCGGTGGTCTGCGCGGAGACGATCCAGGAGGGCGAGGGTCTGACTGAAAGGGGTGCCTCTGACGCCCAATCCGGCGGCGGCCGGTGTCTGTCCCGCGAAAGAACAGGTGAAATCCCATGGTCCGTCAGGAGTCGCCAGCGGCTCGAGCGCCAGGGTCGGCCACGTTGCTGTGGCGCGCTGGATCTCGTCCCACGTCAAAAAGAGCGTCTCCGGCGAGGGGTAGGGGCGCGAGGCGTCGCGATCCGCGTGCCGGAGATAGCCGTCCTCGATCTTCTCCCAGGCCGTCTGGCAAGCCCGCCGTAACGATTCGGGCTGATCGAGAACCAGGCAGGGAGATCCAGCCAGGTATTGGAACAGGGAATCCATCCGGCCGTAGATCTCCGGGCTGTGCCACTCCGCGTCCGGCGGGATGGGAGACAAGGCCTCCGGATCATCGCCGGCGCGGAGGAACTCCCGAGCCGGCAACACCAGCCCTTCTTTGATCGTTTCGATCGAGGTCTGTGTCGAGGCGTCGAACAGGCGGATCGATTCGACTTGATCGCCGAGCAATTCGATCCGGATCGGATCGGCGTGGGCGGTCGAAAAAATATCGATGATGCCGCCGCGGACGCTGAACTCGCCCGGAATGTCCACGACCGACACGCGCCGGTACCCCAGACGCAGGAGGGAGGCCAGCATCGGCTCTCGCTCATACGTCTTCCCCGACTGAATACGAATGACGGCCGCCTCGAACGTGGGGCGAGGCACCACCCGGTGCATGGCGGCGGTCACGGAGGCGACCAACACGGCGGGGCCGCCCGCGCACAGGTTGTGGAGCGTCGTCATGCGGCGGGCGATCAGTCCGACGTGGGGCGCCGTGCCCTCATACGGCAAGGTTTCCCACTCGGGGAACCAGGCCAGACTATCCGACGGCAGGCCCAGAAGGGCGTGAAAAAACAAGAGGTCGTTGAACCGCCGTTCCGCCGATCCCTCATCAGCGGTCAAGATCACCAATGGGCGGGGCGTGTCGGGAGGGCGGGCGTGAGCCTGAATCAACAGGCTGAGGGCGAAAGCCGGCGTGGACCCGTGCACGCCGGTCATGCAGGCGCGGACGCGGTCTCGCTGCAAGGCCGAACGGAGGGGGGCCAGCCATGGCGGGGGGACCTGCATCGGTGAAAAGTGAGCGCCGGTGGTGGACACGACTCACGCGGCGGTCGACCGGATGCGACGGAGCAGCGCGGTCGTGGACACGCCGGGAACCAGGGGAATGGTCTGCACGACCCCTCCTCTGGCCTCGACGATCTCGCGGCCGACGATCTTGTCGATCGACCAGTCGCCTCCTTTCACAAGCACGTCCGGCAGAACGTCGGCGATCACCCGTCGAGGATCGGGCTCGGAAAAGATCACGACGTAATCCACGCATTCCAGGGCCGCCAGAACCTCCGCCCGTTGAACGTCGGGGACAACGGGGCGGTCCGGTCCTTTGTTCAGGCTCCGCACCGAATCGTCGCTGTTGACGCCTACCACCAGGAGGTCGCCGAGCGTTTTGGCCTGTTGAAGATATCTGACATGGCCGATGTGCATGAGATCGAAACAGCCGTTGGTGAAGACGATCCGTTTCCGGTCAGCGCGCGCCCGTTCAAGAATCGGGGCCAATTGGACGACAGTCAAGACTTTCTCTCGCATGCCGCATCATACCCATTCAGACGCCGGGATGAAAAGGGAGAAGACGACGGGGGCGCCGGACGCT
>JANDJJ010000149.1 GCA_024330945.1 Nitrospira sp. | reverse complement strand
GCCCGCACCATCGCGATGATGGCCAATAAGCCCGCTGTGCGCGAGTTGCTCCTGAAACGAGGAATCATCATTCCGCCCGACACCCATTTTTTCGCCGCACAGCATGATACGACAACGGACGTTGTCCGCATCGTGGACCTGGAAGACGTGCCGGCGACGCACCGCAAAGATTTGCAGATCCTGACGGCCGATCTCGAAGCGGCGGGCCGGCGAGCCGCCATGGAACGCTCCGGCACGTTGCCGGGCTCAACGCCGGCCCAGCCGCGCCTCGCTCGGCTACATGCCATCCGACGCAGCCAAGATTGGTCCGAGACTCGGCCGGAGTGGGGTCTGTCGAGGAACAGCCTCATCATCATCGGACGACGCGCGCTGACACAGGCTGTCAACTTGCAAGGCCGCGCGTTTCTTCATTCCTACGATTACCGGCAGGACCAATCCGGCAAATTGTTGGAAACGATCATGACCGCGCCGCTGGTAGTCGCCCAATGGATCAACATGGAACATTATTTCTCAACCGTCGATAACGAGATCTATGGAAGCGGCAGCAAGGTGTACCATAACGTCGTGGGCCGCGTTGGGGTCATGACCGGCGTATGGAGCGACCTGCGCCTGGGGCTACCGGCACAGACGGTCCTGAACGGCGCGGAACCCTATCATGAGCCGATGCGGCTCCTGGCCGTCGTCGAGGCGCCGCGCGAGCGAATCCAATGGGTCATCGATCGGCATCCCTTGCTGGATCGCCTTTTCAATCTGGGTTGGGTGACGCTGGTCGCATTGGATCCGCAGGATCGACGGTTCCATCGATATCATCGCAGAGCCGGCTGGAAACCCGAACCGTCCAATCAAGGAGCCTATAACCATGATGAGCTTGACGCTGCATCCCATGAAAGAAATCAAGATCGTCGTGCAAGGTGACCATTTGAAGTTCGTCACCGATTTGCTGGACCGAACCGGCGCCACGGGGTACACCATCATCAACAACGTATCCGGAAAGGGTCACCATGGTTTTCACGAAGGTCATCTGCTGTTCGACGACACCAGCAGTCAAGTCATCGTCTTTACCGTGGTGCCGGACGATCGGGTGGAACCGATTTTGGCCGGCTTGGGCCCGCTTTTCAATCGCCACTCGGGAGCCATGTTCGTCACCGACGTGGCAGTCAGTCGGCGGGACTACTTCGTGGGGAAATAACGATCGCGGCGAGACCGCGTGGGCTTGTTGGATGAGGTGGCCGACTTTCTGGCGCAGGTCAGCAAGAAATGGGAATGGTCCGCCGCGCAAAAACTGTGGAACTACGACGGCGAAGCAGGATACAGCAAGGCTTATTGACGCGCTGATGCGCGAAGCGCGATGGGACTTATGGGTCCCATCGCGCCGCCCACAAACGGCTAAAAGTCTCCGTTCTTGACGTAGGGATGGCTCCAGAGCGTCACTTGGAGCAGGCAGGATTTCAGCCAGGCATTGTACATCTTGTCCACGTCCTCAGCAGAATGGCCTTTCTTTGCCAGAAAGGGCTTCAACGTAAAAGTCACTGGAAAGATGAGCGCAAAGAGATCGCGGAATGGCACATGGTCAGCCGAAGCGGGAGCATTATCCGTTTTATTTTTCTTGGTCCGATGATGCCGGAGACCGATTTCATACTGGTAATCCAGCCACTTCTGATCGTATTCGGCGCGCGCGGTATCGAGAATCCACTGGCCGAATCGCTTGCGGACCCCACCGAGATAGTCCCCCAGCGGCTGACCATCGCTCTTGCCGAGAAACGCCTTGAGCAGATGAGGCTGAGAACCAACAAAGCCGTACCACACGTCCAGGATGGCCTCGACCTGATCTTTCACCACGTCATAGGACATCTTGAGATACTTCACGTCTTCTTCTCCGAACAACGCGCTCTTCTTCATGAGCTCGAAGTCCTCCGGCGACACAGGTGACTTCGCAACCGCCGCCGTGCCGTAGGTATATCCGGGAATCTGCTGGCTCATACACACTCCTTTCTTTTGATGGTGATTCTCTCGCCGCCCTCTCTTCTCCTCATGGACCTCACACGCGACACAGTAATAGAGCCGGGGCTGAGGGCAGCCGAAGCCCGCGGCACCTGGCTGATCGTGGTTCGACGCTCGAACGGTGTGTCGCCCACCTGCAGGCGTCGT
Source organism: Nitrospira sp. (assembly GCA_024330945.1). GTDB lineage: Bacteria > Nitrospirota > Nitrospiria > Nitrospirales > Nitrospiraceae > Nitrospira_D. The sequence goes on along the minus strand of JANDJJ010000149.1, from coordinate 3,047 downwards.
CGTTTCCTGGGGAGCGAGTCGGAGGAAGCGATGAACCGGCCTGCAGCCTCCGCTCTCCACAAGCACCGCCTGCGAGCAGAACGTATCAGGACTGTAGTGCAGCGACCGTGTCCTTGTCCAGACGCTTGACTCTCCCGGCGCCGTCCGTCGCGGCCAGCCTGGTCGATCCCGTGACGATCAGTCGCCCGCTGCGTTTCTCTTTGATGACGTGGCGGAACGTAAAAGAAGCGGCACCCGATTCGGTCACTTCCGTCTCGACAACCAAGTGATCACCGTACCGCGCAGGCGAATGGTACCGGACCTCGGCGTGCACGACGACAAAGACCGTCCCCTGTTCCATCAACAGAGCCACCGATCGGCCGCGCGATTCGAGATACTCGGTCCTGGCCCGCTCGAAGTACTTGAGGTAATTGGCGTAATAGACGACTCCCCCGCAATCGGTGTCTTCATAATAGACGCGAATCTCCATCACGATAGACGCGAATCTCCATCACGCGCTAAAGGGCCAGGGCCGGAAATTTGGGCAACGCCGACTCCGTGACGCCCGCCAGCTTGACAACCACTTCATACAGTTGCTGAACGCGCTCGCCTCTGATCGGTTCGAAGCCGTGACCGAGCACGGCATGGGACGCCGCATCAAGCAGCGGCTTCATGGTCGGCCATTCACGAAGAAACGATTGGCCCAACTGATCGCCCAACCCGGCCAGCACGCGAAACTGCGCCGGCAGGGGCAGCTTGTATTTGCCGTCGATATCGTCCAGATAGCAGGTCCGGCAAGTTTCCTGGAGGGCGGGCGGAAGAGCATCCGGCCGCACGTCCCAACTTTTGATCTGATAGTGCTTAAAAAGCCGCCTCTGCGCGGAGGCTTCGAGGGCGCGGAGGAGCGCGACCATCGCTCCTTCAGGATCTCGCGAAACCTGCAGGCGTCGGGTTGCATGGGCCAACAAATCGGCCGCCAGCAGTTCCTTGACCTCCGCCGGGTCCAGCACCAGCCGCTCCAGAAAACCCACATTGGTTTTGATGCCCGACACCGTCGTTTTCAACCCCGGCGGTCCCCCCCAAAGCGACGCCATCTCCAACGCCTTGATCGCCCCCTTGAGCTTGTCCCATGCCTGCCGATAGTGAAACCGCTCCCACCGGCCGTATCCCTCCGCCACGTCGGCCAAGGCCCGGTACAACGGTTTGCCGCCTCCGCTGACCCGCAGCTCCACATCATGAAACAGCTTCGCGGCGGCGGAAAAGTCGCCCTTGTTAAACAACTCACACCCTTCCCGTCGGGAGACCGCCGACGCTTCATCCCAGGGGTTCGTTTGCGTCCACGCCCATCGGCGTCCTTCCAAATCGATGACGTCATCATCCGCTCCCCCGCGAGCCGGAACGAGCCAGACGATCCGGGAGCTCCAGGGCAGCGTGGCGACCGCCAGCGCCCCGGCCATGGCCGGAGTCGCACCGGTGAGATCGACAACCAGTTCGCCCGGCTGCACCTCCCACGTCCGCAAGAGATCGGGCAAGGACGAGGCGAGCGTCCGATGACAACCGGCAAACTCCTCCGTATCGGCAAGAACGATCCAGTCCCACCGCCGCGGCATCCGCTCGACTTTCGGTTGCACGATCGACTCCACCAATGACTTCCCCTTCTCCGGCAGAACAAAGCACAGCATGTCAGGCTTCAGTCGATTGATCGAATAGGCCGCCGCCGACGGGGCATCCACCAGTGTAATCACGAGCGCTTTGACCGGTTGATCCTGAGTCATGGCGGACGGACTATACCATCGGTTCCGCGCCCGTTCAATTCGACCATGACGGACATGTCTTGCGACTGCGCGGTTGACACGTCGGACCGCCTCGCCTAGAATCGCGCCCATGAACGCCATACTCAAAGACTCGGCCCTCAACGCATTCAGCGACAGCGCGCGCGTGAAGGAGCAGTTCGCCCGAGACCATGCCGACCGCATCGCGCAAGTCGGCAGCCTGATGGCCGACGCCTTCCGCCAAGGCAACAAGGTGCTGCTGTTCGGCAACGGCGGGAGCGCCACCGACGCGGCCCACATCGCGGCCGAATTCGTCGGACGCTACATGCGGAACCGCCAGCCGTTGCCCGCCATTGCTCTGGCGACCGACATCGCCGCGATCACCTGCATCGCCAATGACTTCGGCTACGAAGAACTCTTTGCCCGGCAAGTGCGGGCGCACGGACGAAAAGGCGACGTCGCCATCGCGATCAGCACGAGCGGGAACTCGCCCAACGTGCTGAAAGGTGTCGAAGCGGCCCGCGAGGGCGGATTGATCACCGTGGGCTGGACCGGCGCAAAGGGCGGCAAACTGGCCGGTCTGGTGGATTATCCCTTCATCGTTCCCTCCACGGTCACGTCCCGCATTCAAGAAAGCCACATCACGCTCGGCCACGTCCTCTGCGAATTGGTCGAGGAACAGCTGCTCGGCGCATCCTAGCGCGCCGTTGCCAGCGCCTGGTGCCGGCGCCTATGGACGTTCGGCCGCTCTCTCTATCCGATTCGTTCTCTCGGAACATACTGCAACAGGAATGGACTCGGCTGAATCGCCGTTACTTCGCGGACCGGCTGCCACCGATCTCCATCGTCTGGAGCCGACGCCTCACCTCCTCGGTCGGACTGTTCGTCAGCCGCGTCGGCCCGCGAACACGACTTCCTGGACCTGCTTTCAGCCGCCGGGAAATCCGCCTGTCCCTTCCTCTGTTCGAACGGCTTGCGGCCCGTACGCGATCTATGGAACAGGAACTGCTCAACACCCTCGCCCACGAAATGATCCATCAATGGCAATTCGACGTGCTGAAGCGGCGACCGAATCACGGTCCGGATTTTTTGCGAAAAAAGACCGAGATGAACCGCTCGGGCGAGGTGGCCGTCACCACCTATCATGCTCTTCAACCTGAAGTGTTGTCCTTGGCTCGATTCGCGTGGCGCTGCCGAACATGCGGACGGATTTACCGGCGACAGAGAAACACCATCAACCCGCGCCGCCATCACTGCGGCCTGTGCCGCGGCGCGCTCGAGGAATTGCGCACCGAA
>JANDJJ010000148.1 GCA_024330945.1 Nitrospira sp. | reverse complement strand
GGTACAGGAGCTCGCCGCTTCGTCATCATCCGTGCTGTCCAGCCCTCCCCTTGATGACGAACCGCCGCAACGCACCATGCGGGTGACCAAGCGGAACGGCTCGACAGAACCGGTCGATGTCATGAAGATCGTCCGCGCCGTGGAACGGTGTTGCACAGGTCTGTCGGATGTCGATCCGCTGCGGGTGGCGACCAAAACCATCAGCGGCCTCTATGACGGTGCGACGACACGCGAACTGGATCGGCTATCGATTCAGACGGCTGCCGCCTTGATCGTCGAAGAACCGCAATACGCGAAGCTCGCGGCGCGTCTGCTCGCGACCTACATCGACAAGGAGGTGCGGAATCAAGAGATCCATGCGTTTTCTCAATCCATCGCCGCTGGGCATCAACTGGGATTGGTCAACGACCGCCTGTTTGGCTTCGTGGCGCAACACATCAGGAAGCTCAATGATACGATTGATCCTACGCGTGACCGGGAGTTCGAATACTTCGGCCTCCGCATCCTCTATGACCGCTATTTGTTGAAACATCCTGTCTCGCGGTTGGTGATCGAGACGCCACAGCAGTTCTTTCTTCGTGTGGCCTGTGCGCTAGCCGAAACGGTGTCGGAGGCCGTGGAGCTCTATCGGATGTTTTCCTCGCTGGAGTATCTGCCGAGTTCCCCGACCCTCTTCAACGCCGGCACCACCCACGAGCAGTTGTCGAGCTGTTTTTTGCTCGACTCACCGGAAGACTCGCTCCAAGGTATTTATCAGCGGTACATGGATGTGGCGCTCCTGTCGAAGTTTTCCGGAGGGATCGGCCTGGCCTACCATCGGGTTCGGTCCCGTGGGTCGCTGATTGCTGGCACGAACGGCCACTCGAACGGCATCGTGCCGTGGCTCAAGACGCTCGATGCCTCGGTTGCCGCGGTCAATCAAGGAGGCAAGCGCAAGGGCGCCTGTTGTGTGTATCTGGAGCCGTGGCATGCCGACATCGAGGAGTTTCTCGAACTGCGCGACAACACCGGCGACGAGGCGAGGCGGACGCACAATCTCAATCTCGCCAACTGGATTCCCGATTTGTTCATGAAACGAGTCGAAGCGGACGATACGTGGAGCCTGTTCGATCCCAAGACCGTGCCGGATTTTCCGGACCTCTACGGAGACGAATTTGACGAGGCCTATATGCGGGCCGAGCAGGCCGGTCTTGCGGTCAAGACGGTCAAGGCCCGCGAGCTCTACGCGCGCATGATGCGCACGCTTGCGCAGACCGGCAACGGCTGGATGACGTTCAAGGATCGAGCCAATCGGACCTGTAACCAAACGGCGCTTCCCGGACGGGTTGTCCATCTCTCCAATCTCTGCACCGAAATCATCGAGGTGACGTCGAGGGATGAGACGGCGGTCTGCACCCTGGGCTCGATCAATCTGGCGCGGCATACCACGGTGGGTATCGGAGGGACGGTATCGTTCGATTTTGAGAAATTAGCCAGGACCGTGCGGTGCGCTGTTCGGCAACTCGATCGTGTCATCGACCTCAACTACTATCCGGTTTCCTCGACACGATCGTCGAATCTTCGGTGGCGTCCGGTGGGGCTGGGCATCATGGGCTTGCAGGACGTGTTCTTTCAGATGCGGCTGCCGTTCGATGCGCCGCCGGCGCGGGAGCTGTCGGCCGGCATCGCCGAAGCGGTGTACTACCACGCCTTGTCCGCCTCGGTGGACCTTGCTCTTCAGAAGGGGCCGCACCCTGCCTTTTCAGAAACGCGGGCGGCCCGCGGCGAACTCCAGTTCGATCTCTGGGGGGTGGCGCCGAAGGAAGCCGATCGGTGGGCGCAGCTCCGGGCACGTATCAAGGAGCACGGGCTGCGCCATTCGCTTCTGATCGCCATCGCGCCCACGGCGACCATCGCCTCGATCGCTGGCTGTTACGAGTGCATCGAGCCGCAGGTTTCGAACCTGTTCAAGCGCGAGACCCTGTCGGGCGATTTCCTCCAGGTCAACCGGTATCTCGTCGCGGATCTCAAACGACTCGGCCTGTGGAACGAGTCGTTTCGTGCCAAGCTGAAACTGGCGGAAGGCTCGGTCCAAGGGATCGAGGAACTCCCGGCTGACCTGCGGGCGATTTATCGGACGGCGTGGGAAATTCCCATGCGGTCGCTCATCGATATGGCGGCCGACCGGGGTCCCTTCATCGATCAGAGCCAGTCGCTCAACCTGTTCATGGAGAGTCCCACCATCGGCCAGTTGTCGAGCATGTACTTCTACGCTTGGAAGAAGGGGCTCAAGACGACCTATTACCTGCGGTCCCGTCCGGCGACGAAGATTGCGAAGGCGACAGTCGATGCCGCTTCGTCGGGACGATCGGCGGAAGCTCCGGGAGGCTCTGCTCAGCCGTCGGGCTCGAACTCGGCGGTCAAGGCCGTATCCTGTTCGCTCGAAAACCCCGATATCTGTGAGGCCTGCCAATGAGCCATGTCAAACGACCGACGCGACTGCTCGATCCCGGCCTCTGTTTGACCCTCAGGCCCATGACCTACCCGGTGTTCTATGAGATGTACCGCGCCGCCATCAAGAACACCTGGACGGTCGAGGAAGTGGACTTTTCAACCGATCTGGGCGACTTGCGATCAAAAATGAGTCCCGCCGAGCGTCACCTGGTGCAGCGGCTGGTGGCCTTCTTTGCCACGGGCGATTCCATCGTGGCCAACAATGTTGTGCTTAGTCTCTACAGACACCTCAACGCGCCGGAGGCGCGCATGTATCTGTCACGCCAACTCTACGAAGAGGCCCTGCACGTGCAGTTCTACTTGACCCTGCTCGATACCTATGTGGCCGATCCGGACGAGCGGTTCGCCGCTTTCGCCGCTGTGGAGACCGTTCCATCCATCCGTCGAAAGGCGGACTTCTGTTTTCGCTGGATCGACGCGATCCATGGACTCGCGAGGCTGGACTCCCCCGAAAAACGGGGCCTGTTTCTCAGAAATCTTGCCTGTTTTGCCGCCTGTGTGGAGGGGTTGTTTTTCTTCGCCGCCTTCGCCTACGTGTACTTTTTGCGGTCGCGCGGTCTTCTGCACGGTTTGGCCGGTGGCACCAACTGGGTCTTTCGCGATGAAAGCGCCCACATGGCCTTTGCGTTCGAAGTCCTCAAGCAAGTGCGGCGCGAGGAACCCGAGCTGTTCGATGAGCGGTTTGAAGCCGACGTGCGACGGATGATCGAGGAGGCCGTCGCCTGCGAAACCTCGTTCGCGGAGGATCTGTTGGGCGAAGGGATCGCCGGCCTCTCCCTGCGCGACATGAGGCAATACCTGGAGTGTGTGGCGGATCAACGGCTGGCGGCGATCGGCTGTCGGACACGATTCGGGGCGAGGAACCCATTTCCCTTTATGGATCTTCAGGATGTGCAGGAACTCGCCAACTTTTTCGAACGGCGGGTGTCGGCCTATCAAGTGGGGGTGACAGGAGAAGTCGCCCTCGACGAAACGTTCTGACGATGAGAGACAGTGAGATGTGGCGATACGTTGTCAACATGGGATCCGTTGAATGAAAGGAGCCTCTCGCATGTCAGTGCTTGCCTCGTGTCTTGGCTATCCCAGGATCGGCGTGTCTCGCGAATTGAAAAAGGCGCTGGAATCCTATTGGGCCGGTCGGCGCACGGCGGACGAACTGTACCGGACCGCCGCCGAGTTGAGACGCCGCCATTGGTCGGTGATGAAAGGGGCCGGCATCGATCACATCCCGGTAGGAGACTTTTCGCTCTACGATCACGTGTTGGACATGGCTGTGGCCGTCGGCGCTGTGCCGCCACGGTATCAGAAGCTCGCCGATCCCTTGACCCGCTACTTCGCCATGGCGCGGGGGCTTCAGGATCGGCAGGCCGGCATCGACGTGCCGGCGTTGGAAATGACCAAGTGGTTCGACACGAACTACCACTACATTGTCCCGGAGCTGGAGCCGGCCCAGCACTTTGTCCTTGATGCGTCGAAACTGTCGGCGGAGCTCGGCGAGGCCCGCGTTTTTGGCATTGAACCCAGGCCGGTGGTCCTCGGTCCCGTCACGTTTCTGTTGCTGTCGAAAATGGCGGGAAACGCCAAGGAACAGACCACCCTTCATCTGTTGGATCGGCTGCTGCCGGTGTACGAACAGCTTCTTCGTGCCCTGGCCGAGCAACGGGTGCGGTGGGTGCAACTCGACGAACCCTGCTTGGTGCTGGATCTCGATCAGCCGGCGAAGGAGGCGTACCGCCTGGCGTTGGCGACGCTCACAGAAAACAGGGATCGTCCCAAACTGATGCTCACGACCTATTTTGGTGCGTTGGAAGACAATCTCTCACTCGCCGTGGAGTCCGGCTGCGAGGCCTTGCACGTTGATCTGGTTCGGGCGCCGGAACAGTTGGATCAGGTCCTGGCAGCATTGCCTCCCGCGATGAGCCTGTCCTTGGGAGTGATTGACGGCCGGAATGTCTGGCGAGCCGATCTCGATGCCGCCCATGCGATGGTCCGTCGGGCGGTCATGGCGTTGGGGGCGGAGCGGATCTTGATCGCGCCCTCCTGTTCGTTGCTCCATGTGCCGGTGGATGTCGGTCAAGAGGCGAAGTTGGACCAGCAGGTTCGCGGCTGGCTCGCCTTCGCGGAGCAAAAACTGGCTGAGTTGCGGGCCTTGGCCGATGCGGCTCAATCGGAGAAGCCGGACGGTCCGTTGTTTCATGAATCGCGCGCGGCCCGAGCACGTCGCGCGGCGTCGCCGTTGGTTTGGAATCCCGCTGTGCGAGATCGAATGAAGGCGATGACCGATTCGATGATGCGGCGGCACTCGCCCTATCCGGTTCGCGCCGCGAAACAAAAGGCGCGCTTCCATCTTCCCCTGCTCCCCACGACGACGATCGGGTCGTTTCCGCAGACCGAAGCCGTGCGAGCCGCCAGAGCTGCCTGGCGGGCTGGACGGATGACGGCCGCTGAGTACGAGGCGTTTTTGAAAGAGGAGATCCGGCGGTGCGTGCAGAAACAGGAGGCGGTTGGGCTTGATGTATTGGTGCATGGCGAGTTCGAGCGCACCGACATGGTGGAATATTTTGGGGAGCAATTGGACGGCTTCATCATCACCGAACAGGGCTGGGTGCAGAGTTACGGGTCCCGTTGCGTGAAACCGCCTGTGATTGTCGGTGACGTCGCGCGGCCCAGCCCCATGACGGTGGACTGGGCCGTGTACGCACAGTCACTCACGTCGCGGCCGGTCAAGGGGATGCTCACGGGACCGGTCACGATCCTCCAGTGGTCGTTTGTACGGAACGAC
>JANDJJ010000147.1 GCA_024330945.1 Nitrospira sp. | reverse complement strand
AGCCGAGCGGGATGAACCAGTCCAGAACGAAGATTGCGGAGACGGCAAGGTAAAGCAGCAGCGGCGCCAACAGATCGAGCCCCCCCCTCGTCGAGGACGGTTTCGCCGCTTGCGGAGCGATGTAGTCTCCGTGATCGCCGACGCGGGATTTCACGAGAGGCGATCATAGGCTTCGGCGTCGGTCCTCGCAAGGGTTGAGATGACGCCGAAGAACGTTTTTCCGCGTTCCATGTCAATTCCTAGTCGGAGGGCACCGGCGCCGAGGCGCCGGTGCATTTGGCGACAACAAAATGAAAGTCCTGTCGCAGGGTGCTACAGCAATCAGACCAGACCTCATTAATCGAAGCTGACGTTCATCAACGTTGCTCGGCTCATCGTCTTGGCATCAGGTTTGCGGGGGGGGATCTGTATCCGGAACGACAAGGGGAGGAGTGCTCCTGGAACAGAGGGCGCATCAACAAAAGGAAGAGTCGGAAGTACGGAGGCGCTTGGCAGTTGAATCGTCCCATGTGAGCCAGAAATCAATCGCGGCACCTCCCAGGCCTAAAGATGGAAGCGGCCAAACGATCTTCGATCCGATCGGAACGGTTGCAGAAGTCAATGGGCCCGTCGTCGACGTGGCCTGTACGCGACTGCCCCCGTTGCACCGGGCGTTGCACGTGGTCGTGGGCGGGAAGCGAGACACCCTCGAAGTGTATCGCTACCTCGACAGAAACTGCGTGCGTACCATTGCCCTTCAACATACTGGGGGGCTCCGACGAGGCGATCCTGTGTTCGATAGCGGCGCTCCCTTGAGCGTGCCGGTTTCGCCGCGTTGCCTGGGCAGATTGCTGGATGTGCGGGGCAATCCCTTGGATGGGGGAGAAGCGCTGGACGGAGATGAGCGGCGCAGCATTTTGATCGCGCCGACCCCCCTGCATGAAACCACGAGCGCGACCGGCATCTTGGAAACGGGCATCAAGGTTGTGGATCTCCTCTGTCCCTTTGCGAAGGGTGGAAAGACTGGCCTCTTCGCCGGTGCCGGGCTCGGCAAGACCGTGTTGCTGACCGAGTTCATGCATGCGGTCATCAGGCTTCATCAAGGTGTGTCGGTCTTTGCCGGCATCGGCGAGCGGATTCGAGAGGGCCACGAACTATGGCATGAAATGCGGAAGGCCGGGGTGATGCCTCAGACCGTCATGGTGTTCGGCCAGATGGATGAATCGCCGGGCATTCGATTTCGAGTCGGATTGACGGCGCTCACCTATGCGGAATATCTCCGCGATACGTTGGGGAAAGAAGTCTTGTTTCTCGTGGATAACGTTTTCCGCTTCGTTCAAGCCGGCAGCGAAATCTCCGGTCTGCTGGGGCGGATGTCGGCGACGGTCGGCTATCAACCGACCCTGCTGACGGAGGTGGCGGAGCTCCAGGATCGTATCGCTTCGACGACGAAGGGAACCATCACTTCCGTGCAGGCCGTGTACGTGCCGGCCGACGACATGACTGACCCGGCCGTGGCCGCGATCTTGAGCCACCTGGACACGACCGTGATTTTGACTAGGGCGCAAGCGGCCAAGGGGCTCTATCCGGCGATCGATCCGCTGCGCTCCTCGAGCAGGCTGATGGATCCCCATATGCTGGGGGAGCGACATTACCGAGTGGCCCAGGAGGTCCGCCACCACTTGGCTCGGTATCGGGAGTTGGAAGACATCATCGCCATGCTCGGCCTTGAAGAACTGTCCGAGACGGACCGCCGCATCGTGATGCGGGCCAGGAGGCTTGAGCGATATCTGACACAGCCGCTCCACGTCACGGCGGACTTGACGGGAATCAAGGGGGTCAGCGTGCCGCTCGAACACACATTGCGGGACTGCGAATCGTTTTTGACTGGAGACTTCGATGAGATCCCTGAAGACCGCTGCTACCTGCGGGGGACCATGGCCGGTGAGACGCCATGAACACCTTCACGCTGCATCTACAGGACGCTGTGCGGACGGAACGGATCGAGGATGTGGTCAGCTTTGTCGGGCGGGATTCGTCCGGGTCGTTCGGCATTCTGGCTGGGCATGAGCGGCTGATCACGGTGGTGGAGTTCGGCCTTGCTCGGTTTCGCCGGGTCGATCAGCCGTGGGAATATCTGGCGCTGCCCGAGGCCGTGCTGTACGCCACGGGCGACGACGTGATGATCTGCACGAGGCGGTTTCTCCGCGACGATAATTACGAACGGATTGCACGAGAGTTGGATGAGCGTCTGCGCGTCGAAGAGGTCGAGCTGCGGGGCATTAAAGACCGTGTCCATCGACTTCAAGAGGAGCTGTTCAGGCGGTTGTGGCAACTGAGACGTCAAGGGCAGGAGAGACGGGAGGCGTGACGGTGAAGGACGAGGAGCGGCTGAAACTCGAAGTCGAGCGGGACGTCGAACGTCTTCGGAGCGCTGAACGAAAAAACCGGACGTTGCTGGCTGAAACCGTGTACTTGGGGACCGTCGGTTTGTTGTTTGTTCTACCGATCGTGGCCGGCGCCTACCTCGGTCTCTGGATCGATGAGATGGTGGAAGGACACTCTGTCCGATGGACGATCACTCTCATTCTTCTTGGCGTCGGTGTGGGGGTGGTCAATGTCTATCTCTTGCTGGTGAAAGAATAGAAAAGAGAACAGCGCGATGCCGATTCAAACGATCATCGAAATCGGGCCGGTTCGCGTCACGGAGACTGTGATGATGACGTGGCTCATCATGGCCGTGCTGGCGGGGGTTGCCCGGTTTCTTTCGCGCCGGCTGAGCCGCGAGCCTGGCCTGTTGCAGGTGGCCGTTGAAGGAATCATCGACGCGATTGATCACACGGTCCGTTCGGTGCTGCCGGTCCATGCTGAACGGGTGTTTCCACTCATTGCCACCTTGTGGATCTTTTTGGCTGTCGCGAATCTGATTGGGATCGTGCCGGGGCTCCATTCTCCGACCGCCGACCTCTCGGCGACCGCCGCTTTGGCGATCGTCGTGTTTTTATCCGTGCCCTGGTTCGGGATCCGGATTGAAGGGCTCAAGGGCTACCTGCGTCATTACCTGCACCCGACGCCGGTGATGTTGCCGTTTCATCTGATCGGCGAGTTCACGCGCACCGTCGCGTTGGCCATGCGCCTCTTCGGCAATGTGATGAGTCTGGAGATGGCGTTGGTGCTGGTACTCGTCGTCGCCGGCTTTTTGGTGCCGATCCCCTTGTTGGCGCTTCACATCATTGAGGGGCTGCTCCAGGCATTCATCTTCGGCATGTTGGCACTGATCTACATTGGGAGCGCCATTCAGACTCAAGAGCACAGGAGACAATCGCAGCAAAAGGAGGCTGCCTGACCATGCACGATCTGACACTATTTGCTCTTGGCTCCACCATCGTTGCCGCCCTCACGATTGCTGCGGGCATCATGTTACCGGCCATGGCGATGGGACGGGCGATCAGCCAGGCGCTGGAAGCCATCGCACGACAGCCGGAGGCCGAGCGGTCCATCTTGAGGACCCTGCTCATCGGTCTCGCGATGATCGAATCGCTGGCGATTTACTGTCTGGTCGTGGTGCTGATCATCCTATTCCGCAATCCACTGCTGGAATATCTGTTGAAATAAGAGGCGGCGGCGTTTCATGCCTTGGCGGGCGGAGACACTCAAGAGGAGAGGCTCATGGAGCTTGATTGGTCGACGTTCGGCCTTCAGGTGTTGAACTTCCTGGTCCTTGTCTGGCTGCTCAAGCGGTTGTTGTACAAACCGGTCTTCACGGTCATCGCCGACCGCCAGGCAACGATGGAGCGATTGCGAGCCGAGGCGGAACGGCTTCGAACCGAAGGAGAGGCGCTCAAACAACGGTACGAGGGACGACTGACCGAATGGGAGCAGGAGAAGCAACAGGCTCGAGCTCGTCTTCATGAAGAGCTCAACAAGGAACGAGCGCGTCTCATGGAAGAGGTACACCGTTCGGTGGCACGGGAACGGGAAAAGGCCAAAACGTTGGAGGAGCGGCGACGCCAAGAACTCCGACGTCAGGCGGAAGAAGAGGGATTGGCGTTGGGGGCTCGGTTTGCCGCTCGCCTGTTGGAACGAGTGGCTCAGCCGAGCCTGACGGGGCAACTGGCCGCCCTGGCCGTCGAAGAACTGAGAGCTTTGCCGGAGGAGCAACGCCGGGCGATCCGCACCGTTTGTCGAAACGCAGACGCGGCCGTCTCCGTGTCCTCCGCCCATCAATTGGATGAGTCTCAACGGCAAGCCGTGTCGGCCGCGTTAGGGGATCTCCTGGGGCGAACGGTGACGTGTAGGTGGACCGAAGATGCTTCGCTGCTCGCAGGGATTCAAGTGAATGTGGGACCGTGGGTGTTCGCCGCCAATCTTCGCGAGGAACTCAAAGGATTTGCCGAGGCTGCCAATGGTATTGATGCCGCCATCTGAAGTTGTGTCGCCGATTGCCCGGCAGGCTTCCTGGTTGGAGCAGTACCGATTCGCTCTGCGTGTGGCGGAGCGGGGCGTGGTGCGCTCAGTCGGGGATGGAATCGTCTGGGTGGACGGCCTTCCTTCTGTCGCGATGGATGAGCTGTTGGTGTTCGAGGGCGGGAGTCTGGCGCTGGTCTTTCACTTGGGCCGGCAACTGGTGGGCGCGATCTTGTTGGAACGGGCGGACAACCTGACATCCGAGACTACTGCCTATCGACTCGGCCGGCCGCTCAGTATTCCCGTTGGAGACGCCTGGCTCGGACGAGTGGTCGATCCGCTGGGACGTCCCTTGGACGGACAACCTGTTCCCCCATCCATGGAGCGTCGCCCTCTGTTTGCTCCCGCTCCACCGGTCACCGCACGGGATTTTGTGCATCAGCCTCTCTATACGGGCAACAAGGTGGTGGATACGTTGATTCCGATCGGGAAGGGGCAACGACAACTCATCATCGGCGATAACGGGGTGGGGAAAACATCGCTTGCGCTGGACACGGTGATCCATCAACGGGGCAAGGACGTGTTCTGTGTGTATGTCTTGATCGGCCAGAAACGATCGACAGCGGTGCAGGTCATCGAGACGCTGCGCGCCCATGATGCGATGGCCCGCACGACAGTCGTCGTTGCCGATGCCACGGCGTTGCCGGGTCTTAAATATCTGGCGCCGTTTGCCGGCTGCGCCATGGCCGAGGCGTGGATGTGGCAGGGGAAGGACACGTTGGTGATATTCGATGACCTGACCACCCACGCGCAGGCTTACCGAGAACTGTCGCTCCTCCTGCGCCGTCCGCCGGGACGCGAGGCCTATCCCGCCGACATCTTTTATCTCCATTCGCGCCTGCTGGAACGGT
>JANDJJ010000146.1 GCA_024330945.1 Nitrospira sp. | reverse complement strand
TCGATATTTGGATGACGACGGAGGCCATCGCGAGCGGCGCTCGCGTCTGCCAGAGTTTTCTCGGGGCCAAAATTCACAATCCCAAGGACCCGTCCGCCGATTTGGCCGCCATGTTGATGCAGGTCTTGGGGGCCTTGTTCGCGTTGATGGAGGAACATCATGAGGTCTGGTTGGCGCGAAACGGCTCGGTGCCGGTCAAGATGTTCGGTTTTCAATATGAAGTGGGCGTCGAGCCGGTTCATGTGAACGTGGATCGAATGATTCATGCGTTTCGGCAAGGCATGGACGATCTGGCTCCCATTTGGGAACAGATGCTGGGGCGGGAGATTGTCGCGGAGCTGTCGCCCCTCCGGGCGGCTTCTCCCGTCGAGTTTCGCATTCCGGACGATCTCTGGGTCCGGGTTATTTATGAAGCGGCCGTGGCCTATCACGGCCGCGTAATGCCCCGCGAGCACCTGTTGAAGGCCCTCACGCCGCTGTATCTGGGGCGAACGGCGACCTTTGTGCTGGAGACCCAGGGACTCACCTCCGCCGAAGCGGAGAAGCGAGTCGAGCACTTGTGTCTGGCGTTTGAGGAACGGAAATCCTATCTCGTCGATCGTTGGGGCGGCCGGCCACGCTCATAAACGCCGGCGGCGTGGACGGCAAGAAGGGAGGCGGATATGCAGGACTTCGTTGACAAGGCGTTGCTTGCGCCGTTGGAGCACTTGGGCCGGCAAGTCTTGGCGATTTTGCCGAACGTCTTGGCGATGGCCATCATTATCGGAGTCGGATTCGCCATGGCCTGGGCGCTGGGGCACGCCGTCGAGCGATTGCTGCGGGTTGTGAGGTTGGACCATTTGTGTGATCGGCTCGGCGTCAACGCGGCCCTAAGCCGCGGAGGCGTCAAGTCGGACCCCTCGCAGATCGTGGGGCGTATGACCTATTGGGCCGTGGCGCTCTTTGCGGTGATTGCCGGACTGGGCGCGCTCAATCTCAAACCGATCAATCAATTCACTCAATCGCTCTTGGCCTATATTCCCCACGTGTTGATCGCCGCCGTGATTCTGATCGTCGGCTACCTGCTGTCGAATTTTATTTCACAGGGGGTTTTGATCGCATCGGTCAACGCCGGTCTTCCTCCGGCCCGGCTCATCGCCAGTCTGTCACGGTGGGGCGTGCGGTTGTTCGCGCTCGCCATGGCGCTGGAAGAATTGGGTATTGCGGCCAGCGTGGTGATCGTCGGGTTCGGCATTACGTTCGGCGGGATCGTGTTCGCCGCCTGTTTGGCGTTCGGGCTCGGCGCCAAGGATTTGGCCAAGGACTACCTTGAACGGACGTTGTCCGGCCGCGGACGGGACCGATCGTCCGACGATTTGCGGCACATGTGATGAGAGAAGGATGGATCGCACCGGTGACGATGTTCATTGCGTCACGAAAAGATGCACATACTTCTCTCGACCGGCGGCGAGCGGCATGATCATCAACCAACCAAAGAAGAGGATGATTCGATCCGGGCTCTGCGCACTGGCGGCGACGCTGAGCTTCACCGGCTGCCTGTCGCCGGTGGCGATGCATCGGGCGGTGATCGAATATGACCGCACGGTCAATGCGGTCGAGGCCGAGATGCTCCTGCTGAACATCGGACGGGCCAAGCAGGGGCAACCGCGCCACTTCACGGCGGTTTCGAACGTCGCCGCGACCTTCGACTTTCGATCCAACGCCGGATTCGGTTCTCAGTTGTTTGCACCCAGCGGACCGGTGTTCGCGAGAAATTTCTTTCTGTTCAATCTGGGAGCGACGGTGGCAGAAAACCCGACTGTGAGCATTGTTCCCGTTCAAGGCGAGGAGTTTACGAAACGTATCTTGACGCCCATGGACGAAACGCAACTGGATTTTCTGTTGGCGCAAGGCGTCGAGCCGGCGATCGTGCTCAGGCTGATGGGGCGAGGGCTCGCCGTCGAAGAAGAAGGAAAGCGGACGTTTTATTTGAACATGCCGCACCGGGCGGACGAATATCGGGAGTTCAGAAAACGAGTGCTGCATCTCTCTGCATTGAATCTGGCCCGCCACCTCCATGTCGGCTTCCTTACGTTTGAAGACATCTGGCCGCTTCCGCTTGATCACCCGATGACCGCCCACGTGATCGACAAGGGGTATCAATGGGGTCAAGACAGTGACAGGCGTCTGCGTCTCTCGAAACGTATTGTCGGGCGGTTGGTCATTACGAACTACGACCTGATGTCATTGACGAACGAAGAACGTCGAAGTCTTCATCTGAAAGCGGAACGGTATCCCCGCAATTACGTCCTGGTCGATATCCGTCCGAATTATCCAGGAGGGGACTACCCGTGGCACGGCCAGATCAAGCTCCGTAGTTTCAATGCCATGTTGGAATTTTTAGCCCGCGGCATCGAAGCCGAGCCGGAATTCGATGTTTCCCCTGATCCTCGCAGCGGGCCTGTCCTCCGTAATCCAGTCAGGACTCTGGCGATCCGAGAGTCGACAACAAAACCGACCGATGCTGTCTTTGCCGCAGAGCTTGAGGGACGCTGGTATGCCATCGACAATCAAGCGGAAGGCCAAGAAGAAGTGAGACGATGGAATCGTGAAGCCTTCGAGCTGATGAGTCAACTCTACCAAATGACCGTCACGGATGTGGCGAAGATGCAGGGGTTGCCCATCACGATCGCTAAATAAGATCGGCGAGAGACGTGGATCACTATTGATCGCCGAGTCGCAGGACGGCGATCGATCGGCTTTGCAGATCGTATCGTTCCCCTCCCTTGAACACGACAACGGGATTTTTGGCGCTCGACTGAGCGGACGTGTCGAAGACAGGATGCCAACGGACTCCCCGTTTGTGGGCTGGCAGCGTGAACGTGAGTGGCTCGTGATGGGCATTTAATAAGATGAGCAGAGTATCATCGGTAATGGGACGTCCCTTCTCATCGGTTTCGCTGATCGCGTCACCGGCCAGGCGAAGCGTGAGCGATTTGGCATAACTGGCGTTCCAATCCTCATCAGTCATTTCCTTGCCGTCAGGACGGAACCATGAGAGGTCCTTGACTTCGGATCCGCGCAGCCGACGCCCTTGGAAAAACCGCCGTCGCCGGAGGACGGGATGTTGCTTACGGAAGGCAATGAGGTGGCGCGCGAAGGCTAACAGATCTCGTTTCGCCGAATCCAATTTCCAGTCGTGCCAACTGATTTCGTTGTCCTGGCAATAGGCATTGTTGTTGCCTTGTTGGGTGCGGCCGATCTCGTCGCCGCCGCAGAGCATCGGTACCCCTTGAGAGAGAAAGAGCAGCGCCAGGAAATTTCGTTTTTGCCGTTCGCGCAGTTCCTTGACGGCTGGATCGTGTGTCGGTCCTTCCACTCCGCAGTTCCAACTGAGGTTGTCATCGGTGCCGTCGCGATTGTCCTCGCCGTTGGCGTCATTGTGCTTGTGGTTGTAGGACACTAGATCATGTAACGTAAATCCATCGTGCGCCGTCACAAAATTGATGCTGGCGAACGGCCGGCGGCCGCTGGCTTCGTACAGATCACTGCTGCCGGTGAGGCGATAGGCTAATTCCCCAACCTGTCCGCCGTCCCCTTTGACGTACCGTCGAATGGTATCGCGGTATTTGCCGTTCCATTCGGCCCAACCGACTGGAAAGTTCCCCACCTGATAGCCGCCCTCGCCGACGTCCCAAGGCTCGGCGATGAGTTTGACCTGCGAGAGAATCGGATCTTGATGCAGAATGTCGAAAAAGGCGCTCAATCGATCGACGGCGTGCAGCTCGCGTGCAAGGGCAGACGCAAGGTCGAATCGGAACCCGTCCACGTGCATGTCCACGACCCAGTACCGCAGACTGTCCATGATGAGTTGCAATGTCCGGGGATGTGTGACGTTGAGCGTGTTCCCGCAGCCGGTGTAATCCATGTAGAATCGCCGGTTGTCAGCGACAAGACGGTAGTAGGACAGGTTGTCGATCCCGCGGAATGAAAGCGTCGGCCCCAGGTGATTGCCTTCCGCAGTGTGATTGTACACGACGTCCAAAATGACCTCGATTCCGGCGCTGTGCAGTGTCCTGACCATGGTTTTGAATTCACGCACGTGATGAGCATCGGCTGGAGAGAGGGCGTACCGAATATCAGGTGCAAAAAACCCGATCGTGTTGTACCCCCAATAGTTCGTCAGTCCACGTTCCGCCAGATGTCGATCGCGGACGAAATGATGGACCGGCAGCAGTTCGACGGCGGTCACACCGAGATCGAGCAAATAATCCAACACGGCCGGAGTCGTCAATGCCGCGTAGGTGCCGCGCATGGATTCCGGCACGTTCGGATGCCTTGCCGTGAAACCTTTCACATGCAGTTCATAAATGATGGTCTTGTCCCAGGGCGTCTTCAACTGCGTGTCGCCGCCCCATGAAAAGGCCGGGTCGATGACGACGCATTTAGGAACGTTTGCGGCGTTGTCCCGTGGATCGATCGACAGGTCGGCTTGAGGATCGCCGATCCGGTAGCCGAACATCGCGTCCGACCATTCGATCGTGCCGGCGATGGCCTTGGCGTAGGGATCGATCAACAGTTTCGCCGGATTGAACCGATGGCCTTCTTCCGGCGCATAGGGCCCGTAGACTCGATAGCCGTAATGTTGGCCAGGCCAGAGCCCCGGAATATAGACGTGCCAAATTTGGTCGGTACGTTCTTCCAACCGAATACGCAGAGATTCCTTCGCATGTTTGGGGCCGTCGAACAAGCACAGATCGACGGCCGTGGCATGTTCGGAAAACAGCGCGAAGTTCACTCCTTGCCCGTCCCACGTGGCGCCGAGCGGATAGGGTTTGCCAGGCCAGACTCTCATCGTTTTTTCTGAAGACGGTGATTCATCGCTTGGCGTATGTATAATATGCCGCCTCCGGCGCGCACAAGACGCCGGATCACTTACCACCAACTTCAACTTCACGGCGACAATCGCTTGCCGTGCACGAACGTGAGCCGTTCATGTCGAGCCATGGGTGGTCGCTTGATATCGGTGCGAATCGGACGGGCGTGGGCATGACGCAGTTTCGCGTGTGGACCCCGCGCGCCTCGTCTGTGGCGATTCGATTCCTGGACGGGGATCCGAGCACGGTGCCGATGCAGCCCGAAGGAGACGGTTACTTTCAGGCCGCTGTCGGCGGTGTCGTGACAGGAGCTCGGTACCGTTATGTCTTGAACGGTACGATCGAGCGACCTGATCCAGCTTCTCGTTTTCAGCCTGAAGGTGTCCATGGACCGTCTGCCGTGGTGGATCCTGATGCTTTTCAATGGACGGACCATGCATGGCGTGGGCTCCCCCTGGAAGACTTGATTATTTATGAACTCCATGTCGGAACCTTCACCACTGAAGGCACGTTCGCTGCGATCATCCCTCGCTTACCCTACCTCAAG
>JANDJJ010000145.1 GCA_024330945.1 Nitrospira sp. | reverse complement strand
GCCGAACAGATGGGATCCGTGTTGGACGGCCTGTTCAAACGACAACGATTCGAGTCCGTGCAGCGGATTGTGGTGGACGAAGGTCCGCATCGGCCAGTATGGCGCGATGACTTCTCCGGCCAACGTCACGTAGGAGACCAGTTCCATCCGCTGCGCATCGGTGTATCGTTCAGGGGCCGGTTGGGTCACGATTGGCTTGCCTCCGTGCAGGATGGGGTTCCTTGTCTCTTAGGAAAACGGGTGCGCCGCCAAGGGCCGACGGCTTGCACAAGCTCTTCGATAAAGAGCGCGTTGAGAAAGGCGATATAGAGGCATGCACGGAGTCGGCGCCACCATAGGGGAAGCGCCAACGTATAGCCGTGGGACTTCCCATATAGAATCGCCCACACCGCAATGATGAAGATTGAAGCCGTCGCGATGAAGGCTCCGAACAATGTGGGATTCCAGGCGGCGGCTTGGAAGTAAGCCGCAACCTGTCCCGGTTCGGGATACAAGAAATGGGTGAAGGCCTCACCGGCCCACAAATACGTGAAGCTGATGGCCGTCAGTGTCGCGATCATCGTGACGGACACTTTCCACGAGGCCACGGTGTTCATTCGGTACAGACTGAAGACCGCTTGCGACGACGTCACCCACGCGAAGAAGAGGAAGATCATGGTTCCCTGTGCTTCGAAGAGCGGAACGTGCACGAGCTCGAACGCCATCACAATGATGATCAGCGGCAGGATCAATGTGACGAAGAGCCCCGTCGCCCAGGGCGTCAGGGAGAAGGCCGGCGTGTCCCCGGCGGTTCGCTGAGGCGGATGCTTGAACTCGACACGTGCCTTGTGAATGTTGGCGCCGGAGTTGAGGAACAGCGTCGCCTTGAACAGTCCGTGGGCGCAGAGATGAAAAATCCCCAGGGCGAACGCGCCCAATCCACATTCCATCACCATATAACCCATCTGGCCCATCGTCGAATAGACCAGAGCGCGTTTGACGCTGGACTGCGTGAGCATCGTCGAAGCGCCGATCAACGCCGTCATCGCGCCGATCATGAAGAGAAGATAGAGCGTCGTCGGCGCCGAACCGAAGATCGGCGCCAGCCGGTTTACCAGAAAGCCTCCGGCGTTCACGATGCCGGCATGCAGCATGGCGGACACGGGGGTGGGAGCTTCGATTGTGCCGGGCAGCCAGACGTGAAATGGAAACTGGGCCGACTTCGTCATCACTGAAAGAACGAGGAGGCCCGCTATGACGTCGGTTGCCCTGATGCTCCACCCCATGCCGCTTCCCAATCGCGGGATCGGAGACGTCGCGAGGGTTTGAACGATCTTCGTCAGATCGAACGTTCCGAACGTCATAGAGATCACGACGATACCGGCCAACAGCGCGAGATCGCCCGCGCTCTGAACATACAGCGTCGTGCGCCCGGCTGTTCGAGCCGCGTCGCTGTCTTTGTTGAATCCGATCAGGGCGACGAGAATCCAGCTCACGGCGTGCCAGGCGGCGAAGAACCAGAGGAGATGACCGCTGGTGACAAGCGCCAACAGGACCGATGTGAGCAAGCCCAACAAAGCAAAAAATCGCACATAGCCCCCATCCCCTTGCATAGCGCGGAGGGAATAGACATGAACCACGAGGCTGACGGCCGTGATCACAACCATCATGACGGAGGCCAGACGATCGACCAGCAGCGTGGGGGTAAGGAAAAGCGGGAGATCCGGCGCGGTCAGAAGAATCGAATCAAACCGCACCGTCTGGTACAGCGACAACAGGGCGGCAACGGTCGAGACGGCTAACGCTCCGATACCGATTCTCGCGACCCGCTCCCCCATGCCGAAACCGGCCAGCGCCATGAACAGACTCCCCAGCAGTGGAACGAGAATGGCAATGAGGGCCGGAAGTGCGTTCATCGCGATCTCTGGCGAAACCTCTTGGCAGCGGTGTGCAACAAGGAAAGGCAAGAAGAGTACCGAGTCGTCAGCGATGGTGTAACGACGAAACAACCGCAGGATTCTTGCTTGAGATAAGTGGTGCCGACGAAAAACAAATGGGCCTGCTCTACACGATTGCATGGCGCGCGGTGCGCCCACACACGATCGTGCATGATCGCACATGCGTTCTCACCCATTCGGCTTATGCCATGGGGTCGAGTGGATCATAGCGGAATCGTCTGGGCCCAGATGGTCCTTTCACCGTCGTGTATGGAGCACGACAGGGTCTCACCGGTTGAGTCGCGATTCTCCGTGGCATAAAGGAAAAAGCGGAACCCCAGCAAGGCATTTTCGCCACAGCATCGACAGGCAGCGACATCGTGCGCGATAGTCCGCTGTAGTAAACTTCGTGTCATGACGCCGTTCATCGAGTGAAGGAAAGACTGCGCGCGGTGTGACACGTTCCGTGAGACGCTCATGGGATCCGTGGAGGATCGGTGGAATCTTGCTCGTAGGGGGTGGCTCGGCGCCTGCGCGATGGCTCCGCATGATGCGATCGTGTCGCCCGCCATTACCGGTCACGTGCATCGAGACGGAAAACTGGTCGAAAACGCGCTGATGTTCCTTGAGGTTCCGACGGGGGAGCCCTGTTCTTTCACGAGTGGCGCATCAACCAGGATGGATCAAACCGGAACGTTTCATTTCGAGGCGAGGCGCGGACGTCCGTTCCAGATTCTGCCGTCGCAGGGGTCTTTTAACCGATTTCAGATCTGCATGGCCGATGGAGCTCGTCGCTATCAGGGTTGGTATGAGCGGACGGTCAGGATGACGGGCGAGAAGATCGTGCTCGACTGCAACGTGCAGAGGCCGCTGCCGGCCTATCACGAAACGTCGAGCGGGAAGGTGATGGGAATCTGTCGGGCCGATTCACGCCGGGAGTGATCGGTCCCGCACCAGGTCTCTGCTCCTCATGCCGTCGCCGACTCCGAGTGGGCCGGACGCAGCGCGGTATGAGGAATAGGGTATGACAAGCACGAGGAGATCGCGTCAGCCGATCTTCTCCGCCAACGATTCCAGTTTGTCGATCGCGACCGCGAATTTCTTGATTGACGACGCGACCTTGTCGAGTTTTTTCTTGGCGGCGTCCGCCTCCGCGTTGGCCGTATGGAGGGCGTCGGTCGCCTCGTCGTATTCGGGCAGGGTTTCATCCACGACTTGGTCCACGAACACTTGAAGCTGTCCCGCGAGTTTGGCCTGTTGGCGGGTCAATTGCGCCCGCTCGGCCTTACTCTCCGTTTTGATGATCAACGCCGTGATGTTCGACAGCGCCGCGCTGAGTTCCTCCCCGAGGCTGGTGGCCATGGTCCACGTCCTTTCAGTGCGTTGGGATGATGGTTGCGAGGTGTTTGAGGGATCTTGCCCGTTCGGCGAACGACCGGATGTCCTCGACCGACCACTCGAAGTGATCGACGGCGCGGACCACCGCGCCGTTGGCTTGTTTCATGGCTTGAGCCGCCTCGACCACGCGGGAGAGGATTTCGGTCCTCCGCATTCTGTTTTCATAGGCCAGCCGGAAGGCCTGGAGCGCGATTTTTCGGTCGTGGTACGTCTTGCCGTCGTAGAGGGCGTTGGTCGCCTCGGCCATCAGTGGGTCCTCGATGACTTGGAGTTGGAGCGCTACCCAGCCTCGCTTGGGATCAAAGTCGCGGATGAGCAAGTCGCACAGGCGATCGACCGCCTGTTGTGACGCCTTGACGATGGTGATCACCGCTTCCTTGCGTTTCCACTCGACCCAAAATCGACCGACCCCTTGAATGGCCGTCGCAATGGCTTCGAGCTGGTTGTCTGATAGGTGCTGTCTGGCTTCCGGGATCTTTCCAAGACTGGCCGTAAATTCGTGACTGGCGGCGCTCAGGTCGGCCGATTGTGAATCGGCGACCAGGGCTGCGAGGGTTTTCCCGTATGCCGCCAAGGCATGGGTCGCTCCTGTGATGGTCTCGACGCGATTGAGCTCGAAGCCTCGATCGAGCGAGGTTTGATCTCCCAGATGGGGATCTTTGCTCTTTCCGCCGAGCAGGAGTCGCTCGATCGTCATGTTGATGGTGCCGTCGCGCATGGCCTGTAATTCAGACGACGTGACGTCGCCGAGCGTCGCTGCGGAGTCGCTGAATTGACTGACGGCCGCCTTTTGCTTGGCCGTGAGGGCGCAGCCGCTTGCGACGCACAATATGAGGCTCAGGGCAAGCACGCCATTCCAGGAATCGAGGGGTGGTGTTGATGGAGCCATAGGGAATTCCTTTTTCCTTTCTATGAAGAAGATCACCTGTTTGTCTTGGGATGCAGGGGCCAGGACTGGCGGGACAACTGCGACCGATTGCCGTTGAGAAAGACGGTCGGTCGTGCGAGACATGAGCGCGACATTCATTGGACTGGTGGGCCGAAGGGTTCAACCGGTGGATTGGCAAAAAGGCCTTCGGCTGGATCCGGGGGACGAGTCGCTAGTATGTTCTTGATTCGCTCGCTTGCCCGAACGTCAACAAGGACGGTGTAAAGCCCTTCAGATGGGTCAGTTGGAAGCACCCCGACCTGGGCGTCAATTTCTCTCGCTGTTAGGTTAAACAGCCGGCACACGTCATCAATGGTAGGTGGTGGTCCTTGATGTTTGAATTGCAGCATGACGGTTTCCATCGTTTCACCTCTGGCTGGTTTGTCGTGCAGCGGTTTCGGCAGGTGATGTGTGTTGGCCTCTTGTGCGTCGGTCCGTTCGGTCCAGGTCACGCCCATCAGGCCCAGGAGCCCTATGGAGATGAAAAGGGCCTGTCGTCCGAGATGGATGGATCTCGGACGACAGAGGGTTGTGGTCTTCGTCGCCATGAAAGGCTACTTGTTTGAACCGCACCCGCAGCCACCGGAACTCGGCGGTCTTGGTGTTTCTCCTCGCGCGGCCACTTGCCCGTCATAATACCCTGCCTGCCAGGCGGCTTGCACCAACTCTTCGAGGTCTCCTTCTGCAAATTCTTCAAAGGTCGTTCCACCGAATCCGCTCACGTCCCATCCTTCTGCTCCGGTCGGTGACGGCACGTTTCCGGGGACTGGTGGGCGTGGGCCTGGAGGAATCGGGGGGATAGGACCTGGCGGCAGACCTCGGCAGATTTCCGGGAAGCGCCGGCAAATATCCACCGGGATTGGTCGCGGGCGGCAGAGCCAGGGGAAGCGTCTGCAAATATCAATGGGAGGCCATGGCCGGAACCGACGGTACAATGCACAGCCGCCCACCACGCCATATCCATGGTCGAAGTCGAAGCCTGCCGCTCCCACGTCTGTCGCCGTCGAACGCATCAAGGCACGAATCGCTGCCGGAGAGGTGGACGGACTTCCCGGCGAATAGGGGCGTTTGGTACAGACTGCCGCGACGACGCCGGCGACGACGGGGGTGGCTGCCGAAGTCCCTCCATCGGCCGGATACACTCCTGAACCTTGAAAATGGGTGTA
>JANDJJ010000144.1 GCA_024330945.1 Nitrospira sp. | reverse complement strand
TCGTTCGTTGATGCGTTTAGTGACGGCGGATTTGAATGAACGGATAACGGTTGGAATCGATCCGGTGACCGGGTGACCAAATCGTTCCGTAGGGGCACGGCATGCCGTGCCCCTACCATCGACGATGACGATGATCCCATGCACATGGTTGGGCATCACCACAAATGCATCCAATTCGGCATGGGGAAAATGCGCCGGGATGTCGAACCAACAATGCCGTGCGATTTCGCCAAATTTGTTCACCCGCATTTCGCCATCCACCACCTCGCCGAACAGGCACACCCGATCCTGGGTGACGGCGGTGATGAAATACGCCCCCGTCTGGGAATAATCGTAGCCTTTGAGGCGGATGCTGCGGCGGGTGGAGCGACGCATGTCTTGGCCGGACCGATCGTATTTCACAGATCCCGGGCGAATCATGATGCACCCCTACGTTTCAAAAACCGCTCCGCATCCTTCACCCCTGCCTGTGCCGCGCGGTCGCGCAGCGCGGCAGGCAGGGGTATCTCCCCGGAGATGAGCTTGGGCAGCAGTGTATCGCGCAGCCGCTGCGCCGGCACCACCTCGCCGTCACTTTCCCTCTCCCGCTGGGAGAGGGGCAGGGTGAGGGTTGATCGGATCGAAAATCGAGGTTTGAGATCAGATCAATGAGCTGACCCAAGCGCTGCTTGTCGAGCGCGGGGCGCGCGTAGTCCTTGGGCAGCACGCCCTTCAAAGCCGGGTTGTCCCGCTCGATGCCGGCCATGGCGTCGTCCACGATCCGGCCGATGGTGGGCTGGCGGGCCTGTGTTTTGAGGTGCGTCCAGCGCGCCTCGGGCGGCACCCAGAAGATGTTGTGGGCGCGGTACTCGTCGGGGTCCTCGGGGTCCGCGCCTTGATCTCGCTCGGCTTCGAGTTGCCTGTGCTGTTCCTCGAAGGCGTCGGAGATGTACTTGAGGAAGATGAGGCCGAGGACAACATGCTTGTCCTCCGCGGCGTCCATCGGGCTGCGCAACGCGTCGGCCATGTGCCAGAGTTCGGTCTCGTAGCCGACCGTGGCGCCGGTGGATGAAGGGTTCTTCTGCTGGTTTTTCTTTTGAGGCATGCTGTTGGGCTTCCACATCAGTAAGGCAAGGGGAGAAATCGTTTGTGCCGACGGCGGGATTGTTGAGCAGCAGCGGTGCCTTGTCAATGCCGTTTGCTTCTGTTGCCGCCTTGCTGTCATCCGTCATGGTGCATGAACGAGAGCGTCGCTCGGCTGTGTCGCGCACAAGACAGGCATTGAATTGACTCTCTTGCGACCCGTTCCTATAATGCCGCAACGACAGGTTGACAGGCCTTTCCAGAGACGCATGTCTTCCATTCCCAAACCATCGTGGATTCAGACGTGGAGCAGAGTTCAAGCGGGGTTCCGCCATGCCTTTTCGACGGCACCTGAGACTGCCGCCTTGTCTTTAGAAGATCAGGCCCTGTTGGAGCGGATCGCTGAGGCGGTTGTCACGCGAAGGATGGCCGTGCCGGCGACGGTGTTTCTTGAATCGCTTGCGCCGATGAACTTTGTGGGCAGCCAGGCCCTGCAGGTCTTGGCTCCTCTTCTTGAAGTGGTCCTGGATGCCAAGGCGCTGGAACAGGCCGCTCGGTTGCTTGAGCGACGAGACACGATCGGCCGATTGGTGGCGTTGATTGAGGCCAAGTGTATGGCTCCCGTGTCGTCTTCCTCTGTTCCAGCCCACGATCCGGCTCACGCTCCTAAAGGATCGTCGGCTCAATGACGGGTCCTGCTTTGAACGATTCTCCAACTGCTCGCCCGCTCCGGGTGGTCGTGGCGACCGATTGTGGGAGCACGACGACCAAGGCGATTTTGATCGAAAAGATCGGGGATGAATACCGCCAGACCTATCGCGGCGAAGCCCCAACGACGGTGGAAGCGCCATTCGAAGATGTGACACGCGGAGTGCTCAACGCGATCGCTGAGATTGAAGAACTCTCAGGCCGCAAGATTCTGGACGGCGACCGGATTATCACTCCCTGTCGGGACGACAAGACCGGCGTGGATCTCTATATTTCGACCAGCAGCGCGGGTGGGGGGTTGCAAATGATGGTGACCGGGGTGGTGCAGAATATGACCGGCGAGAGTGCCCAGCGGGCTGCCTTGGGCGCCGGGGCGATTGTGATCGATGTGTTGGCGTCGAACGACGGGCGACTGCCGCACGAAAAGATCGAGCGGATTCGGACTATGAGGCCCGACATGATTTTGATGTCAGGGGGGACGGACGGGGGGGCGGTAACCCACGTGGTGGAAATGGCGGAGTACATCGCAGCGGCGGAACCGAAGCCGCGGTTCGGCGCAACCTACAAACTGCCGCTGATCTATGCCGGGAACAAGGTTGCGCAGGGGCAGGTGAGAGCAATCCTTGGTGAGAAAACCGCGCTGGTGATGACGGAGAATATTCGTCCCGTCTTGGAACGGGAAAACTTGGGGCCGGCGCGCCACAAGATCCATGATCTGTTTCTTGAACATGTCATGCAACAGGCCCCCGGCTATAAAAAACTGATGGAGATGACCGGCGCGCCCATCATGCCGACGCCGGCTGCGGTGGGCCTGATCATGGAGACGATCGCGAAACGGGAACATATCAACCTGCTTGGTGTCGATATCGGTGGGGCCACGACGGACGTGTTTTCAGTGTTCGATGGCATGTTCAACCGGACCGTGAGCGCCAACTTGGGGATGTCGTACAGTGTGTCGAATGTGCTGGCTGAGGCGGGCCTAGCCACTATCATGCGGTGGGTGCCGTTTATGATCGACGAGCAGACCTTGCGCAACCGGATTAAGAACAAGATGATCCGGCCGACGACGATCCCGCAAACGTTGGATGAGTTGCAGATCGAACAGGCGATCGCCCGTGAAGCCTTGCGGCTGGCGCTGATCCATCACAAGTCCCTCGCCACCGGCTTGAAAGGCGTCCAGCAGGAGCGGACGATTTCCGACGTGTTCGAGCAACAGACGTCCGGCAAGACCCTGATTGACATGCTGAAGTTGGACCTGATTGTCGGCAGTGGCGGGATTTTGTCTCACGCGCCGCGACGGGTCCAAGCCATGATGATGATGGTGGACGCCTATGAGCCCCTGGGAGTGACCAGGCTCTCAGTGGACAGTATTTTCATGATGCCGCACCTGGGGGTGCTCTCAACAATCGACGAGAAGGCGGCGACGGATGTGTTCATGCGAGATTGTATGGTCTATCTGGGGACCTGCGTGGCACCGATCGGCCAGGGGAAGATCGGGGATCGCTGTGCCGACTATGAGATCACCTTTTCCGACGGTCGAGTCGTCACGGATCAACTCCTGTTCGGCGACCTGCGGCTGTATCCGTTGGCGGTGGGGGAGCAGGCGACGGTCACGGTGCGACCGGCTAAGGGGGTGCACCTCGGCGCCGGATCCGGCACGCCGGTCACGAAGACGGTTCAGGGCGGAGTCGTGGGGTTGTTGCTTGATGGAAGAGGGCGTCCGTTGCAGTTGCCGGCCGATCAACGGGCGCGTATTTCGTTGTTGACCACCTGGTACCAGGCCGTGGGACTGTACCCTTCTTCTGACGAGACGGCTTCTTCACACAGAACTGACAATCGATAACTGACAACTTGCGATGGCCCATTCCTACACCCCTGGGTTGACGGTTACCGACAACACAGTCGTTCGACGGGTGCGGCAGTTGCCGCTCCAGGGAACGGTGTTGGTGAAAGACGGTGACCTGGTCCGTGCGACACAATCGGTGGCTCGGGCCGAGTTGCCGGGCAAGGTGTATCCGCTCAATCTGGCCAACCAGTTGGGAGTGGCACCCGGTGAGATCAAGGATTATCTGGTCAAGCGGGAAGGTGAGACGGTCCACAAGGACGAGGTGCTGGCGGAGAATAAACCGTTCTTTAAATGGCTCAAGACGGAGATCCGCTCGCCGATAACCGGCACGGTCGAATCCGTTTCCACTGTGACGGGGCAGGTGCTGTTGCGAGAGCCGCCGCGGGTGCTGGAGTTGTTGGCCTATGTGGATGGTCTGGTGGTGGAGGTGCGGCCCCAACAGGGAGTGACCGTTGAATGTGTCTGTAGCCTCGTCCAGGGAATTTTTGGAATCGGCGGAGAGGCCTATGGGGAACTTGTGGTGGCCGTTGATGCCCCGGACCGCCCCCTCACGCCCGATCGATTGACGGTTGAGATGAAGGGGAGGGTCGTGATCGGGGGCTCGTTCTTGCCGGCTGCCACCATGGTCAAAGCCAAAGAGATTGGCGTTGCCGGGTTGGTGGTGGGCGGCATTCATGATCAAGATTTACGGACGCTTTTGGGCTATGACCTCGGGGTGGCGATCACGGGGTCGGAGCAGGTGGGGTTGACGTTGATTCTGACGGAAGGGTTTGGCGCGATCCCTATGGCGACGAAGACGTTTGCGTTGCTCTCGGCTCGGGCCGGCGCAATGGCTTCAATTTCCGGCGCCACTCAAATCCGGGCGGGCGTGATTCGGCCGGAGATCATCATTCCTCTCAAAGAGAAACGGCCTGTGGTGACCCGACCCACTGACCGAACCCGCGAAGGGATTCAACTGGGCGACCTGGTCCGGATCATTCGCGATCCCTTATTTGGAAAGATCGGCCGGGTGTCGGCACTCCCGTCTGAATTACGAAAGATTCCCACTGAAAGCGAAGTTCGGGTACTTGAAGTGCAATTGGATGACGGCTCGACGGTGGTTGTTCCCCGCGCCAATATTGAAGTAATCGAAGGGGTGTAGAAGCGGTGAGGCGGCGGTTTGGAATCACGGCGGCTGTGATCGGGATCGTGGCTTGCTGGGTGATCGGACCGGCTGGATCGGAGTCGGCTGCGGCTCCGGCTGAATTGACGGCGCCGAAATCGGTGCACGTGTTCGATACGCCCAATGACGGTGGAGGCAGTCTCACGGTTGTTTGGCCGCCCGCAGCTTTTGATGAGAGCGAGGTGCGATATCAAGTGTTGCTGGGGGAGGCAATGGAGGAGGTGGATCCCTCTAGCCTCACGGTCGTCGCCGAATTTCCAGCGAACACGCACTATGTGCGAGAGACCAAATGGCCCTGGTGGACCAAGCCGGCCGATGATGATCAGCATGTGGTGGTGATCAACAATGGCAAGGCGGTCGAACTCAAGAACGGGGTGTCCTATGCCGTGGCGGTGGCGGTGGTGTTCGGTGAACAACGGGTCGTGAGCCGCATGGCCTTCGCCGTGCCGGAGCCCAACTGGTTCAACTGGAATCAAAGCAACAACCTGTTTCTGGCTCTGCTGTTTGGGGGAATGGTGTTTGTCTCTATTGGGATGGCCAGGAGGCGCGAGATGTTTCTGCGGCGCATTCCCGGCTTGGATGCCGTCGATGAAGCGATCGGCCGGGCGACAGAATTGGGCAAGCCGGTCCTGTATTTGACTG
>JANDJJ010000143.1 GCA_024330945.1 Nitrospira sp. | reverse complement strand
GAAACGGGGAGCCTTTGTTTGTAAGTTGAGGGAGTCGCATTATAAAGGCAGGCCAAAATTCTTGTCAATGAAGGGTCCCTCCGGTAGAATCCCTCCGCCCCTATCGTTGATGATGAGCAGATCGTCCTGTGGAGGATCTCTTGGGTTCGGCGACCACGAGCAGTGCGTTCCGCATCGAGCCTCGGCTGACCGGTCGCATCGCGGCCTTTTTCGACGTTGACAATACCGTGCTTCCCGGAGAAGCCAGCGAAGTCCGTTTTTTCAGATGGTTGTGGCAACGAGGTGTAGTGGGCTGGCCGGAGGTTCGCGCCAGCATCTCCTGGCTCATCCGTCACTTGCCTCCCCTTTCGCTGCATCCCCTGCGTGAGCGGAAACTGTACCTAGCGGGGAAACCGTCGCGCGTCATCCGCCATCTCGGCGAAGAGTTTTGCCGGGAGCAACTCTGCCCTCGCGTCTCCCCCACCGCGATGCGGGTGATCGAAGAGCATCGGAAAGCCGGGCATGCGATCGTGCTGCTGACCGGTTCGCTCGACTTTTTGATCGGCCCCATTGCCGCGGCCTTGCAAGCCGAACGTTGTTTCGCCGGTCGATTGGAGCAAATCGACGGCGTCTATACCGGCCGTCTGGTCCCCCCTCTACCCTACGGACAGGGCAAACGGCGATTGATCGAACAGTTGGCGCGGGACTTCTCGCTTGATCTGTCCCGTTGTTACGCCTACGGCGACAGTCCAGGTGATTTTGAGCTTCTGCAAGCGGTCGGCCATCCGACGGTCATCAACCCCATCCGCGGAATGGCTCGCACGGCCAAGCGGAAGCGGTGGCCGATTCAGCAATGGTGATAGGCGCAGTCATGACGTCTCGTTCACGCGCGGCTCTGCGCAAGTGAGCGCCGGCCTCCTAAAGAACCGGTTGATTGAGTCGTCCCTGCGAAGACGTGTTCGCCCATGCGCGTCACAGAGATTTTTCACAGCATTCAAGGAGAGTCGACGTTTGCCGGCCTCCCCTGTGTGTTCGTGCGGCTCACCGGCTGTCCCCTTCGGTGTTCGTGGTGCGATACGGACTACGCCTTTTACGGCGGCACGGAACGGTCGGTCGATTCGATCATCGAGACGGTCCGCTCCTACGATTGTCCGCTCGTGGAAGTGACCGGCGGTGAACCGCTGGCGCAGCCGGACTGCGGCTCGTTGCTCTCCGGGCTGTGTGACGAGGGTTTCACCGTCCTGCTGGAGACCAGCGGCGCCGTTGATACAGCTCCGGTCGATCACCGGGTGCGCGTAATACTCGACGTCAAATGTCCCGGCAGCGGGATGACGAACCGGATGTATTGGCCGAACGTCGAACGGTTGCGTGCGCAGGACGAAGTCAAGTTTGTAATCGCGGATCGCCGCGATTACGACTGGGCGAAAGACATCATGAACCGGTTCGATCTGAATCATCGGTGTACCGTGTTGTTCAGCCCGGTCTTCGGCGTCTTGGCCCCCCGCCAGTTGGCCGAGTGGGTGCTGGCCGACCGCCTTCCGGCGCGGTACCAATTGCAGTTGCACAAGGTCATTTGGTCGCCGGACATGAAGGGAGTCTGAGTTCATTTCATGAAACAGCCTCGCGTGATGTTCCAAGGATGGAAAGCCGAACGCGACGGCGCTCAGCAAGAAGAAAGGACGGGAGCATGAAGATCATGAAAGTGGACGTGCGAGTAGGACGGTTGGCCTCCGAGGCAACGGACGTGCTGGTTCTCTTCCAGTGCGAAGGGGCGGACCTCTCGGAGCAGGAGACCGCTGCACTTGACAAAGCGATGGGAGGATCGATCTCCGACCTGCTTCGATCCAAAGAGTTTGAGGGGAAAACCGCGGAACTTGTCCTGCTCCACACACACAGGAAAATTCCCGCCAAGCGTCTGCTGCTCGTGGGGTTGGGCAAGAAGGACTCTCTCGGTCTTGATACCATCCGCCAAGCCCTGGGACACGCCGTCAAACGAGTTCGCCAAGTCAAGGCCGCCTCTTTTACGGCGGCGGTTCCCACCGTGACGCCGTCGGACTCGACCGCGATCGACGTCGCCCAAGCCATGACGGAAGGCGCGATTCTGGGCGCGTATCAATTCACCGCCTATCGCTCCGAACCGACGCCAGGACCGGACATACGGTCGATGACGCTGCTGGCCTCTCAACAATCCGACGTGCGTCCGTTGTCGGAAGGCGTACGGCGCGGGGTCGCCGCCGCGGAGGCGGCCGTCTTTGTTCGAGATCTTTGCAACCACCCCTCCAATATCATGACGCCATCCAAGATCGCAGAAGAAGCCAAGGCCGTGGCGAAAGAGACGGGCGTGTCGCTCAAAATCCTCGAGCGCAAGGACATGGCCAAGCTTGGCATGGGTGCGCTGTTGGGAGTGGCTCGTGGCAGCCACGAGCCCCCGAAATTCATCATTCTGGAGTATCACGGCGCCAGAAAGAAAAACGACCGTCCCATCGTCCTGGTCGGGAAAACGATCACCTTCGATACAGGCGGGATTTCGCTCAAACCGTCCGAAAACATGGAACATATGAAGGCGGACATGACCGGAGGGGCCGAGGTCCTGGCCACCGTACGGGCGGCGGCGCGACTCAAATTGCCGCTGAATCTGGTCGGCCTGCTCCCGGCGACGGAGAACATGCCCGGCGGCGGAGCGATGAAGCCGGGGGATATCGTGAAAACGCTGTCCGGCAAAACCGTCGAAGTCCAGAACACCGACGCCGAAGGCCGGTTGATTCTCGCCGACGGACTGGCATACGCCGCTCGCTATAAACCGGCGGCGCTGATCGACGTCGCCACGCTGACCGGCGCCTGCGTCATCGCGCTCGGCCAGTTTGCCATCGGCATGTTCGGCACGGACGACACCTTGAAGGAGTCGTTGCGCAAAGCGGGGCAACGATCGGGCGAACGGGTCTGGGAAATGCCGTTGTGGGAAGACTATTTTGAACAGCTCAAGAGCGACGTGGCGGACATGCGAAACATCGGCGGTCGCGGAGCCGGCATGATCACCGCGGCGTTGTTCTTAAGCAAGTTTGCAGGCGACTGGCCCTGGGTCCATCTCGATATCGCCAGCACCGATTGGAGCGAGCGCGAGCGGGCCTACCTTCCCAAAGGACCGACAGGAATCGGGACCAGGCTTCTGATTCAATACCTCATGGACCGTTCCCTGTGACGCCCCCTTGTCCGACGCAAGCCTTTGGCTGGCCGATCGGCGAAGAGAAATTGAGCCACGCGGACGATTCACTTCTTCGCGGGGGCGGTATCCGCATCCAAAGGCGAATTCCATGCTGATGTCGCGCGATACGATCGGGCAGCTTTTCATGATCGGCTTCGACGGCACAACCCTTTCCCACGATCTGGCCTCGTTCATCAAGAAATATCGGCCCGGCGGCGTAATCGTATTTTCGAGAAATCTCGAATCGGCAGAACAGATCGTCGACCTCACCAACGCCCTTCAGCGATGCAGCCCGCAATCTCCCTTGTTGATCGCCATCGACCAGGAAGGAGGACGGGTGTCTCGACTCCCCAAGGAGTTCACCATTTTTCCTCCCTGCGAGATTTTGGGGCGATGTCGGTCTCCCCGGTTGGCCTACGCGGCGGCGGAGGCGACAGCGCGCGAACTGCGAGCCGTCGGCATCAACATGAACATGGCACCCGTGTTGGACGTCAACAGCAACCCCGCAAACCCCGTGATCGGAGACCGAGCCTTCGGCTCCACCCCCGAACTCGTATGTGAGTTGGGATGGGCCACGGCCAGGGGCCTGCAAGAAAACGGCGTCATCGCCTGCGGCAAACATTTCCCCGGCCACGGTGACACGGCGGCCGATTCGCACCATGAATTGCCCATCGTCACGGCCTCGCGCGAACGGTTGGAACGACTCGAGCTGCTCCCGTTTCGGCACGCCGCGTCGCAGGGCCTCGCCGCGATGATGACGGCCCATGTGCTGTATCGCGCCCTGGACGAGAACCATCCGGCGACCCTGTCGCCGACGATCATCGAAACCCTGCTCCGTCAAGAGTTGCGGTATGACGGCGTCGTCCTGACCGACGATCTCGAAATGCGGGCGATCATCGACCATTACGGCATCGAAGAGGCGACCGTGCGGTCGGTTCAAGCCGGCTGCGACATCATCTTGATCTGCAAAGATCGCGACCGTGAAGTTGCCGCCATCGAGGCGATGGACAAGGCCATCGCGGACGGAACCATCTCGACCGACCGTCTGACTCGATCGCTTGAACGGATCGCCCGTTTAAAACAACGATTCCTCGCTTCCTCCCGACCAGCCGTCGTCTCCGATGCGACGTCGGTTGTGGGTTGCCCGGCACACCGGGCGCTCCGTCATTCGATCGACCAGGCAGCCGAGCGGTTCGCATAAAACCAGCAGGCACAAACCGGCTCTTCGGCGCCAGTCCGCCTCTCCGCCGCAACTGATCGGGGAGGGGAAAAAGCTCGATCGTTCATTTCAACGATCATCAACAGCCGATCTAACCAGGTGCGCCATGGCAGAAGGCCCGATAAGCCTCTGCTCATCTCCGAGACAGAACGAATAGGCTGGAAACGACTCGCCGCACGACCATTCTCGATGCCCATTTCCCATTCCATTCTGGCCGCTTGAGCGGTGAACGATCCCCGGTAATCTCCCTCCATGCTTCTGGTAATGATCCTAGTATGCCTTGCCGCTGGACTTCTCTAAGGTATGTCAAGCATTGGAATAGACAGAGGAGGAAGAACGTCCATCAACCAGGAGGTGGACCATGAGCATAATGGCGACACAGACCATCGATCGGGTTCGGCGAGGACTCGAGCAGTTGGGCACCGATTGCGCCATGGAAGAGGTCGTGGGTCTCTGCCCAGACCTGACGTGGAACCAAGTGTTTTTGGCTATCGATTACCTCAGCCGAACAGGGCAAGTTCGTGTCACCCTTGACAAAAACAGGACTTACCGAGTGCGAGCCGCTCGTGTCGAAACGAGCGAGCGTTCCTATGCGTCGATCACCGAGGAGATCCGTGCCGGCGAGGTCCCCTCGGATTTCCCGGCCGGGAGACCAATCCGGCCTCGCTGAAAGAAAACACGTGTCGCTCGGCTGAGGGTTACCCAAACAGATGGGCTGCACACAATGGATATCTCTTGCGAAAGAACGTCGAGCGAAACTTCGCTTCACGTTAGAAAGGAGGGGGGGATGGAGACTCCGTTGGACGTCAAGGGAATTTCCTCCAGGGCTCGCCCCCTTGACTCCCGCGTTTCACAAATTACTTGTGCCCACCAACGCCTCATTGATGACGTGCGGACCAGACGCGGCAAGTCGACGGGAAAGGTTCGATGTCTGGAATGTGGAGCGATTTTTGACGATCCTCCACGGCCGTAACTCGATCGCCGATCCTAACAGCTTGTCATCGCCCGGTGGAGGGGGGACTGCCGGGAGGTGGGACAGGGTACCA
>JANDJJ010000142.1 GCA_024330945.1 Nitrospira sp. | reverse complement strand
ATGCAACCGTTCGTGCAACGCATAGCAGAACGGACAATTAAAATCGCTGTAGAGAAGAAACATCGTGTCGCCGTGATTCATGCCGCCACCCTCCCCTAACGTTATACTCCCGACTCCACCGATGAAGGCTATCCGACCGGCACCCCGATTCTGTTCGTTGCGATTCGTCCTTCTCGGCTGTGCTGAGTCAGTTTCTGCTACACTCAACATAGAACCCATTTCAACAGCGTCCTTGCAGACATTGGATTCACGGGAGGCGCAACATGATCTCCGCCATTTACACCGCTCTTTCCGGCTTGACCGCTTTCGCTCAACAGTTGAATGTTTCGGCCTATAACCTTGCCAACCTAAACACCGACAACTTTAAACGGTCGGAAACACAGTTTGTTGAAGCGAGAAGCGGGGGAGTGTTCCCTGTCATCCAGCACGACAATTCCCCCGGACCAACGGTCTTGAGACACTCACCCCAAGGTATGGTCCCCATCGAGCTCTCAAACGTGGACATCGCAATGGAATTCGTCAATCAGATGGTCGCACAAAGAGGATTCGAGGCCAACCTGCGAACGATGAACACGGCGGACGACATGGTGGGAAGCATTCTGGACACAAGAAAGTGAAGCTCCTTCCAAGGGCTTGTAACGGCATCCTGTCCCCCTATCGCGAGAAGGTACCAATTTCACAAGAGAGACCGGCATCCATCACCCTGGTGACTATTTCAGCACGATCAACCCAGAAAAAAAGAAAGGCCGAATCCGATGGAGGATTCGGCCTTTCCGCAAAACAACTCCCGCTTGAAATCAAATCACATTAGTACTGTAACTGCAAGGCAACATGGAACGAGTCGGCCTTGTCGCCGGTGGCACCCCGCTCATAGTTGGCCGCCTTGGTGCGAATATCTCCATAGGTATAGAAGAAGGCGACTCTGGCGTTGTGGCCATCGATCACGTAGTTCACGCCACCTTCCCACTCCTGACGCGACGCACTCTCAAGCGGATTGATAGCTGTGTACCGCATATAGGGCTGGAACCGGCCGACACCGATCTTGGCCGGAATCAAGTACAACCCCTGCACGGACCAGGAATGACCGCTGAACACACAGAAACAATTGGAAGGTGTAGCAAACGCAGCCTGCGCATAACGGGCCCACTGCCGGCGGAAGTCGCCGTTAAACGTAAAGACACCCATGTTGTTCGGAATGAGCTTTTCCACCATGATATCAACACTAAAGCTGGTGACATCGCTCACACCCCAGAGAGCAGCGGCATTGCCAGCTCCATCCTTCTGATGCTGTCCCGAGAGACCGACTGCGATGATGTCCCCCGCCGTCCCATAGTAGGTGCCGGCCGTATAGTAGCCGGACATGGGCTCGTCATTGAGAAGGTTCAACTGCACACGCCCGGTGTACATCAAGCTGTTGCCGATGTTCGCTCCACTCCGCAACCCCTGCGACACAGCCAATGCATACAGGAGGTGAACTCCACCTGGATGAACTTTCCCCCAGATGGTCGCCGCATTGTCACGGCCATAGAGCCCGGCGCCGTTATCGAAGTTGCCGCTGAACACGGCCGGCGTGCCAGGTCCCCGCAACCCGCCATAGCTTGCCGTAAAGAAGGCATTGTTTAAGGTATTGCGATCGGTCGGGAGCAACATGCGGCCGACCCAGAGATTCAAGTGTTCATTGAGCTCGATCTTGGCGATCGCATCCAACAAACCGACCGAGGAATTGCTGCCGAATGATGGACTTCCCGTGTTGTTGCCGGCGAAATTGATCGCGCTGCCATTGTTAAACTGATTGGCCCCCACGCTACAATTAAAACACTCCGTTGTCACCTCGAACCCGAGGTACTTGTGAACCTTGCCGTTAATCAGAATCCGAGCATTGTCCACCGTAAACTCGTTGCTGTAGTGACCGCCCGGCGAGGCCCCCTCCACCGCGTTGAAGCTGGTTCGGAGCCCCATCCCGATGGAGATCCACTTGTCGTCATCGGCCTTGATGACACCGGCGGCATTCGCCACTGGCGGCGTGGATATCGTCCCAGCCACCAGTGCCACTGCGGCGCCGGCAACCATAAACTTCTTCCACAACCCTGTCGCATCAACCTTCATTGTGACTGCCTCCCTTCTATGAATGAAAGTACTGACCGTCCTCTCACAGATTGCCTGTTCTTCTCTTCTTCCGCCACATTCCCTCTTCAAATTGTTTACTTCCCACACTCGCAAGACCGGCAGAAGAGATTAAAAACGCCGGGAGTATGCCTAAATTGAAAGAGGATAGCAAGAAAAATTTTTTACCCCCTGATTCTTTTCCTCCCCTCGCACCACGCATCATCCCAACGATGCGCCAACGACGCGAGCCGACCGCCGCATGTCCCACCCGGTGCTTCCTCCCCTTGATTCAGCCACTCGGGATTCAGCCGGTCGGGGTGCTTTTTCTCTCGAACTGTTCAGACTTTATTAGGCTGTGGCGTGTACCGCAGATACGGCTTTACCGTTCTGAATCCTTTAGGAAATAGTTTGTATGCCTCTTCGTCATCTACTCCCGGCGTGATGATGCAATCTTCGCCGTCTTTCCAATTGGCTGGTGTAGCCACCTTATACTGCGCCGTCAGTTGCAACGCATCAATCACGCGGAGCAATTCGTCAAAATTCCGCCCGCACGACGCCGGGTACGTCAAGGTCAGTTTCACCTTCTTATCGGGCCCGATGATAAAGACCGAACGCACCGTCATGTTGTCGATGGCATTCGGATGGATCATGTCGTAGAGGGTGGCGACTTTCTTATCGGGATCGGCAATGATCGGATAATTGACCGTCGTGCACTGTGTTTCGTTGATGTCGCGAATCCAACCGTGATGCGAATCGAGCGGATCCACGCTAATCGCAATCACCTTCACCCCCCGTCGCTTCAGCTCCGGCATAATCTTGGCCACAGTTCCCAACTCGGTTGTACAGACCGGCGTGAAATCTTTCGGATGGGAGAAGAGGATCCCCCAGCTATTCCCCAGCCATTCGTGAAAATTAATCGTACCTTCCGTCGTCTCGGCCGTAAAATTCGGTGCTTCGTCTCCTAATCGGATAGCCATGGCTCCCTCCTTTTCGTTCCTGATGCTTTTGATGTCCGTCAAGATGGTCGTGCACGCCAGTTCAGCTCTACCCGCCGCTACGATACTGCGCCCTAGACAAGAGTGCAAGGGGCTTCATGAGGGCCCTGTTCCTCCCCAGCGACTCTCTAAATCCTTAAAACAGCACGAAGATGGCGCAAGGGAGACTACGCCGTCGATCTATCATTGCGGTCTCGACACATGAATCAAGGATTTCCGCGCTCCAGCCGATAAGACCCTTAGCACAACCCCCTATCACGAACCGGTTTCAACAGAAAGGGAATTTCTATGGCCACTACGAACGTCAATCAATCGAAGCCTAAGCTTCGTATTCCCACCAATGACCCCATGTATCGGTTGCTTCGCGAAGGGTGCATAAAAGAGTTCAACACCAGGAAAGCCGCAGGAGAAAAGTGCGATTTCCGGGGGTGCGACCTCCGCGGACTTGATTTTCGGGGATTGGACGCGGACGGTCTTGATTTCCGCGACTGCTACTTTCGGCAAAGCGACCTCCGGGGTGTGGATTTCAGCAAGGCCAACCTCGAAGGCGCCAGCATCAACGCCTGCCAGATCTCCGGTTGCCTTTTTCCGTCCGAGCTGAGCGCGTCCGAGATCGAACTGTCTCTTTTGCACGGCACAAGGATGCGATACGGCACGAAGTAAGGCGGATCGGCGTCCTCTCCGCTGTGCAGGCGGCCGCTCGCGTGCCACAGCCTTGCACGGGATGCTGTTCACGATCCCGCCGTCAGCGCCAACTGCGTCCGTATCTGTTCATGGCCCGGCTCGGCGGTCCCGACGTCGGTCAGAAACACCCGCTCGATGCCGAGCCTGCCGCTTTCCAACAGTCGATTCCGCACCACGTCCGCCCGTTGCCTGGCCAGCGATTCCAATTCGGCATCGGTCACGGGGATCTCGGCCATCACCCGTTGCCGCATCTCCTCGAACGTCGGCGCCGACTGCCCTTCCGCCCTCGCTTGTTCAGCCGGTTGACTCGTTTGCTGTGCTTGCAGCTTCGCGAACCACTTGGCCACCAGCCGCTGTTCATCTTCAGAGGACAGCTCCTCTTCCTTCCCGGTGCTTCCAAACTCCTGCCGTTTCATCGCTAGAAGCCGTTCCTTTAGCTTCCTCGCGCGCACCGCCTCACGATCAGCAACGGCATCAAAGGTTCCCTTGATATCAAGGAGGAGGCCGGTTCGCTCGTTAAGCGCCGTCTCCAAAGCCTCAAGCTTGGCCGTTTCTTCCGACGTCAAGGCCGTGCTGCCCGGCGCAAACGCGATAAACTGAAGGTCTCCTTCACTTCCCCCCGGCAACAGTTTTCCCAACAACGTAAAGGGCGACGCGGCGATCTTGCCCAGCAGATTCAGCAACGTCGAAATGACGACCTTGCCGTATTTGAAATCCGGATCGTCCAGATTGCCACGGATCGGCAAATCGATCTCGATCAGGCCTTTGCGGTCCTGCAACAACGCCACCAACAAGGGAACGGGAAGCGAGGTGGCATTGGGGCTTTCGACCTTTTGGCCGAACGTCAATTGATCGATCGAGACCACATTTTCCGCTTCAAGCACCTTTTGGGAGACTCTATATTTTAGGTCGAGCGACAGCTTGCCTTTCGACAAAACGTATCCCGCATACTTGCCGCTGTACGGACTCGCGGGCGTCAAATCCATGCCTCCGAGCGTCACCACCAGATCAGTAAAGGCATCGTCGCTCAGCGGATTGATCTTCCCGGCAATTTTAAGCGGCGCAGCTCCATCAACCCGACCGGTGAGATCCACGTCCGCTTTTTTGAATTGTTTGGACGATAACCCCTTGATGGTCCCGCTCAATCCCGCCAGACTGGTCCTCACCGACGGTTCGATCGATACATCTCGGAACACCGCCGACGCCTTGACCACTTTCACCTGATCAATAGCGATCGTCGGTTGAGCCGAGCGGGCAGCCGATGGAACGGCCGATGTCTCTCCCTTCTTCTCGCCGGATGCCCTTTGCAAATCGTCGGGCTGTGACCGGACAACAAGATGCGACAGATTCAACGTGCCGTCCGATTCAAGAACGGCCTGGACGGCCGGTTCCTGCAACCCAATCTCGCCGATTGTGACCGCCGTAGGCTCGACATCCAGCGCAAGACGATTCACGTTCAGCGCCTTCCACGAGAGCACCTCCTCGAATTCTTTGCGATCCGAAATGAGGAGGCGATCGACCCCGACGTCTCCCTGAAAGCGAAACAGCGGCCCTTTGGAGCGAATCGCAGCGTAGCGAAGCGTGCCAGCCAGATTGATCGCACCGTCGCGGACGTCCCCGTTCAGAAACCGGTCCAAATAGGCTTGGAACAGCCTGATGCCGATGTTCTTGAACGCCACCGCCACGTCGGCTGTTAGGGGTTCCACCGTCACCTCCCCTTTGACAGTGACGGTTCCCGTCTGATTGAGCGTCAGTG
>JANDJJ010000141.1 GCA_024330945.1 Nitrospira sp. | reverse complement strand
CTCGTGCTTGGCTGGGACGGCTCCAGCCAACAGAGTGGCGACCGCGAGCAATGCGATGGCAAGACCGAATTCGCGCGTTAACCATCGGCGGAGTGTGTGCATTTCATGAGTAGAGGAGGCCCTTCCGTTAGTGAGCGAGGGCAACCAGACAAAATGCGCGCGCGCAGCGATCAAAAGAATGGCGCCGAGCAACGCCAGCTTTGTATTGAGAAGCCAGCCGTAGGTGGTTGCGAATAGGGCCGCATAGTTCGGGCTTACCATGCGGTCGGCAACGAAGATTCCGGTCGCAAGAATCGCAACCATGACGGGGAGCGCCATGGTTGAAAACCGCTTCAATAGAAGCAACGTTGCTCGATCAGCCGAGTGAGCGTCTGCGCGATTGGAAAAGAGGACGGCAAGCACGCCGGGCAATCCTCCGAGCCAGACACTGGCCAAGACAAGGTGCAGCGTATAGGGAAGGATGGCCTCGATCGATTTCTCTTCAGCCGCAGAATGGCTTGCAAGCGTTCCAATGGCAAGGGGCAGAACGGCGAACGAGGCGCAGATTGCATAGCGCCATCGGGCGGGGGGAGAGAATCGGACATACAGGGTCACGCCTAAAAGAGCGACGGCGCAGATCTCCCGAAGCGTCCAAATGAGTCCGATCCGTGTCTTTTGTACGAACGTGAGCCATGCGCCGATGCGCCACGCGTTTTCCGCGATCCCCGTTGCTTGGGCCGTTGTCGTTGCCAGAAGCCCAAGCAACCCGGCGATGACGGCAAAAGCAAACCAGGGAAGCGCCTGTTTTGCGCGGGACGACCATGAAGCAGCGGCGGGAGCATTCTTGTCTTCGGCGATGGCCAGAAAGACGCAGCCGCCGATCACAATCATATTTGCGGCGAGCTGAATGAAGCGGAACAGCGCGCCAAGGGATTCGATCATTTCCCCTGCACTTTATCTTTGACGACGAAGTCGAAGGAAGATTCCACCACATGTCCGTCCACCGACAGGACGCGAAACTTCACGGAATACTTTCCAGGCTGAAGTTCCGGCAGCGGAAGTATGATGGATTTGGCGTCGTCTTGAGCCACGTGCGGCTTGAGGTCGGTCACGGGGTGTTTTGCTGCATCAAGAACGACGAGCGTCGCGTAGTCGCCTTCGATCTCTTCGTTAAACCACAGCCGCACGTGCTCGGGCGATTTGCTCAGCACGGCCCGTTGCGGCGGTTCGGACTTCACTAATTTAGAATGTGCGTGAGCCGATGGAATGACGATACCCACCAGCATCGTTATAGTGACGATCGCCGGAACAATCCTCGATAACGTGCGACCTTTCCATACCTGTATCATCATTTTCATGTCTCCATCGCGGCCACGCTTTTTGGCGCGAGATGCACCTGCAATCGACAAGACGGTCTATGACGATACGACGGGCGCCGAGGACTTGCGACGATCACGAAGCGTATAGAACACGGCGATGGCAATGGCGACGGCAAGCGGGACAAAGATCACCAGGTAGTGCGTGAGGTGCGAGATGGCTCCCGTTTCACCGATCGAAAATCCAAAGCGCGAGAGGTGCTCCTGTTTGTCTCCGATCGAGACCTGCCCGATGAATTTGCCGGGTTGGTCAAAATTGTACTTCACGTCAATCGATCCGGTCGGATAAATCTTCGGGGGAAGGTGGACAAGGGTGGCGGCTTCGATGTTTTGGTCGGGGCCCATGTCCCGCATGATCCGAACTTCGACGGGGATAGAACGGAGCTCCTGTTCGACAAAATCAAAGACCAAGACCGTATTGCCGGTCCCAGGGATCTCCTGGCAAAATTGCCTGTCGTGATAAATGTCGGGCTGGTAGCTGTTGAAATACAGCTTGTAGGGTCCCATGTGGAGCACGCAGGTGTCCGCAGCGAGTTCATGACCGTGCTGAGCGAATGCTTCGAAAGGTACGCTTAGTATCAGGACGGCCAGGCCCATAAGCACACGCAATGGATTTTTTACAAGTCGCATAAAAGCCCTCAACGTTCCCAAGATTCCAACCCTATTGTTCAACTAATAAGCAACGGCCCCAATCGTATCGGTCGTAAGAATTGCTTCGTCGCGGCGTAATGAGCTCCCTTAAGACACCGTAGCCTGTGCCGGCTTCCGGCGATCGCGGACGAAGAAAAAAATCGCTCCCACGAGAAGAAGAGCCGCGACGGGAACCATATAAATGTTCAACAACTTGGAGGCGACGTTCAGCTCTCCAACGGAAAAAGGAAAGCGCGAAACATACTTCGGGTCCTCTCCCACGGTCACGATGCCCACGAATTTACCGGGTTGCTCAAAGGTGTAAGTGAAGTTGATCGAGCCGTTGGGATAGACTTTGGGAGGCAAGTGCAAGATCGTGATTGCGTCCAGATTGTTCTCGGAGCCAGTATCCTTAATGATCCGCACCTCCGTGGGGAGGCCACGGAGCTCCTGCTCGATATAATCCAACACCACGACCGTCTCTCCGGTCGCAGGAATATCTTCACAGAACTGCTTCTCTTGAGTGCTAGTCGGTTGATAGCCGGTGAAGTGCATCATGTAAGGGCCGACGGTCAATTTGCACATGTCTTCGGCCATGGACAGCCCGCCATGGGCGTGCACTTCGGTCGACAGCGGCGCTCCGCTTAGAAACACAAACACGGCTGAACCGGCGATGAATCTCAGAAAGTCAGGCCACCTCATATGTAGAACCCTCTTCGTGATAAGGATAAAAGCGATAAGTATTGTTGTGGATGAATGCCACACGGATTTTCTTAAGTTCGGCGAGAAGCCCACCAATTGCGCAGCCGCCCGGTTTTTGAGAATTCGTACACGATGACGGCGAGTACCAGCAGCACGACGATCGGCCCCATGGCTTTGCGGCTGAATTGGGAGTAGTCGACTTGCTGAACCCGCAGGATGTAATACGAGGGGCTGAGCCCCTCCGCCGTGACGACGAGCTTGTACAGTCCTTTTTCCAAATTTGCTTCCCCTCGCACGACCCCGTCCGGATGGGAGGTCGGTTTCCAATAGGCGATGGTTTGTCCCTCTTCACCTTTATCTTTTGGAGCTGTGCTTGATGCCTTGATGATCTGGACACCGATCGGCACGGCGCGAAGGTTGGGGTCTATGAGATCGATGACGAGGAAGGTGTCCCCTTCATCAGGAATTTCGGTGCAATATTCGGTTTTGGGGGCCCATTGCGGTTGGTAGGCGCTGAGGTGCACCATGCTGCCTCCCAACCGGCGCACGCAGATATCGTCTTCGAGCTCTACCTTCCCATGGGCTCCGACTATTTCCGGAGATAACCCGGCAATGGTAAGAAGCGCAACCACGACTGCCCGTCCGATTTGTCGGATCATGACACTCTGCCTCGAGCGGTTTTAAGCAGGCATTCTCAGCGCGAGAAACTTACCATTCTGTAACAAGCTCTTTCAAGAGTATCGTGGAGGGCTGCAAAGATAAGGAAAGGGAGGATGGATCATTGAGGGGGGACTTTGAAGTTGGCAGGGTTCGGCGATTTCCCGACGTGTAAGAGAATAAGATCGGGAATCGCTCTCGATGAAATCGAGATCTTCTCTCAAAAGCGCGCCACACGTGAGTTGACGAAAGGTCGAAAAGCGACAATAATGAAATAATAAAAAAAGAAATGACGCTGAACTCGCGCAAACCGAGAAAGCGGCGTTTCGATGGCGGCTCAGGTCGGGAAGGGAGGGGGATCACATGAAAGCCAAAGAAGGCGTCGTCAA
The DNA here is from genome assembly GCA_024330945.1 of Nitrospira sp. Classification (GTDB taxonomy): domain Bacteria; phylum Nitrospirota; class Nitrospiria; order Nitrospirales; family Nitrospiraceae; genus Nitrospira_D. Next base: position 1,840 of record JANDJJ010000141.1, on the reverse strand, counting down.
CTTGCTGAACAAAATTCTCACGGCGAATCTGACGGCCATCAATCAGTATTTCGTCCACGCCAAGATGTGTGAAAATTGGGGGTATGAGCGGCTCTACCACAAAATCCGCAGTCGCAGTATCGACGAAATGAAAGATGCCGACGAGTTGATCGGTCACATTCTCTATTTGGAGGGCGTTCCCAACGTGCAACGGATGAACAAGGTGGACGTCGGCGAAACGGTGCCCGAACAGCTCAAGCTGGATCTGAAGACCGAGCAGGAGATGCTGACGCTGTTGAGCGAAGGCATCGTACACTGCGCGAAGGCGGGCGATTTCACCACCCGCCATATGCTCGAAGACATGGCCAAAGACGTCGATAGCCATATCGATTGGATCGAAACGCAGATGGAAACCATCAAGCAAGTGGGGCTTGAGAATTATTTGGCCGAACAAATCAGGAAGGAGTCTTGAGGCAGATGAAGGCCAAAGAGGGAGTCGTCGAGTATCTGAACCAAGTACTGAAAGCCGAATTGACCGCGGTGCATCAGTACATGCTGCATGCGGCCCTGTGCAAACAGTGGGGTTATAAACGGCTGTCCGAGCACTTTGAACACCTCGTCCACGAAGAAGTGGGACACTCCTCCGGCTTGCTGGATCATATTCTGTATTTGGATGGGACGCCGGAGGTGGGGCACGTGGACGCAGTCACGTCGGGGCGGACTGTCCAGGAGTTGTTCGTCGGCGATCTGGATTTAGAGCGCGTTGACGCGGAGCTGCTTCGCAAGGCCATCGGTCACTGCGCCGACGTCGGAGATTTTACAACCCGCCACAAATTGGAAGACATGATCGTTGATACGGAGGAACACATCGACTGGTTCGAAACGCAACTGCGGACAATCAAACAAGTCGGCGTCGAAAATTACCTGAGCGAGCAGATCCAGAAGTAACACTCGTGTGCTCGGGTTCGTTCATCTGCCCTTTCATGTCCGCACGCCAATGAGCAGGGGGCAGGATCATGCCGGTGGAGTACATGAGGCCGATCCTTATGAACATGCCCATTGCAGGCGGCCCCCTGTTGTATATGAGAGCGCAATCATCGAGACGATGACGTACAACAGCGAACCGGCTGCCGGCGAGTAGGTAGAAGGTCACGGCGAGAGACGGTGAGACGGCATCACCGTTGAGCACTGTTGGCCAGGCCATCCACGAATCGTGTCACCGCGTTCCAACTACAATCGTGGAAGGCAGAAGCGTGCAGCGTGGGCGCTTTCGGTGACCCGTTCGACAAACCACACGCTCCAAACAAACAGCGAGATTCGAGGCAGTTATCGGGTCATCCGATGACTCATCGCTCTTCTTTTTTTAAAGGCATCTCAACAAAACCCAACAAAACCCATGGACAAGATCGCTCCCATGAGATCGTGGAGCGTGTTCCACAGCCACACGCCTGCTATAGCGAGGATGATCATCCCGAGCGAGACGATCAGGCTGATGAGCACGCCCAGTTCACCGTCCGGTTTGCCAGGATGCTGCTTGATCATCGCAGTCTTCCTCGTGCGGTATCGATCAATGGCAGATGGTCTCGATTCTGGGCGCCCTGGTTACGAGGTCAGGATGGTCTTCGATGTCCGGGACTTGAGCGGCCAACCGGCCCACGACCTCGGCAAACACCTGAAATTCCTCCCTGCTAAAATGCAACGTGATGGGGCCGTAGGTGAAGTGCAGCTTCCCGCAGCCGCAGATGTTCATGCCTGCTTGTCCCTGGCGATGAATGACATTGTCCATGATCTGTCTCCTTGGTGGTGGTGGTGATGTATTCTTCGATTGCCGGCATTTCCCTGGTTCAACGAAACGAGGCCT
>JANDJJ010000140.1 GCA_024330945.1 Nitrospira sp. | reverse complement strand
CGGGAAAAGGTGAGCCCGCCCATTTTCCAGGTGTTCAGGGCGTCGATCACGTTGGACAGAACCAGCATCTGTTGCTGGCTGACCTTCAGATGGTCCTCGCCCAGGAAGAAGAAATCGTTCTGCACGCGAAGCGTGACCGGATGCTCGCGGGCCATAGTGTAGATGAGCGTCAACATAGATTCGACCGGCTTGTCAAGGGCGGCGTTGTTGCGACCGTGAATGCGGGACGTTTTGATCAACGCGTTCAATTGGGTCAGCAGTTGGAACCCCAACATCGCCATCTGTTGATCGTAGATGTCGCCGGCCTCCGAGCCTTGTCCCACCTTTTTGGCAAGCGATTGCTCGTGAGCGAGAATCGGCGGCGTGCCGCTCGAGGGAGGAGAGAATGATTCGTTCATGGTTGCGGTTCCTTGTCGGTCGAGGGGGCGGCCGGGGCGTTGTGCCGAGTCCGTTGTTGGGCGCGCGACAAACCGTGGGTGCAGGCTTGCCGAACCGTGGCGCCGCCTTTCCTGCTCCCGTTCACGAGCGCCGCCACGGCTGCGGGAGTGCCGAGTTTGCCGAGAGCTTCCGCGGCCAATACGGCCAGTTCTTCTTTTTTCTTTCGGCCGAGCCACGACCATGCGGTCAAGAGCCCTTCCCAATACGGGACCGCTTCGTCCCCGCACGTTGCTCCGACGGCCTGAAACATCGCCCGGCGCTCGCTGATCGGGCGGTTTCCGAACGTATCGGCCGACAGAATGGGAAGCCAGTGGGAAAACGAAACCGAGTACTGCCCCGAGATCAGCAGTTTTAAGGCCGCGATGCGGATGCTTTCCTCTGCATCGTCCATGAAGGAAAGAAGCTTCAGGCCGTCGCCGCTCGGACGCAACGAGCCGATCGCGTGCACGACGGCCTTGCGGACCTGCACGTCTGGGTGTCGGATGAGTCTTTCGACGGATTCGGCGAACGCCGGGTTCTTTAACTTGGTGAGAATCGCGAGGAGATGGCACACGTAAGCCGGCCTCCGGTCTCGCAGCCCCTTGATGAGCGGTTCAGGGTTGTCTTTCGCCAGGATCGCAAGCGCTTCGGCGACGATGGCCTGATGAGCCGGCGACGCCAAGTTGGCCAACAGTGAACAGAGTCCGGGGACGGCGTCCGGCTTCATCAGCAACAGCATTGTCGAGAGACCGGCCGTTGAGCCGTCCGGATGCTGATTCAGATAGGCTTCGATGGTTTTTATCCGGCCCAGGCGGCCGAATCCGTCGAGAAGAGCGCGGACCTGTTGTTTATGTTCTTCGCCGAGATCCGGCCTGACCGCGTCGGCTTCATGAAGCAGACTGACTACATGCTCCAAGGTCGTCCATTTCCCCTCGCGGAGGAGGAGATCGATAATGTTCCCCCATACGTCGAACAGTTTCGTCAGCAGCGCCGACGACTGTTCGGAGGCAAGAATGGCGGTCAACATCTCCATGATGTGCAAAAGACCGTCCCGATCCCGTTCCGCTTCAATGTCCCGCGCGAGGACTGCCAACTCTTCGTCGGTCACCTCGAATCCGACCAGGCCGTTGTGCAAGCGGTTGCCCCGGCTCGTCGATTCCGCCTCGGAAGCGGTCGTTTCATTCGTCCGGCGGGCTCGCTCGCGGTCCAATAAGTCCCGCAGCGAGGAGTCGGACGAACTCATAGTCGCACCGGCACGGTCTGTCGTATTGTCGTGGGATGACGAGTGGGCCACTTCTTCCGCCGTGACGATCACGATCGTCGAGAGATCCCGAGACCACAGACGGGTGACGAGGTCATCGTCTTCCTGGCCGGACTCTGCGTTGCCCCATATCGAATCGAGGAAGTACGTCAGATCTTCCTGAGAGAGGCCTTCGTAGATCGAAAGCTCCCGAATGCCGTCCGCGTAGAGTTTGAACGCGAAGCTCTCGCCGCCCTCGCTGAGGTCCGTTTGGTAGACGACGGCATCGTTGAACCGCAGCTCGGAACGGTGAACAAGGAAGGTGAGTTTTGAATAGGCGGCCAGATGACCCGTCAATTCCTCAAAAAGCTGTCGGGCGAACTTGTGAGCCACGGGGTTCGTCGGACCGTAGGTGCGGTTCGACTTGGCCGTTTTGTCCAGCAACTTGAGGATGCGTTTGACGGAAGCCGTTTCGGGATCTTCCGCGTTCCTGATCACCGCGGCGGCCGGCGTCTCTTGCGCTGTTTTAAGGTCGGCCATACCGCTTATCACCTACCGGGCGGTGCGGGATTCGTCAAGAAAATCGCGGTTCATCGCGCGGCGGAGGAGCGTCGCACAGGATTCCGAATCGTCTTGTTTGGGAAAAGCGGAAACCGCTAGAATCCTTCCGTCGAGTTCTCGTGCGGTAAGGGGAGGACGCCGGGTCATGGGTCGATCGGCTCTGGTCGTCTGTTTTGGAGACAGTCTGACGGCGGGGTTTCAATCTCCGACACCCGAGAATCCGATGGGAATGGAGACCCCTTACGGCCGGTTCCTACAGGATCGCCTGGGAAAAGCGGCGCTCGTTCGGATCAGCGGAGTCTGCGGCGAACTGACCGGGGAAATGGTGAGTCGATTCAAGCGCAGCGTGTCGGATCAGAAACCCGACTACGTTCTGATTTTGGGCGGGACCAACGATTTGGGCTGCGGGCTGTCGCCCGATGAAATCACGGCCAATTTGACGACATTGTATGAACTGACGTTGAACGCCGGCGGCGTTCCGATTCCGGTGACCGTGCCTTCGATCCGTGTGGAAGGAAGTCCGGACGATCGGGAAGCGAAAGAATGGGTGGCGGGACACCTGGCCCGTCGAAACGTCCTCAACAAGTTGATCCGGGACTCTGCCGTGTCCCGCTCCCTTGTGTTGGTCGATTTGTTTTCCGCCACCGTGGATCCCGCGAGCGGCCAATTGGCCGCTCGCTATTCAAACGACGGTCTTCACTTGACAACGACAGGCTACATGCGGTTTGCAGAACTGGTGGATGAGGTTCTAAGGCCGATGCTGCGACGAGTCGGCCGATTTTAATTTTTAGGAGGAGGTGTGATTTGAGAGGAAGGAGCGCCGGTTCCTCTCGTTTTGTACGGTGACAATCCCATAAAGATTTTCCCGGCATTCCGGCGGGCGAACAGAAACCGGCTACAACAAGGAGCCGCACCCATGCGCTGGTTCAATTTTGTTGGATGGGGAATGCTGACGCTCGCCGTCATCCTGGATGAATGGCTCTATTTGTATCTGTGGGAAGAATTCAACGTCGGGGTGGTCGTTGCGGCCGTGATCTATTTAGTCATTGCGATCGGATTGTCTGTTTGGGGCGGCCGGTCCGCTGATCCCGACTGACGCCGTTGAGGGGAGAAGTTCCGAAGGAGTCGTTTCCCAAAACAAAGTGATTACAGAACCCGCCAGGTGCGGCCGTCGTTTTGGATGAGGCGGTCGGCTTCCACCGGTCCCCAGGTGCCGGCCGGGTATTCGGGCAACCAGCGGAGCCCTTGTTTTTCCCAGGCATCGAGAATCTGAGTGATCCAAGCCCAGGAGGCTTCGACCGCGTCGCGTCGCATGAAACGGGAGGCGTCTCCCGCCATCACGTCGAGGAGGAGCCGCTCATAGGCCTCCGGCGAAGGACGTCCGAAGACCTCCGTGTATTTGAAGTTCATCTCCACCGGGTGAGTTTGCGCTCTGGTGCCGGGCACGCGCGAGACGATGCGGAGCGAGAGTCCTTCCTCCGGCTGAATTCTCAAAGTCAACACGTTTGGCGCCTGTGGTTTCCGAGGGTCCGCGTTGAACAGAATTTGCGGGATTTCTTTGAAGTACACGGCCACCTCGCTGGCGCGGAGCGGGAGGGCCTTGCCCGTCCGCAAATAAAAGGGCACACCGGACCACCGCCAGTTTTCGACGAAACACTTGACGGCTACGTAGGTTTCGGTGACGGAATCGGGTTTGACACCTTTTTCGCGTCGATAACCGGGCACCGGTTTCCCGTGCGCCGTTCCTTCCGTGTATTGCGCCCGCACCGTGACCTTGTCCACGTCTTGAGAGGTAATGGGTTTCAAGCAGCGGAGGACTTCCATCTTGGCGTTTCGGACCACGTCCGGGTCCAGAGAATAGGGCGGCTCCATCGCGACCAGGCAGAGCAATTGGAGCAGGTGATTCTGCACCATGTCCCGCAGGGCGCCCGCTTCCTCGTAGTAGGCGGCTCTGGTTCCGACTCCCTCCGCCTCGCTGACGGTGATTTGGACGTGGTCGATGTACTTGCGGTTCCAAATCGGCTCGAAAATACTGTTGGCGAAACGCACCACCATCAGGTTCTGAACCGTCTCTTTGCCCAAATAATGATCGATACGAAAAATTTGCGATTCATCGAAGACCCGGCCCGTGGCGGCGTTGATCGCCCGTGCCGACGCCAAGTCCCGCCCCACCGGTTTCTCAACGATGATTCTGGCATAGGGGGAGCGAGTGCCGGGAGTCCCGGCGAGGCCGCTGGCGGCCAGTCCTTCACACACGGGAGTGAATGAACTGGGAGGAATGCTCAGATAAAAAATGCGGTTTCCCGGCAATTCAAACGATCGTTCAAGTTCTTCGACGCGGGCTTTCAGTCCGGTATAGGTTTGAGGATCGTCGTTTACGCCGGCCAGATAGAACAGACGTTGCGAAAAGGCCCTCCATGAATCTTCGATCAAGGCCCGCCGGGAATGGGCGATGACGCCGTCCCGCATGACGGACCGGAACTCCTCGTCGCTCATCGGCGTGCGGCCCAATCCCAACACGATGTAGTGGGACGGCAGCAACCCGTCCAACAGCAGATTGTACAGGGCTGGGACCAGCCGACGTCGGGCCAAGTCGCCGGAGCCGCCGAAAATGATGATGGCGCAAGGATCAACGGGAGTAATAGTTTCCGTCGGCGGACCGTTGTCGAGGCGATGGGCTTGGGATTCCATGGAGACCTGCATGATTTCAGCGAAGACTATTGCTTGACGGCATGGCCGCCGAAGGCGTTCCGCAGCGCGGCCAACAGTTTTTCCGCAAATGAGTCGTCTTGTCGCGATCGAAACCGAGTAAAGAGAGCCGCCGTGAGCGTGGGCACCGGCACGTCTTTCTCGATCGCATCGGCGATCATCCAGCGGCCTTCGCCGGAATCCTGCACGTATCCTTTTAATTTTTCCAGTTTCTGATCTTCTTTGAGCGCGCCCACCGCCAATTCGAGCAGCCAGGAACGGACGACGCTCCCGTGCATCCAGAGGTCCGCGATACGGGCCAGGTCCAGCTTGTACTCGCTCTTGGACATCAGCTCGAATCCTTCCGCGTACCCCTGCATCAGGCTGTATTCGATGCCGTTATGGACCATCTTGACGTAATGACCGGCGCCTACGGCGCCGACGTGGGCCCACCCCTGTTCAGGTGCCAGGGTGGTGAAGATCGGAGCCAGCCGGCTTACGGCCGCTTGTTCGCCTCCGATCATCAGGCAATAGCCGACCTTCAAGCCCCAAATGCCCCCGCTCGTGCCGACGTCCACGTAGTGGATTCCCCGTTTCTTAAGCTCGGCGGCCCGCCGCACGTCGTCATGGAAGCGGGTATTACCCCCGTCGATGATGGTGTCGCCCGCTTGCAGCA
>JANDJJ010000013.1 GCA_024330945.1 Nitrospira sp. | reverse complement strand
GGCCGTCATGATGCCGAGCGTGCCGAGGCGCACAAAGGATTCGTGATAGTCCTTGGGCGGCGCGTGGCCTGACTCGGTGATCAGATGAAAATTGATGTCGATCATACGACCGATGGCCCGTTCGAGATACCGCTCGGCCAAGGCCTCGTTGATGGAATCCCCCACATACTGCTCGCGTGACAATTGAGACAGCCGGGTCATCGCGCCCACGTCCTCAAGGATGAGGCTCATCTTTCTTGTGATGAGCTGGCGGTCGATCATGGGCGGGAAGGCTCCGCCACCAGCGCGGCCAACCGCTGGGCGACATGCCGACGCTCCAGTTCCAAGTAGGGCCGAAAGTCTTGGTACGCTTTGAACGTGTAGAGACGCAGCCGGGTGAAATCCTGCGGCTTCCCAAAAAGCAACCGGCAGGATTCAAGGATTTTCTTCAGAAAGAGGGGGTCCGCCCGGTTGAGGATCGCCAGGTCCACTTCGCGTCCAGGGAACATCGCCTGCAATGCCTCTTGTATCTCCAGAATAGTCTGAAACGGCACGCTGGGCCCCTCAAATTGAATCGCCAGGTCCAGATCGCTGCGATCATGGGTCGTTCCTGCGACCGTTGACCCGAACTGGAGGATCACGCGAATCCTGTGACGTCGGGCGAATTCCCTCAATCCTGGCAACGCTTCTGTGAGATGTTCCTCGCTCATTCCTCCGCTCAGAGAGTTTTCATCCAGGCCGTAGCCTAGCCGAGAACCGCCTTCTTTGTCCATGCGGGACAGCACACGGACCGGAACCGGATCGATTCACACGATCTGCTTGCGCACATGCCCCCAGTAGGCGGTCCCTGCATAGCCGCACGCGACGGTGCCCGTCGTCATCCCCACGATCTGATACACCTTGCTGCGCGGAATTTTGACTTTCACGGCGGGGTTCAACAGATCGGGGGAATTCATGACAAGCTTGAGCGATTCTCCGGCAGAAAGAATCGGCCACATACAAGCCAGCCGTAACCGAGTTTCGTAACGTGGGATGGCCATCGTATAGAGCCAGCCTTGGTCAAGATGGTCGACCGCCGTGCGAATCAGTTTGGTCAGCACCGGCCTGAAACGAGGAAGATTGGCTTGCTCCAAGAGGTCGCGCGGTTTCAGTCCCACGTCGGCCAACAGCGGTTCGGGCACGTAACATCGCCCTTTTTGAAGATCGTGTGCGAGATCTTTGACGATGTTGGTCAATTGCAGGCCTTTTCCAAATCTCACTCCGATCGTCGCCATATCCCGAACGTTCCAGGATGCCAGCGCCTTCCGATGGGCACACATCAGATCCGTCCAAAATTCACCCACGCAGCCGGCCACGTAATAGGTATAGAGCTCGAGTTCGTCGAGCGTCTTGAGAGCCGCAAGATCGGCGGCGGATTGACCGGGGAATGCCCTCAAATCCATTTCCATGCCCTGCGTGAGAGTCGTCATGAGCCGCTGAACCCGCCGACGGTCGTCCGGAGAGAAATCACAAAACAGCCGGAAGCATTCTTCCAATCGTTCGAGCAGAACGCGCTCCGCCGACTCATGCTGAAACGGCGCGACCGCGCGTTGAATGTCCCGTAACCGTTCCCAGGCGATGTGATCGCCGGCAAATTGGTTCCGGAAGCAACCGAGCAGCTCCAGTCGCCGATGCCGCTCAATGATGTCCGTGTCCGCGATCGTATCGGCCGCGCGTGCGAAGAGATAGGCCAAACAGACTTGATCTCGCACGTTTGCGGGGACGACGGCCAGCGTTGTATAAAAGAGCCTCGATACCTGTTTAAGAAGATCGTGAAGAAGCGCTCGTTTGGACGAGGCGGCCATTGGGGGAACCTCCATCGGTTTACACTCAGTTCCCGCCTCTCCTCCGCATCGTTCCTTCCCCATGTAATCGGAGGGTGGATGAAAACGTTCGAACATAAGGCGTTGTACCGCAAGACGGTGGAGGGGTCAATCCTCCTGCCTCGCTCAGACCTCCGATTCCGTCTGCTTCCTTCTACGGAGGGGGCATATCTTGACTTTTAATCCCGCAGCCTTATTCTTCAATCGGTTAGCACCAGCCTGAATAATCAAGAAGGGCGAAGTTGTCAGAAGGATTCCGGATAGGAGGAGTGGAAAGACTTTGTGTATAATGTGAGTCTTCACCTCTTCTCAAACAAACGCGAGCAAGCGGTGAAGTCGCAAGGAGGATGTCAATGAAGTGGATGAAGGGCGTATTTCTGCTCTTGATGGCCAACATTCTGATCATGGTGACGCTTTCGATCACCGTCCCGATTTTACTGAACGTCATTTTGCCCATGTTCGGGATCGACCTGCGCGGCTCGGTCGATCTTTCGACCTTGGTCTGGGCCGCGGCCTTTGGATTCGGCGGCGCGTTCATCAGCTTGGCTTTCTCCAAACAGATGGCCCGCGCGATGCTCGATTGCCGACAAATCACCCAGCCTCGCTCACACGCGGAACAGGTGATCTACGGCTCGGTCCAAGAGATTGCGCAACGGTTGCACATCACGATGCCGGAAGTGTGGATCTACCATTCGCCGGACCCCAACGCCTTCGCCACCGGACCCAGCAAAAACAACTCGATGGTCGCCGTGTCGACCGGGCTGCTTGAAAATCTGCGGGAGGAGGAAGTCAAAGCGGTTCTCGCCCATGAAATGGGTCACGTCTATAACGGCGACATGTTCGCCACCACCGTTCTCGCCGGGTTGATGAACACGTTCGTGTACTATATCGCCATGTGGGTGCGGCGTGTCTTCGCGGAACGCGACCAGGCGGCTCTGGGATTCGCCCTGTCGCTGGTTCTTCAGATCGTCGTCAGCATCCTGGCGTCGATCCTGATCAGCTGGTTCTCTCGCCGCCGCGAGTTCGGAGCCGACGCCTTTGCGGCCAAGGTGTATGGGAAAGAGTCGATGATCAACGCGCTCCGCGCCATCGACCGGTGGGTCACCCGCGCTCAATTCCAATACTCGTCGCAAGACGCGCTGGCTACCATGAAAATCTCGGGGAAAACAGGCGGCTTCATGAGTCTGTTCTCAACCCATCCGCCGATCGAAGCCCGTATCGCGGCGCTGGAGCGACTCTAAGTCGCTCGTTTCCAAAACGAAAGGTGGGCGCGGTACTCATGAATGGCCGCGCCCAATGCCTCTCTCCCCCTTGGGATGTTTGCTTCCAAAGCCGCCTCCACCAGTGGATCGTCAATCTCAACTTCATAACGATCTTGCAAATTAGTCCTGATGGGCCCGGCCATGATATCCCGTGGCATGAAAATTTCTTTCCATACCTCCTTTTCGATCAAGCAGACATCCCGAAATCGTTCGTAGAGCAAGGCCAGCTTCTCAGGGTCCGTGATTTTGATACGATTCTCCCTCGTCATGACGTCCTCTTGCATCCGCCGGTTACTCGCGCATACCCCATTCCCGTCGTCACCGTTCTCCGTTTTGGCGAGTATTACCGAATGGCTTGGACGGCTCCGCTTCAGCGATCGCAAAACGCATGGTCCCGACTTGATTCACAGCATGGAACGGTTGTTGCCCCAATGGGGCGATGAAAATTTTGGCCAGATAATTGCCGATCTTCCAAGCGTCTCCCGGTCGCTTCAATTCAAGAAAACCGTATCGCTCATGACCGGGAACCTCAAGAACATCTCTCCCCCTCAGGCTGGGACTCAACTGTCCCTCCGGTTCCTCAAAAAACCACTGCACGCCGAACTGCGCCGGATCTTCCAAAGGCGCCACCTCAAAGACGATATAGACAACCGGCGTGTCCGGTGAAAACACCGATCCCGGTTCGACCGGTTTGAGCCGAGGGTCCTGAGTGTACCAGCCCTGTCGCCCGAACGTGTCCCATTCGACTTCATATCCTTTCGCCATCGTGATCCAGGTAAACAAAGATTGGGGGATTCCCTGTCGCTGCTCATCAAACGACGGACCCGGTGTGGAGCCGATCTCTGTCGTTTCCTGCTCTTTCGGAGCCAGTAAGTCCCTAGCGTCGGCCCGTGACACGGACCACACCGCCGGGCTGGTCGATAGCCAGGCGGAAACGAGGACGGTGGCGAAGGAGTATAAGCCGGCGGCTCTCATGGATTTATGCTAGCCAGGGAATCCCGCAGGGTCAATAACGGCCGTCATCAACCGATGAGGAAGTAACGTGCGTCGTCCGCCGTTAAACGGCAGGCGGGAGGATAGAACCAAAAGAAGACGAGGGCTCAACCGGAAATCATTCCGACATGCTCCCCGACACTCTCCGATCTTCCGCGAGCGCCGGTCAGCGGGGTGGTTCGGCCTGGGTGCCGGTTCGATTCCGCTCTTCTTGTTTCAAGTTTTCAAAGGCCTTGTCCGCATGACCGCGAACCTGGTCCGGTGTGATGGTCGGCGGCGACGGCTTGGGCTCTTCGCCCACGCAACCGACGAGCCCCGGCAAGAGAACGATGAGGCAGACCACTCCAACGGCCAGGCTATCGTGAGACCGTTTCCGGAAAACTCCCGTCTCCTTCATGCTCATCCTCCTTCTTTTTTATCGATTCGGCGCGGCGATCGCCCGATGATCCGCGACGAACTTTTTCACCACCAAGATTTCCGTGTGGAATCATACCGCGCGAGATGCCAGAAACACCATGCTATCACTCTTTTCTCATCTTTATCGCGTCTCGTTGACTCACTGAACGCACAGGAGTATTCTTCACCGTGAAGCCCACCTTGCCTCAACCGACGAGGTTCTCATGTCGTTGCGCGATCGTTTGGCCGAAGACCTGAAACTTGCCATGAAGTCTAAAGACCAGCTTCGAATGGATGTCATCCGTTTCATCAAAGCGGCCATTTTGAACAAAGAGCTGGAACTAAAAAAAGACCTGGACGACGCCGAGATGAGTCGGCTCATGACGACGCTCATCAAGCAGCGCCGCGACTCCATCGCCCAATACGAGCGGGCCGGTCGAACGGATTTGGCGGAAAAAGAACAAAAAGAAATCACCATCATCGAGACGTACCTCCCACGACCTCTGCCTATGGAAGAAATCGAACGTCTGATCACCTCGACGATCGAAGAGACGGGAGCCCGGTCTCCCAAGGACATGGGGATCGTCATGAAAGCCGTCATGACCCGTCTCGCGGGCCGGACTGTCGATGGGAAAATGGTCAGCGATTTGGTCCGAACCAAACTATCGACATAACCTCTGCTATACTTACTTACCTAACCCTAACGTGGGGACTCGTTCGCCCTCGGCGGACGAGTTTTGCGGCATCCGGTAAAGACGATCATGGCTATTCTCATTGTCGATGATTCCACTGATCAGCAGTTTCTCCTGAGATCCATCCTTACGAATGCCGGCCACTCGGACGTTGTCACGGCCGAGTCGGCGCAGGCAGCCTTTTCTCTGTTGCCCCTCGACGCCGGACAAGACCGTTCGTCCATCGACTTAATCCTCATGGACATCCTCATGCCGAATCTCAACGGCATCGACGCGTGCCGACTGATCAAACAGCGGGACCATCTTCGAGACATTCCGATCATCATGGTCACGGCCAAAAACGACCCGGACGACTTGAGCGAAGCGTTCTCGGCGGGAGCCATGGATTACATCTCCAAGCCGGTCAACCGGGTCGAATTGCTGGCGCGCGTGACGTCCGCCTTGACGCTCAAACGGGAAATGGATTGCCGAAAAGAACGGGAGACCGAGCTACGGCGCAGCAACGAGGAGCTGCAGCGGGCGCTCAAGGAAGTCAAAGTGCTCCGCGGCCTCATTCCCATCTGCGCGTCCTGCAAAAACATCCGCACCGACGATGGATTGTGGACGCGCATCGAAGAATATCTGAGCGAGCATTCCGAGGTTCAATTTAGTCACGGCCTCTGCCAGCCCTGTATCAAAAAGCTTTATCCTGGTGTTTGCCAGGACTAATTGCTAGGATTCGACCCATCTCGGCATGAGAGCGTATGTCGCATGAGTATCCTGATCGTTGACGACTCGCCGGACGACCGCGAACTGCTCAAAACCATCCTCTTGTCGTCCGGTTATGAAAACGTCGTCACAACCGACTCCGCCGCCGCCGCCTTCGAATACCTGGGGCTTGACGGAGGCAACACCTCCCCCGATCAGGTGAACCTCATCTTGATGGACATCCTCATGCCTCACACCAGTGGAATCGAGGCCTGCCGCCGGATCAAAGCCGTCACGCGGTACCGCGACACCCCCGTCATCATGATCACCGCCAAAACCGACCCGGCCGACCTCCAACAGGCATTCGCCGCCGGCGCGATGGATTACATCGCCAAGCCGATCAACAGGATCGAGCTTCTGACGAGGGTGCGATCCGTCCTGCGCCTGGTCCATGAAATCGAACGGCGACGCTCGCGCGAGCAGGAACTGCTCGAAGTCATGCGCCAATTGCAGGAAGCCAACCAAATGCTCCTACGCCTCTCTTGCTTAGACGGCTTGACAGGCATCACCAATCGCCGCCAATTCGACGACTTTCTGGACCAGGAATGGCGGCGGGCGGCACGCGAGGCGACTCCGCTCTCCCTCATCATGTTCGACATCGACCAATTCAAAACCTATAACGACACCAAGGGCCACATGGCCGGAGACGAGTGCCTCAAGCGAGTCTCGGCCGCGATCTCCAGTGCCGTGAATCGGCCCGGCGATCTGGTCGCCCGCTATGGAGGCGACGAGTTCGCCATCGTGTTGCCGGGCACCTCCATTGAAGGTGCCGCGCAGGTGGCCGAGAACCTGCGACGCCGGGTTGAGTGTCTCGGAATCAAGAACGTCGACGGAGGACTGATCACCATCAGCGTCGGCTATGCCTGTCTGACTCCCACCAGAAACACCTCTCCCACTGATCTCATCAAAGCGGCCGATCAGGCCCTCTATCAAGCCAAACAAGAGGGGCGTAATCGGATCAGACCGGCCGGCACCCTGTCACTGGTGCGGGATTCCCAGGGGAATTAGACTTGTGCGATAAGGTTTTGAGGACGGTGCCGGCCGTCGCATAAAAGGCGACGACGGCGGGGACGGATTCAACCGGATCAACGAACCACAGTTTCTTGCAGTGGAATCTCAGCGACGTCTTGTGTAGAATGCCTTCGCGAACGTGAGCGCGGCACCTCCCCGTTCTCCTGACCCAGGTTCCATGTTGCGCAATCAGGCGCAGCCAACCCTGCCGGTTTTCACGCGCTCGGTTCGCATCGGTGACAAACGTGGGGGGCTAGCTCAGTTGGGAGAGCACGACGTTCGCAACGTCGGGGTCGCGGGTTCGACTCCCGTGCCCTCCACCAATCCTCACGCAAGCATGCCGCCACACTAGCGGCAGCATCCTGCTGCGGACGGTGCATCCCGACCAAAAGATAACACGCTTTGGTCTCGTCACCGCCGGCAAGCCGTCAACGATGGTCTCAGTCACGAAGATTGAGAGACCCGACGCAGAACGAACTCGTCGTGGCGGGCGGCAGTACCGCATGTATCCCTCCAAGAGATTAAACTCGATGTTGTCGAAAATCTGCTGGCCTCCCTTCCCCTCCCGGTGAAGTTGACCGTTCAGGCTCCCATTGATGCGCTGATGACAGGCAACGTCTCAGGTCTTGGCAAGGGCTTTTGTGCTTCAACAACGGCCTGGCATGAAACGGCCGTGCGTGGCAGAGGGGAGAGCGTTACCGTTTGTTTTTGGTCTCTTCTTGATCATCTTTTTGCTCACGATCCGAAGAGGACGCAGAAGAGCGATTGTGGTTCTCATTCCGCTCACCGAAGAGCATTGCCGCCACAAGCAACTGGATGCCGACCAACAGCAGAAACAAGGCGTTGACGTCATAACCAATGTGTTCGGTGAGATAAAACCGTCTCGTGGCAAGCCCGATCGCCAATGCCGAGAGACCGAGCAGCAAAATTCTCATGGTCGGCGCCTCGCCTCTCTCCGTTTCGTGATGACGTCTCGTTTACATGTTTCCCATACCGCTGTACTGATGCATCGTTCGCCAATCACCAGTCAAAATCCATCTCCGGCTTTGGAACCGCACCCGTTGAGGCTTGTCAGCTTTGTGCTTGGACCTGGCAACTACGAACCGACGACTTACAACGCACACAGTGCGAGACACGTCTCGTCGGCTCCTTCTTCTGAACCGGAAACGAGTCAACCGGGCACAGTCTTTTTATGGAGCAGACTCGCCAGCCGCAGATGGAACGTCAGATATCGGAACTGGAATTGGCGACCGTGCCTCGCCTCTGAACGGCAGTTCCAGTAATGCGTAAGGATTGACACGCGCGCCGTTGAGTTTGACGCCCCAATGGAGATGCGGACCGGTCGCACGACCGGTCGCACCCACCGTGCCGATGACCTGTCCGGCCCGCACTGCATCGCCTTCCTTGACCAGGATCTCCGACAGGTGGAAGTACATGGAATAAAATCCGAGCCCATGATCCACATAGACACCTTTGCCGGAGAAAATATGATCCACCGTCAGCCGGACAACACCATCGTTTGTGACCGCTACAGGGGTGCCGATAGGAGCACCAATATCCTCACCGTTATGAGGGCTGCGGGCTTGACCGTTCATGATTCTGACGCTGCCGAATATGCCGGTTCTTCTTCCACTGAGCGGCTCCGCGAAACTCGATCGCCACAACCTGACCGGTGAATCATCCGCCAGCGCCGTTTTGACCTGCTCTTGCTCCGCTTTCCAGCGCTGCAAGCTCCGCTCGTCAAGATCGACCTTGTCTTTTGGCAAGGTCAGTCGCTCGACGCGGAATTTCTCTTTCAGCACTTCTACATGATGGGTGAGCCGCCGACTGCCGCCCTTCAGCTCAATCTCGATCGCAAGCTCGTGGGTTCCCGGCTTATCCTCCATATCGATGCCGAGCAGCCCAACAAATTCTTTCCGCTCATCCGGTCCGGTCTCGGTAAAAAATCTGACGGTTCTGCCCATGAATGTTCCACGAGCCTCAAGCGACGTCTCGTCAGCCGGAACCTTCACAACGAGAATCTGACCCTGTTTGCCCTTGTACCATCCTCCATCATCCGCAGCCACGAAGGAGGCTCCCCACTCGGGACGATCCATTACCGGATCACCGAGGGCAAGAAGGGCGACGACCAGCATCCCCTTCCACAGCAGGCACCGCCGTCCGACCGACGTCTTGACCGGCCGACTCATCGGTGAAACCGCCCTCCCGGCATCTGCGACAGCAATTCCTCGACCCGCCGATTCACGGCGCTGAACGGATCCATGCACAGAATCGTCTCTTCCCAATAACCGTTCAATTTCAAATAGGTCCAATCGACCGTGTAGGAACGGTTTTTCGCCCTTGCGAACCGAATGAAATCCCCTCGCACCTTGGCTCTGGTCGTCTGCGGAGGTATGGACATGGCTCGTTGCACGGCGTCTTCCTGCACGATCCGCTCGACCAACCCGCGCGATTCCAACAGGTAGTACAACCCTCTTGTGCGCTTCACATCGTGAAATTGCAAATCCAACAGCAAGACGCGGGGATCATCCCATCCGCATTCTTTCTTGTCTACATACGATTGAATCAGGTGCTTCTTGGTCACCCAGTCGATTTGATGCGCCAACTGCATGGGATCCTCTTCCAACTGACGGAGCACCGCCTCCCACTTGGCATACACGTCGTCGAGCGCCGCATCATGTTCTTCCTGGTCCAGATACTGCCGCGCGCGCTCCAAATAGACCCGCTGGATCTCAATGGCGGTCATATAGCGGGCATCGTCAAGCCGGACTTTTTTCTTGAGTGTGGGGTCCCTCGCGATTTCGCGAATCGCCTTCACGGGGTCCTCCAGCTCCACCCCATGCACCAGATAGCCCTCCTCAATCATCGACAGGACCAGCGCCGCCGTTCCCACCTTGAGATACGTGGCGAATTCCGACATGTTGGAATCTCCCACGATGATGTGCAGTCGACGGTAACGTTCCGCGTCGGCGTGCGGCTCGTCGCGTGTGTTGATGATGCTGCGGGACGACGTCGTGGACGAGGAGGTCTTTTCGTGAATGTGCTGCGCCCGTTGGGAAATGAAATACTGGGGTTTGCCGGACACCTTGAGGACCTTTCCCGCTCCGCTGAACACCTGCCTCGTTACGAAAAACGGAATCAATTGCTCCGTGACTTTCCAGAAATCGACATCCCGCCTCATGAGAAAATTCTCGTGACACCCGTAGGTGTTGCCCAGCGAATCAGTGTTGTTCTTGAAAATGTAAATTTCGCCTGACAACCCTTCCTCGCGAAGCCGCTCTTCGGCGGCAGGCAGGCAGGCTTCCAGCAACCGCTCGCCGGCCTTGTCGTGGGTCACCAGATCGAGAACGTTGTCGCATTCGGGCGTGGAGTATTCCGGATGGCATCCGGTGTCCTGATAAAATCTTGCGCCGTTGACGAGAAAGGCGTTCGACGGCCAACTATTCGGAATCAACCCCTCGAAGATGTAGCCCAAGACCTTTTCCATCGGCAAATAGATTCGGCCGTTGGGGGAAAAGATGAGACCGTACTCGTTTTCGAGACCGAAAATTCTTTGCTTCATCGGACCTGTGCCGGCCATGGGTTGATAAAATCAGATTACACGGCCCGTCTTTGATCCGCAAGCGAAGGTACGGAACGGCGTGAGAGGGAGGGGCGCTAATCGGAGAGCAGCCGTCGAACGTCGGCGATCGACAACCGACGAAATTTTCGACCGAGGCGGTTGCGGTCCAATACTGCGACTTCCAGACCTTCATGGGGCAATTTCTGATTAGCCGTCTGTTCGAGCGCCGACACGCAGAGCGACAGGGCGGCTCCCAACGCGGCTGGCTCGGTCGAGATCTTGTCTTTCAAAACCGCTTGAACGGCCTCCGCTCTTCCCCCGATGACCGCAAAATTTTTTTCGTCGATGATGCTGCCGTCGAACGAAATACGATAGATCTCGTTGGGATGGCCGTCGACGCCGACTTGCACGACCAAAATTTCCACTTCGAGAGGTTTGATCTCCTGGCTGAAAATCGTCCCGAGACTTTGTGAATAGCCGTTCGCGAGCGACCGGCCGGTCACGTCCTCCCGGCTGTACATAAACCCCTTGAGATCGGCGTGTCTGATGCCGGCCTTCCGCAAGTTTTCAAACTCGCTGTATTTTCCGGCTCCGGCAAAGGCGATATTGTCGTACACCTCCGAGATCTTGTGCAGAGACGCGCTGGGGTTGTCCGCCGTCAGCAGGATACCGTCTTCGTATTCCATGGCGATGATCGACCGGCCCCTCGCGATGCCCTTCTTGGCATACTCGGCCTTGTCCTGCATCATCTGTTCGGGGGATACGTAATACGGCAGCGGCATGGATTACGCCTCCCTCAAACGGCGCGCGGCGATCAGCCCATCGTACACCGAGCGGACCTTCTCGTCGGACACATCGACGATTCCTTGGGCCGTCACGAACTTGGCCGTTGGATAAATGCCTCGCACGAGATCCGGCCCTCCGGTACCCACGTCGTCGTCCGCGGCGTTATACAGGGCCGTCAGCGCCAGGCCGAGCGCATCCGGCTCAGCCATGTTTTTTCGAAAATGTTCGCGCATGGTGTTGCGGGCGTCTTTCCCGCCAGACCCGATCGCGTGATAATCGGACTCTTCGTACCGGCCGCCGGCGAGATCATATTTGAAAATGCGCCCTTCGCCGCGCTTTACGTCGTATCCCGCAAAAAGGGGCATGACAATAAGTCCTTGGAACGCCAGGGGAAGATTGGCCTTGACCATCTGGCCGAGTTTGTTTGCTTTTCCTTCGCACGACAACGGCACGCCTTCCAATTTTTCGTAATGTTCCAGCTCCGTCTGGAACAATTTGGCCATTTCGATGCAGGGTCCGGCGGCGCCTGCAATCGCCATGGCTGACCAGTCATCGATCTTGAAAACTTTTTCAATGCGTCGGTCGGCGATCTGAAAACCCTCCGTTGCCCGTCGGTCTCCCGCGATGACCACGCCGTCACGATACTTGACGGCCAAGACCGTGGTGGCGTGGGGGACCGTCAGGTGCGCTCCTTGAGCCGTCTGCTCCGGTGACATGGTACGGCCGGCGGATGCGTTTCTTCCTGCCCCCGGTAGAAGACCAGGCCGGTGTTCGGCAAGGAAATCAAAAAAACTGGAGGTCTCAAAATCAGGGAAATAGGGCAACTTCATGTCATTCATCGAAACGAACGGGGATCGGCTCAGGCCTTCAACTTTTCAATCAAGGCATCGACCGAATCAACAAGGTCCAACAAACCGCCGGTCAACGCCTGGGTGCCGCGATGCGGGTCCATCAACGGCACTCGCTTGATGGTCCCATTCCCCACGTCGAACAAAAGTGATGTCCAGCTCGCGCCGTAGAGCGACCTGGCGAACTTGCTCGCGCAGCGCCCCCGAAAGTACGCTCTCGTGTTCGGGGGGGGCGTCAATTCGGCCCGTCGGATATCCTCATCATGGACGATACGGTCAACATGACCGCCGCGCTCCAGGGTATAAAACAACCCGCGGTCCGGACGAATGTCGTGGTACTGAAGATCCATCAATTTCGTTCGAGGGTCGTCCCAGCCGCATCGCTTCCGATCCATATAGGATTCAATGAGGTGGCGCTTGGCCACCCAATCCAATTCCCGCACCAGCAGACGCGGATCCCGCTCGAGCTTGTCGAGCACCTCCTCCCACCGCGCGAGAATGTCCCGCGTTTCATCGTCGCAGCCCTCTTCGGCATAAAAGTCCTTGGCGGCCTGGAGGTAGAGGCGCTGCACGGCCACGGCCGTCGTCGGACCGCCCCCGGCCAACTTGATCGTTTCCTTCATCTCCAGATCGCGCGACACTTGCCGGAACGCCCGAACCGGCTCGTCCAATTCGATGACCGGCAGCGTCGCTCCCGCTTCCAAAAGATCGAGCACGATGCTCAAGGTCCCGACCTTGAGAAAGGTGGAGACTTCGGCCATGTTGGCGTCGCCGACAATGACGTGAAACCGCCGATACTTTGCGTGATCGGCGTGCGGCTCGTCGCGGGTGTTGATGATCGGTCGCTTGACCATCGTGTTGAGATCGACCAAACATTCAAAAAAATCCGCGCGCTGAGAAATCTGGTACTCGGCGGGGCTTGTCTGATTTTCCGCTCCAGCCTTCCCGGCTCCGGCAAAGATCGGCCTCGTCACCAGGAAAGGCACCAACGATCGGACGATGTTCTCGAACGGCACGGTCCTGGCCACCAGATAATTCTCATGATAGCCGTAGCTGTTGCCCTTGCCGTCCGAATTGTTCTTGTACAGAACGTACAGATCCCGCCCCACCACCCTCGCCATTTCCTGGAGACTTTGGGCCAGAATCCGCTCTCCCGCCCGTTCAAACGCCACGACTTCGCGAGCCCCCGAACATTCCGGCGTGGAGTATTCAGGATGGGCGCCGTCCACATACAGTCGCCCGCCGTTGGCCAGCACTTTGTTCAGTTGTCGGTTGTAATCCGGATTGGGACGTTCCCGCTCTCCCTCGACTTCGAACCCTCTGGCGTCCAAGAGCGGATTTTCGTGTTCGTAATCCCAAATCGCCGCAGGAGCGGGAATTCCCCTATAATGCCCGATTACGGCGATAGAACTCGAGACGGGATCGGAAATGGACGAATCCTTCGCCGTGATGCCGAATTCCGTTTCGGTGCCAAGCACGCGCGGACGAGTCGTCGGGATGGCTTTCCGCATGGAGACGTCAGAGGTAATGACCGGTGGTCACGGTTTCGATCTGGCGAGACTCGCCGGGTCCGCCGCTGATCGTTCTAATGTGAACGATCTTTTCGCCCTTCTTCCCGGCGATTTTCGCCCAATCATCCGGATTGGTCGTATTGGGAAGATCTTCGTGCTCTTTAAATTCCTCACGGATGGCGCGCAACATATCATCCAACCGGAGACCGCTCCCTTCTCGCGCAATGGCCCGCTTCACGGCGAATTTCTTGGCGCGTGACACGATTCCTTCAATCAAGGCCCCGCTGGCGAAATCCTTGAAATACAGCACTTCTTTTTCACCGCTGGCGTACGTCACCTCGATGAACTTGTTCTCCTCGCTGGCGGCATACATGGCCTCGACGGTCCGGGCGGTCAATCGTTCCACGAACGTCCGGCGGTCACCCCCATGCTGGTCCAACTCGCTCTGGTCGAACGGCAGATCCGGCGACAGGTACTTTGAGAAAATATCCCGTGCGGCTTCGGCGTCCGGACGCCCGACTTTGACTTTGACGTCCAGCCGTCCAGCCCGCAGCACCGCGGGATCGATCAAATCCTGCCGATTGCTGGCTCCGATGACGATCACATTGCGCAGACGCTCCACTCCGTCTATCTCCGATAAAAACTGCGGAACGATCGTCGATTCGATGTCGGACGAGATGCCACTCCCTCTTGTCCTGAACAACGCGTCCATTTCGTCGAAAAAGACGATCACCGGATGACCGTCTTCCGCGCGCTCCTTCGCCTTTTTGAAGACCTCCCGCACTTGTCGTTCGGACTCGCCGACGTACTTGTTGAGCAATTCTGGGCCTTTGACGTGGAGAAAATAGCTACGGACCTCCTTGCCCGTGCGGTGGCCGAGTTTTTTGGCGATCGAATTGGCGACGGCCTTGGCGATGAGCGTTTTGCCGCAGCCGGGCGGCCCATACAACAAGACGCCTTTCGGAGCGCTCAGTTTATACTCGGCGAACAGATCCGGATAAAGGAACGGCAGTTCGACCGCGTCGCGTACTTGTTCCAGCTCTTTCTGAAGTCCACCGATACGTGAGTAATCGACGTCGGGAACCTCTTCCAGCACCAATTCCTCCGCTTCCGATTTCGGCAGTTTTTCGATCACGTATCCGGAACGAGGATCGTACAAGAGATGATCGCCGACGCTCAATCGATCGGCCAGCAACGGATCTCCCAACTCAACGACCTTCTCTTCGTCGAAGTGCAACGTCACGAGCGCGCGCCCTCCCTCCAACACGTCCTTGAGCCGCACCACCTCACCCTGTCTGTCGAAGCTCTTCGCCTCGATGACGTTCAGCGCTTCGTTCAGCACGACTTCCTGTCCCTTCCTCAATTGAGGACCGCTGATGGAGGGATGAATGCTGACTTTCATTTTTCGGCCGGACACGAATACGTTTCCCGTCCCGTCCTCATTGAGGCTCGAGAAAATGGCGTACGACGAAGGAGGAGCCGTCAGCTTGTCGACTTCGGCACGCAGCGTCTCAATTTGCGTCTTCGCCTCTTGAAGCGCCGCGACCAGCCGTTCATTCTGCTTGTTCACCTGCTCGAGCTGGTAGCGCGATTGATACAATCGACGGATTTCTTCTTCCATCGACTGAATTTGCTCGCGAAGCCTGTCGGTTTCTCCAGCGTGCTCGTCGTTTTTGTGAATCATGCCCGCATTCCTCTCTGACAACCGCTTGGTAATTTTCTTGACGGAATCGCGGAGGGACCGGAGCCGGGTCTGTTGATTTTTGCTTTCTCCCATGTGCGGCGCTCGATATTCGCCCCCGACATCGGTCGAAAGCGAGTCCGTATGCTCCTTTTTCGGATTCTAACACCCACCCCTGGGGTGGTCAACTGGAGCGGCGCTACGCGCGCGGCATCGTGCGAACATCGGAATCGGATGACGCATCCAGCGCCGCCAACAGGTCGCGCGTCGCGGCGGCGACGTCGTCGGAACCGAGAATGGCCCCGATGACGGCGACGCCGTACGCGCCGGCTCGACGAACAGCGGGCACCGATGCACGGGTGATTCCTCCGATGGCAAACACCGGAACCGTTGAGAGCCAGCAGGCTTCGGCCAATCGCTCCAATCCGACGGGAGCTCCGAACCGCCGTTTCGACGGCGTATCAAAGACCGGCCCGAACACGATATAGTCGGCCTTCTCCCGATTGGCAGCGTGCACCTCTGCGAGCGAATGCGTCGAAATCCCTATCAGGCAACCGGCGCCGACCAGCCGGCGAACGGCCGAGAGCGGGAGGCTGTTCGCACGCAGATGGACGCCGTCCAGATTCATCGCCAACATCAGATCGACCCGATCGTTGACGATCAATGGCACAGTCCCGTGTTTCGCAAGCGATCCGATCTCGCGCCCCAACTGAATCAGTTCCCGTGTCGGCAAATCTCGCTCGCGAAGCTGAATGGCCGGCAGCCCCGCATCGACGGCTTGGCGAAGAAGCTCTAGGAGGGGACGCCCCCGTGTTTGGGTTCGATCCGTGACCAACAGCAGGCGGAAATCAACAGGCCGCATAGGGTGATCGAGAGGGACCGGGCGTCGCGCGCACGCGTCGTATCGCGCATCCCCGCATCGGGAAAACCGCCGAGGAACCGGCGGTCCGTACTTGCAACTTGGAACAGCTTAGAGCATCCCCTCTATCGGACTGCTCGCCGTCGCGTAGAGTTTCTTGGGAATTCGGCCGGCCTTGTACGCCAACCGGCCGGCCCAGACCGCGTATTTCATGGCTTCCGCCATGGCAATGGGATCCCGCGCGCCGGCGATGGCCGTATTCATCAATACCGCATCGGCCCCGTATTCCATGGCCAACGCCGCGTCGGACGCTGTTCCCACGCCGGCATCGACGATGACCGGGACGGTGACACTCTCCATCAGGATCTTCAAGTTGTAGGGATTTCTGATCCCCAGTCCCGATCCGATCGGCGCAGCCAGCGGCATCACCGCCGGACATCCGATATCGACCAGTTTCTTGGCGACGATCGGGTCATCGTTCGTGTAAGGCAGTACGATGAACCCTTCTTTGATCAGAATTCTCGCCGCTTCGATCAAGCCCGCCGTATCGGGAAACAACGTTTTTTCGTCGCCGATCACCTCAAGTTTCACCAAATCGGAGACGCCGGCGGCGCGGGCAAGACGGGAATACCGCACCGCATCTTCCACCGTGTAGCAACCGGCCGTATTGGGAAGAATCGTGTATTTCTTGGGATCAATGTAGTCGAGCAAGTTTTCTTTCGATCGATCGGTGATATTGACTCGGCGTACCGCTACGGTGACGACATCGGCCCCCGACGCCTCAATGGCCTTTTGGGTTTCGGCGAAACTTTTGTACTTGCCCGTTCCCACCCACAGCCGTGACTTGAACTCACGCCCTGCGATGATCAACCGATCGTCCGTCATACCCCCCTCTTCAAAAAATGGCGGGAGAAGCCGTGCTCTTTTGGCAATTCCCTTGGTTTAGGTTTACCCATGCAAGGCAATCATTGACGTCCCCTCACCGATGCACAACGTGCCGCCACCGATAAAACTCATGATTTCCACGCGATCGCCGTCCCGAAGTCGATATTCCGCGAACGTTGTACGGTCCAAAATTTCGAGGTTGACCTCTACCGCCACGCGGTCGGTCGCGATCTCCAGCTCCCGCAACAAATCAGCCACCGTCATGCCGCCGCGCCAGTCCTTCATCTCGCCGTTCACCTGAATTCTAATCGTTTCATCCATATCGGTCATCCTAGGGGACGCGAATTCGCCTTGTCAATCAACGCTGCTTGCTCAAACGACCCGATCCAATGCACAATGGACCTATCAACCCGCTCAATCCGTCGGATCATCACCATGCACGAGAACAACCGGCGACTGGCAACTCTCTTTCAATCAATGGCCGAACTGCTCTCGGCTCAACGAGCGAACCCCTACCGGATTCGGGCCTATCAACGGGCGGCGGAGGTCTTGCTGGCTCTCGAAGAAGACGTCGCCGCCGTTGCAAGCCGACGTCAGTTGGAAGACATCGAGGGGATCGGCAAAGACCTGGCCAAGAAAATCATGGAATTTCTTGAGAGTGGAACGATCCGCGCTTACGAAGAGCTTAAAACCCCCTTGCCGCCGGAGGTAAAAACCTGGGCTTCTCTGCCGGGGTTTTCAGATTCCCTTGTGACGTATCTGTACTTTCGCCTTGGTATTCGAACCCTTCCGGACTTGGAGCGACTGATCCGCTCCCATTTGCTTCGCACGGTGCCAGGATTTTCGGGGTCCGAGCAGGAATTGCTCGATGCCGTTCAGCGACTCATGGCACGAAGTGACCAGCTCACCAATTAAAAATTAAACAGACTCGCAACGATTCACCGGTCCTGCGCGGAGACCTTGAACACGGAGGTATTTTTTCACCCCGCGCAAGCGTCTCTCGAACGAACGCCTCCCGAAAATCGTTCGTCCCCCAACCTGCAACGATGAAGAGACGCCTACGGGCTACGGGCTTGAAGGAACGGCCTCGCAGGAAACCGCCTCCGTAGAACGCGGCGTCGGGCGTCGACAAGGGGACAATTCGACGCCACGCGAGGAGGAAGCAACAACGGAATGTTCGGCCAGCAGTCGTTCAAGGGCGGAGGAGACGGCCAACAACCCCTTGGCGGCGGGAGACTCTGGAACAGCTTCGATGATGGGCATGAATTTTTGAACCGCTTGTCCCACGGCCGGATCCTCGGGGATCTCTCCAAGAAACAGGATATCGCCGCCGACGTAGTCTCGAAGAACTTTGCGAAGATACAGCACGTTGACGTGGGAGCGACCGGAAGCGCGATTGACGATCAATCCGGGTCGAAACGCCCGCAAGGCCGCAGCCGCCATGCCTCGTCCCTCCGGGTCGGTCGCTCCCGCAACATCCATGACTTCTTCCACACTGGAAAAGTCACGGTTGGACAGAGCCTCGGACAGGGGACTGCGGGCAAGAAAACAGGCCAGCACTCGTCGGATCGCCGCCAATTTGATGAATCGATACAGATCCAGCACCGACGTCGGCTCCGGCGTGGCAACCGCGAGATGAACGTCGGCCATCAGAAAGAAATCCAGCGAATGGTAGTTGGTCCCGGCTCCGACGTCGATGACGACCACGTCTGCGTTGAGACTTTGAAATTGATTCATCAGCCGTTTCTTGCGGGCATAGGCCATGTTGGCCGTCGCCAAGGTGTCACCAGTCCCCGCAATGAGGCGGAGGTTCGGATGAAACGTGACCGGGATGGCCACGTCACTCAAGTGGTGAACCCGTTTGTTTAAAAAATCTGTGAGAGTGACCGGCGGTTTCAGTTCTCCCAGCAAGATGTGGGCATCGGCTCCCCCCACGTCGAGATCCGCCAGCAGAACCTGTCGACCAGCCTTTGCAAGCGCCAACGCCAGATTGGTCGAGACGACGCTCTTTCCCACACCGCCCTTCCCTGATGCCACGGAAATAAGAGTCGCCATGAGATCAGCCGGTTACCTAGGTCGGGAAGAAATCCGTTTTGCGCCGGAGAAGCGCGTCCGCCGACATAATTAAGCCGTCGACGCCCCCATTGTATCGGTTGGTGAAAAATTGAAAAGGAAAATACGGGATTCAGAAGACCCGTCCCGACTTCCCCCGAAGAAAACCCCGGGCAAGTCGGGACTGAACAGGCACGTTTATCTTGAACGTTGAAGCCGAGCTCTCGAGAAATGTCAATCGAACGGATCGCCCCCCGAACGACTCCTCTTGAACGTTGAACGCAAGATTCCGAAAGTTGATTCGGCAAGCTTAAGAGGGCTTGAGATCCTTGAATATCTTCCAAGTTTTGAGCAACTCTACGGCCTTTTGCAATTGAACATCTTCTTCGGGCGAAAGATCGCCCCCTGCCTCCGCCGTTACGGCCGGCGGAGGCGTTCCGGTTTTGGCGCCGGCTTCATCCGTCGACTTCCCCGTGGGAGACGCCTGATGATCCTTGCCGGCCGAAGACTTTCCGCCCTTGCCCTCGGAATCTTTCTCACCAGCGTGGTTCTCGGTCGCCTTGGCGACGACCGGCTGCGGCGCCTTCACCATGATATCCGGCGTGATCCCCGTCGATTGGATGGTCCGTCCCTTCGGCGTGTAATACTTGGCCGTCGTCAGACGCAGTCCCGACCCGTCACCGAGCGCCAGAATGGTCTGGACCGATCCTTTGCCGAACGAGGTGGTTCCGACGACGACCGCCCGTCCCCAATCTTGAAGGGCGCCGGCCACGATCTCCGAGGCGCTGGCCGACCCCTCGTTGACCAACACGATCAGAGGAAGATTGTCCAACTGATCTTTGGCCTTGGCGAACCATTCGTCTTTTTTCCCGTCGCGGCTCTTGGTGTAGACGATCAGTTTCCCGCTCGGCAGAAATTGCTCGGAGACGTCGACCGCGGCGGTCAACAGCCCGCCGGGATTGTTCCGTAAATCAATGATGACGCCTTGGACCTTCTGCTCTTTGAATTGTTTGATGGCCTTGGCCAAATCTTTGCCCGTCGATTCTTGGAATTGCGTCAACCGCACGTACCCCAAATTGTTTTCGATGACTTTCGACTTGACGCTTTCGATCTTGATCGTATCCCGAACCAACGTAAACACGAGGGGTTCGGGCGTGCCCTCGCGTTGGACCGTCAAACTCACCTTACTCCCTTTCGGTCCCCGCATCTTTTGGACCGCGTCCATCAAGGAAAGATCTTTCGTCGTCTCATCATTGACCTTGACGATGAAATCACCGGCCTTGATCCCCGCCCGATGCGCGGGAGTTCCTTCAATGGGCGCGATCACGGCCAAACGATTGTCTTTCACGCCGATCTGGATCCCCACTCCTCCGAATTCCCCCTTGGTCTCGACCTGCATCTCCTTGTACATTTCGGGCGTCATATAGGCGGAATGCGGGTCGAGCGTCGCGAGCATGCCGCGAATGGCGCCTTGGATCAACTCCTTCGGCTTCGTCTCATCGACATAATGGCGCTGAATTTGATTCAGCACTTCCGAAAACGTCTTGAGCTCTTCGTAAGTTTCACCGGCGTAGCCGGTCCGCTCCCACCCCTTGCCGATCAGAATCCCGCCGAGGAGCGCGATGGCAATCATCGGCCACACTACCCAAGATCTTCGCCGCGGCTGCTGTTCCATCATCATCCCATCCCTTCATTCATTCATCGAACATTCGGCCCGCACTCCTCGCGGGAATCACCGCCTCGCCAACCATTGAAGCGGATCCACCGGCTCGGTTCCCTGACGCAACTCAAAGTACAAGGTATTTTCCCCGATGACGCCCGTGTCCCCCGTTTCCCCAATGGGATGCCCCCCGACAACCTGCTCCCCGACTTTTGCCAACACCTTCGACGCATGGGCGTACAAAGAGAAAAACCCGTTGCCATGATCCAGAATTATAACGAGTCCGTAGCCTTTCAACCAGTCCGCATAGACCACCGTGCCCGGCATGACCGCCTGAATCGCGCTGCCGTCCTTCGTCCTGATCTCAATTCCCTTACGCTGGACGTAGGTATCGAACGTCGGATGCTTTTGTCGGCCGAAAAAGGAGATCACCTGCCCTTCCACCGGCCATGGTAACGTCCCTTTTCCTATGGACGGAGGAGGACCGGATGTCGGCGGGCGCTTGGCAAGAGCTTGGCGACGGGCTTCCAATTGACGCAACAACCCATCTACCCGGGACGCGGATCGTTCAAGCTCCTCGACCACGCGATCGTAAGCCTCTTTTTCTTGTCTGATTTTGACCAGATACACCTTCTTTTGCTTCTGGAGCGACTGAATGTCCGCCAGCTTTTTCTCGATGCGTTCTTTGAACGTCATTAAGCCGGCGCGGGCCTCCGCCCGCTGCCGCTCGGCTTGCTCCATCCGCATCAGATCGGTTTTGAACTCGCCCATCAATTCATAGTCTTTATGAGTCACCGTCGACAAGTATTGGCGGCGACGTTGAAAATCCACGTAAGAGTCCGACGCCAGCAGCGCCTTCACGTATCCGAACCGCCCCTCCATATACTGAGCCCGCACACGCGCAAGAATGGCCTCGCGCCGCTCCCGCATGCCGGCGCGCATCACGCCGATTCGTTCCGTAATGTCCTCGATCTCCCGATCTTTCTTCCGTAGTTTCTTCATGATGTCTCGGTGATCCTGACGATGACGGATCAACTGCTCATCCAGAGACTGGATACTTTGCAGCAGCGACTCCCGTTTTTTTTCCGCTTCGTTCGCCTGCTTCCGTTTTTCTTGGATCTTGTCTTTCAGTTGCTCCAGCGCTTTTCGCTCTCGCTCGATTTTCTCGGTGATGGCATCGCCGGCAAACGCGAATTCCCACCCGCCTTCCACCGCCACGCAGCAGAAGGCGGCTGCCAGCAGCCGCTTCGCCGTCATCGCCGCCGTTCTCCAACCCGCAGCAGTGAGATCATACTGCCGACGATTCCCAACCCCATCCCCACCGCAACAAACGCCGCGGAAACGGACAAGGGGAAAAATGACACCAGCTCTTCAAAGCCGTGAAATCGGCCGACCAACCCGATTTGATGCCTGAACACCTCGAATCCCGCTTTGAGCATCCCTAACGCCAACGCGCTCCCTGCCCCGCCCAGCACCGCGCCTTCCAGCAAGTAGGGGATTCGGATGAAGGCGCCGGTCGCCCCCACCAGCCGAAGAATTTCGACTTCCTCCCGCCTGGCAAAGAGCGCGAGTCTGATCGTATTGCCGATGATGGTCACCGCAGCGGCGGACAGAATCGAGCCGACGGCGATCGCCGTCAATTCGAGATAGCGAACGACTTCAGCCAATGCGTCGATCCATTCTTGATTATAATCGATCTTTGCGACTCCGGCCATGCCGCCGATGCGTTCGGCCCAGCGCGCGACCGCCTCCGGCGAGCGAAAATCCGGCGCCGGAGTGACCACAAACGACGCGGGCAGCGGATTTTCCCCGAGCCCCTCAAGAAGGTGGAAATCGGTCGGAAACTGGACTCGAAATTCGCCCAAAGCCTCTTCCTTTGAGATGTAGCGAAGAGCGGCGACCAGCCGATCCGTGCGGAGTCGCTCCCGCAGCGTTTGGACCTCCTCCTGCGACACCGCGTCATCCAAATAGACGATGATCTTGATGTCTTCTTGCAGCCAGTTCGCGGCATTGCGGAGGTTGACGTAGGACAGCAAAAAAATCCCCACGCAAGCCAACGTGAACGCCGTGGTCAAGATCGCTACGACCGTGGTCAAGCGATTCGTCCGCAAATTCGCGTAGGCCTCGCGCACCAGATACCAGAGCCACCTCATATCATCTTCCGATGCCTCGCTTAGCCGGGCCCCTGCACGACGGTTCCTTGCGCCAACGTCAATGCACGTCGATTGGCCAGCGTCATGACATGAGGGTCATGGGTCGCCACCACAACGGTGGTCCCCCGGGCGTTGATCAGTTTGAACAACTCGATGATTTCGGCGGTCCGCTCCGGGTCAAGATTGCCTGTCGGCTCATCCGCCAGCAGCACCACCGGTCCATTGACAATCGCCCGCGCGATGCAAACGCGCTGCCGTTCTCCGGCCGACAAGCTGTTGGGGAACTGGTCCTTTTTATGCTCGACGCCGACCGCCCTGAGCGCTTCGATCACTTTGCGGCGGATATCCGCCATTGAAGCCCGCTGGACAATCAAGGGAAGCGAAACGTTTTCAAACACGGTCTTATTCGGCAGAAGGCGAAAATCCTGAAAAACCGTCCCTATTTTTCTCCGAAGATACGGCACCTCGGCTTGCTTCAACCGGCCGACGTTTTTCCCCTGCACGAAGATCTGTCCTTGATCCGGCCGTTCTTCCCCGATCAACAGACGCAGCAACGTCGATTTTCCAGCCCCGCTCGCTCCCATAAGCAAGACGAATTCTCCCTTCGCGATATCCAGCGTCACATCGGACAACGCCGCCCGGCGGTCGTAACTTTTGGAGACATGGATCAGTTGAATAATGGCTTCTGGCACGAACATGGATCGATCACCGTTCAATACGTCTCATTTCCCGAAGCATCGAACGCATTTTCCAAATGCACGATCCGGCCGCCTCGTGCGGGGTCTCCTTGCACCGCGATCACGTCGAATCGGCACCGCCGATCTGACAGACGGCGCTGCGCCGTGTACTGTGAAGCCAACCGCACCAACTTCTCCTGCTTGCGCCGCCCCACGGCCAGCAACGCCCCGCCGAACGCCTCCGTGGCGCGCGCCTTTACTTCGACAAAGACCAGCACACCGCCGTCCTCGGCGACAAGGTCCAACTCACCCAGCGAAGTTCTCAAGTTGCGCTCTAAAATGCGATAGCCTTTGGCTCGAAGAAATTGCTCCGCCATCAGCTCGCTTGCGCGACCGAACCGGTGGCGAGGATCCTTCGCGTCACATGGCTTCATCGACCGCGATTTCGCGACCCGTCATGACGAACCGGCCGGGCGAGCGCACGCGGCGGCGGCCGCCCGTACCGGTCCGAAGGTCAGACGATGAACGGGACTGGGGCCGAACCGCGCCAAGAGCCGCAGATGCTCGGAAGTCCCGTACCCTTTGTGCGACGGAAAATT
This sequence comes from Nitrospira sp., assembly GCA_024330945.1. GTDB lineage: Bacteria > Nitrospirota > Nitrospiria > Nitrospirales > Nitrospiraceae > Nitrospira_D. The sequence goes on along the minus strand of JANDJJ010000013.1, from coordinate 11,707 downwards.
ATACTGTGGATAGAGATCGTGGTATTCCACCATCAGACGATCGCGCGTCACTTTGGCGACGATCGACGCAGCGGCAATCGAAAGGGACAAGGCGTCGCCTTTAATGATCGGGCGCAGCGGAATCGAGAGAGCAGGGAGAGTGACCGCGTCCGTGAGCACGTAATCCGGAGGGGGTGACAAGCCGGCGAGAGCCCGAACCATGGCCAGGCGTGTCGCCTCCAGGATATTGAGCGCATCGATTTCCGCGGCATCCGCCGATCCGACGCCCACGCCGACGGCTCGCTCCAAGATGAGGTGATACAACCGTTGCCGCGCTTCTTCCGACAATCGTTTTGAGTCGTCGATGCCGATTGAGCCGAGATGGGCCGGCCAAATCACCGCCGCCGCGACCACCGGACCGGCCAAGGGGCCTCGCCCCGCTTCATCCAAGCCGGCGACGCGGCGGTACCCCCTCCGCCTGGCTTCTTGCTCGAACTCGTCGGCAGGCCCCATCTGGCTCTCACCGCAGGCTGTTCCTCTGCATGGGACACGCAACGGCCCCTTGAGAATCAGGTCAGGTTCAAGCGGTCGATGACGCGCTCACACTTTCTTCGGAAACAACAGCCGGCTTCGAAGCGGACTTGTTCTCGCCGCTGAACTCCCGCTCTTCTATTTTGGCGAACCGTCCCTTTTTACTCCGGAGATAATAGAGCTTGGCGCGGCGCACGCGTCCGTGCCGGACGACGTCAATCTTGGAGACGATCGGCGAATGCACCGGGAAGATACGTTCGACGCCGACACCGTACGATATCTTGCGAACCGTAAACGTTTCCGTGTTCAAAGAACCTTTCCGGGCGATCACCGTGCCTTCGTACACTTGGATTCGTTCCTTGTCTCCTTCGACGACTTTGACGTGCACTCTCACCACATCTCCGATCTCAAAACTCGGAATCGACTTTTTCGTCAATGACTGGCGCACCCGTTCCAACCGATTCATGAACGTATCCCTCCCTCCTCCCCACCGTGCGAAGGCGCCGTGACGGCGCCTTCGCGGATCATTTCATCCAACAATTGTCGATCTTCTCCCGTCAGAACCCGATTCCTCAACAAATCCGGCCGTTTGAGATAGGTGCTGCGCAACGCCTGCTTCCTCCGCCATAAGCGGATCGCTTCATGATGCCCGGACAGCAGCACATCGGGCACGTCCAACCCCCGCACTCGAGCCGGCCTGGTGTAGTGCGGATATTCCAGCAACGAATCCGCAAACGACTCTTCCCTGATGGACTCAGGATCGCCCAACACGCCCGGAACCAACCGCGACGTCGCATCGATCAGAATAAGCGCGGGCAGTTCGCCGCCCGTCAACACATAGTCTCCGACCGAGATTTCCTCCGGAGACAAGGCGATTCTCACCCGCTCATCAATCCCCTCGTAATGGCCACAGAGAATCACCATGCGACGACGTTCACACGCAAGTTGCCTGGCGTACTCGTGCGAAAACGGCCGGCCGTGAGGAGTCGGAAATAACAACCGCAGGCGTTCCCCCGTTTCATACGCTTCTTGGAGGAGCGCATCGACGGCGCGAAAAATCGGCTCGGCTTTGATGACCATCCCGGCTCCTCCGCCATAGGGTACGTCATCGACGGTCTTGTGGCGATCATCGGTATACGTTCGCAGATTGTGAACCCTGACCTCCAGCACCCCTTTGTCACGGGCTCGTTTGAGTATACTGTGCCCCAGGACGGCAGAGACCATTTCCGGGAACAGCGTCAGGACATCAAAGCGAAGCATCGCGCTCGTCCGTCGAATCCCTCATACAGACCGTCATCAACCCGTTCTCGAGGTCAACCCGCGTAACCCATTCTCTGACCGCCGGAATCAAGATTTCTTCTTCGCCGTCCCGGATGACGAACACATGATGAGCGGGCGACTCCCAAATCTCTTCCACGATCCCGATCCGCTGCCCCCGGTCATTTTGAACCGTAAGCCCCACCAAATCACATTCGTAGTAGTGGCCTACCGGAGGCGCCGGCACCGTCCCGCGAGTCACCTGAATGAGTCCACCACACCAGAGTTTGGCGGCCTCGGGCGTCGTGAGGCCCGCAAACCCCACGATAAATTCAGATCCGGCCCGTCTTACCCCGGTGACGCTGGTGTCCATGGTTTTCCCGTCTTTGGCGACCAGGCTCACCTTCGAGAGTGTTTCCAACCGGTCCGGGACGTCGCTCAAAGGACGAACCTTGACCTCTCCCTTCACCCCAAAAGGCCGCTGAATCCGTCCCACCGTCACAAAATCCCGATCGAGAACCATAAAAAAGAACCTCTCTTCTACCTCTTCGGGGGAACCCCTTTTTGGGCGGCCTTTTCGGCCTCAAACTGTTTCCACAGGCCGGAGCGGCGGAGCAACGTCCGCACGGTGACCGTCGGCTGCGCCCCCTGGTGCAACCAGGAGAGCACCCGCTCTTGTTTCAGCTCCGGGATTCCCGTTTCCTTCAATGGATCGAAGATTCCGAGAATCTCAATAAATCGTCCGTCCCGCGCCCTGCGGGAATCGGCCGCCACCAATCGATACATGGGTCGTTTATGTCTTCCTGCCCGAGCAAGCCTCAGATGAACAGCCACAGACTCCTCCTTGTTCCAACGTGACGAACTATGTGAAGTGATGAAACGAACCGTCTTTGCTTTTAGGCAATTTTCCGCTCAGTCCAAAAGATTCGGTCATTCACTCTTTCGGGAACATCCAACCTCTTAGCTCTTTCCTTCTCGCTCCCTGAGGACCGCGTTACATCGACCGCATAAGCTGAGCAAGGTGTCGCCGCGCGCCCGCGCCGGTCATGGCCTTGGCCAACTTCTTCGCCGACAAAAATTGCTTGATCAAGCGATTGACCTCTTGAACGCTGGTCCCGCTTCCTCGAGCAATCCGCTTTTTTCTGTTTCCGTTGATGATCGTGTGGTCGCGACGTTCGCTGATCGTCATGGAATCGATGATGGCGACCACCCGCCTGATTTCCCGTTCCGGCTTGTCGCCCTCGATCATTCCCTTGAGTTTCTGCCCGCCCGGCAGCAGGTTGAGAATCTGATCCATCGAGCCGAGACGACCCATTTGCCCCAATTGAGCGCGGAAATCTTCCAGCGTGAACGTGTTGGTCACAAGCCGTTTCCGAGCTTCTTCGGCCTGCTGCTGAGAAAAACCGGCTTGTGCTTTTTCAATCAGCGACAGGACGTCTCCCATGCCAAGAATGCGAGAGGCCATGCGATCCGGATGGAACGCCTCCAAGGCGTCCAGTTTCTCCCCCACACCGAGAAACTTCACCGGTTTGCCGGTGACGGCTCGAATCGACAACAACGCCCCTCCACGCGCGTCGCCCTCGACCTTTGTCAGAATGATGCCGGTCAAGCCGACTTGTTGATCGAACCGACTTGCCATCGCCACCGCGTCTTGGCCAGTCATGGCGTCGGCGACCAACAACACTTCCTGAGGAGCCACCGCGGCCTTGATGGCGACCAGCTCTTCCATCAGTTCATCATCAATGTGCAGCCGCCCGCCCGTATCCAAGACCACCAGATCGAACCCCCGTCCCCGCGCCTGTTCCACCCCGGCTTGACAGATCTCCACCACCTCCGATCGGGAAACCGAGGGGGATCCCTGAGGCCGATCCACACGATACACCTCAATGCCCAAATCGCGTCCCAGCGCACTTAATTGCTCTCCCGCCGCGGGCCGGCGGGGATCGGCGGCGACCATCAACACGCGCTTGCCTTGATTTTTGTAGAGGCGGGCCAACTTGCCGCAGGTCGTGGTTTTTCCCGCTCCCTGCAACCCGACCAGCATGACGATGGTGGGAGGTCTTGAGCTGAACGCAAGTCCCGATCGCTCGCGTCCCATCATCTCGGCCAGTTCGTCCAATACGATCTTGACGACCTGATGGCCGGGAGTCAGGCTTTGCAAGACCTCTTGCCCGACGGCTTTCTGTCGAACCCGTTCGATGAAGTCTTTGACGATTTTAAAATTCACGTCGGCCTCAAGGAGCGCGAGTCGGACTTCCTTGAGCGCCTCGGCGATATTTTGCTCCGTGAGCACGCCCTGGCCGCGGAGTTTTTTCAAGATCGCTTCAAACTTCCGGCTTAACGTTTCAAACATAGGCTCACAAAGAAAGAGGCCATCGAAGCCCTGGATCAGAGACCTCCGATCGCCTCGAAAAAATTAGGAAAAGGTAGGAGCAGTCTATAGAACCGCCTCTTGCAAGTCAAGGCGGCGCCGTATCGGCTGAAGTCGTCGGATTTATTGACTTGCCAGAAACCTTGCTATATGGTGCCGTGGTATCCTGTCGTCTTATCCGAGAGGTCGGCGCGCTCGTGCGAAAGTCACCGTGGGTGTTGTTCACTTTTATTCTTATTGGAGGTCTGTTAGGAGGCATTCTCGGAGAAATTCTTCACGTCATGGCTCCTCAAGGCATGATTCAGAGTATCTTCTCCACCCATTTCACTCCCGGGATCAATCCTCCCCTCACACTCGATTTGGTCCTGCTGAAACTCACCGTAGGGATCGGCGTGAAAATCAACATCATCAGCATCCTGGGCATGTTCATCGGCATCTATCTCTACAAACACATCTAGCGCCCTACGCCTTCACTTCCAATTCTTTCAGCCGAAGCGCTCGGATGCGGTCGCGTAATTGAGCGGCCCGTTCGAAGGCAAGCTCTTTGGCCGCCGCCTTCATTTCCGCTTCCAATGTCTTGATAAGCTGGTCCACTTTTTCTCCTCCCTCCACTCCGTATGGTTCACCGGATTCGGCCACCGCCTCCAAATGCACGTAATCCAAATCGGCCATGGCGTACTCGATCGCCGGGATCCCTTTTTTGACACTGGCCGGCGTGATGCCGTGCTTTCGATTGTATTCGGCCTGAATGCTCCGCCGCCGCTCCGTTTCCTCGATCGCCATCCGCATCGAGTCGGTGACGGTGTCTGCGTAGAAAATTACCCGACCTTCGACGTTGCGCGCCGCTCGGCCGGCCGTTTGAATGAGCGACCGATAGGAACGGAGGTATCCCTCCTTATCGGCATCGAGGATGGCGACAAGACTCACTTCCGGCAGATCCAGCCCCTCACGCAGCAGATTGATTCCCACCAAGACGTCGAATCGACCGCGTCGAAGGTCTTGCACAATTTCGGCCCGTTCGAGGGTCTTGATGTCGGAATGAAGATACCGCACCTTGACGCCGAGATCATGGTAATACTCCGTCAAATCCTCAGCCATGCGTTTGGTCAAAGTCGTGACCAGCACACGCCCCCCTTTGGCAACCTCCGCCCGCACCTGCCCCAGCAGATGATCCACCTGTCCCTTGGCCGGCGCCACCGTGATCGCCGGATCCATCAGGCCGGTCGGACGGATGATCTGTTCCACGATATCGCCCTTCGCCCGTTCCAATTCATAAGGACCCGGCGTGGCCGACACGTAGACCACTTGATGCAGGCACCGTTCGAACTCCGAAAATTTCAGCGGGCGGTTATCCACCGCCGAGGGAAGGCGGAAACCGTATTCCACCAGGGTCCGCTTCCGTGAGTAATCTCCTTCGTACATGCCGCCCACTTGCGGAATCGTCGCGTGCGACTCGTCAACGATCAACAGAAAGTCTTTCGGAAAATAATCCAGCAACGTGGGCGGTGGCTCACCAGGCGCCCGTCCGCTTAAATGGCGCGAATAGTTCTCAATGCCATGGCAATAGCCGACGGCTCGAATCATTTCCAAATCGAATTTCGTACGCTGCTCCAGACGCTGTGCTTCGACCAACCGGCCTGTTTTTCTGAAATAGATCAACCGTTCTTCCAGTTCTTCCTCTATCCCGGCGATGGCCCGTTCGTAGCGATCCGGCGCGATGAGATAATGCGTGTTGGGATAGATGGCGATTTTCGGTAACTTCCCCACCGACTTCCCGGTGAGCGGATCAATTTCATGGATCGCATCGACTACGTCACCGAACAGCTCGATCCGCACCGATTTGGCCTCCGACGACGCGGGAAACACTTCAATCACGTCCCCTCGCGCTCGAAACGTCCCACGATGAAAATCAACGTCGTTCCGCTCATATTGGATCTCCACGAGCTTTTGTAAAATTTTTTCCCGCCGGATCTCATCGCCCTCTTGCAGATAAACCAACATATCGTGGTACACCTCCGGAGATCCCAACCCATAGATGCACGAAACCGATGACACGATCAGCACGTCGTTTCGCTGAAGCAACGCCGTGGTCGCGGCATGCCGCATTTGGTCGATGGCATCGTTGATCGATGCATCTTTGGCGATGTAGGTATCACTCTGTGGGATGTAGGCTTCCGGTTGGTAATAATCGTAATAGCTCACGAAATACTCGACGGCGTTGCGGGGAAAGAACTGCTTGAACTCTTGATACAGTTGCCCGGCGAGCGTTTTGTTGTGAACGAGCACCAGCGTGGGTTTTTGGACTCGTTCGATCAGGTTGGCCATCGTAAACGTTTTGCCAGATCCGGTGACTCCCAGCAAAACCTGGTGGCGTTTCCCGGCTTCTATTCCAGCCGCCAGCTTGGCGATCGCTTCCGGCTGATGACCGCAGGGTTTAAATGGCGCCTCAAGCTTGAACGGAATCATCGTCTTTTCGTCACAACCTTGATCGGCCTCCACGTACCGGCGGATCACAGACTCTTGGTTGAACAAACAGAATAAAAAAGGGGGGCCGGATCGCCGGCTCCCCCTGCATCACGAAAAACACGATCGGGCTAGTTGCGACTGCCCCCTCCAAATCCCCCTCGGCCTCCACCGCCCTGGCGGGGTTCCTGGGGACGAGCTTCATTGACCGTTAAGGTTCGTCCACCGAATTGTGTCCCATTTAATGCCGCGATGGCCGCCTGTGCCTCGGACTCGGAGGACATCTCCACAAATCCAAATCCCCGGGATTGCCCGGTAAACTTGTCCGTGATGATCCGCGCCGATGCCACAGTCCCGTGAGCGGCAAACAAATCGCTCAGTTGCTGCTCCGTTGTTGCGTACGGCAATCCACCCACATAAATCTTCGCACCCATCAGCAGACCCTCCTTTGACACAATGGTGCTGTTTTGGACTCGAGAAGGAAGTGAAGAAAGAAAGGGGCCGAAGACGTCACGACACCGCGCCGGCTTTACTCCGGCTTCCGATCAAATTCCCTAGCTGGACCAAAACAACACCGGCTCAGGCCTTATCGCTCTCCGCGCTTGTCTGCTAGGCCTCTCGCATCCAAGCGGGCTTATCGTACCCCACTCGATGAGGCAAAGGCAAGCTTCGATCTCTCGTCCCCTCTTTTCCTTGATCAATACCGTCACCATTTACATGGTGGCTTAATAGGCAGGGGGAGGCGACAGCGGGCGATGAGAAAAAAGAGGAGCGGCATGAAATAGGTCGAAAAATAACGACGCCTTTCCTCCGGCCACCAGACCAACTTGTCCGAGCCCGAGCGTCTGATCCTCGACGGACAAGACCAACATGCCGTCGACGAACATCTCGATAAAGTCCTTGCTGATGATCGTGTTCCGCTGCGCTCTCAACGAATGCCAGTCCGTATTTTTAAGACTCACCGAAGTTTGCGCCAGCACCTGCTCTTTTCCTCCCATCATCCGAATCACGCGCGCCGTGGACGTCGCCAGATCGACCACCGTCGCGTAAAAATTCTCGGCATCTCTGACGCCAAAAACGATCCCCCCGATTCCTTGCGAACCTCGGAAGCGAACCGTAAGATCCGGATATTCATAATCGAGCCCCTCGGCGATCAACAAATGGTAACAGGGCTTCCCATCACAGTCCGCCGATACCGCCACGACATTGGGCGGTGACGGCGCATCCATGGAGGTCTGAACGATCCAGGCGACAGGCTGCTCCTTCCCGACGGCCATCTCCAAAAATCCGGCTGGCGTCTGATCGGGATGGTCTTGATCGAACGTCCACCGTTGAAATAATCCGCCTTTCGCCTGCTGCTTGAGATGGAATTCTTTCTCCTCCCGTGTTTCCCACTGCACGGCCTCTGCCGAGTCACCGACAGCAGGGATGCTCCATCCGACCAAGAGACAGATCCAGAGCACTTTGCCCCCTATTATCACGACTCTTCGATTCCTTTGGGACCGCGCCATGGCCGATCTCCCCGTCGAGCAACTTGTTTTCATCCGCCTAACAACACTTCATAACAACACAAGACATCGTGGCCGTCCCGCTATTTTGATCGACCGGCGTTTTTAATTTGAAGAATTTCCCGTTGCAACCGGTCTCGTTCGGCAAGAATCTTCTTCCGCCGCCGCCACCGATCCCATGTCCACCAGCGAAGCTTTTCGCCGAACGTCACCGTCGGCGGTGGCACACTGCCTCCCGCGGCCTCCTGAAACGAATAACCGTGATGAGTGTCCCGCTGTTCAAAAAAACGTTTATAGAGGTGGTCATACAACCCGTTCCCCGAATCGCCAGCCGCCATCGACACCCCCTCTTGGCACACAGACTTTTCCTTTGCTCACTCCTTGTCCATGTCAACGTGGGATAGTACCCTGCCTCTCCAAGATGGTGCAACGGGTCACGCCGGCTGTGTTATAGTTTTTTCCACTTTGCAAGGTCAAAGCTCGAAGACGGAGGGTTTTTGCGCATTTTCGCCTCTTCCCTTGCACGACAAACGCCCGCCCTTGTCGGCTTCTGGATCGTCTTTCAAGCGACAACGCTCGTCGCTCAACAAGCGGACGACGGACTGTCCGGAGCCCTCGGCATCATTTCTGCCGAACGGATGCTGGCCGATGTCCGAACATTGAGCAACCCGTCACTTAACGGGCGGCAAACGGGAACGGAAGATGATCTCCGTTCCGCCCACTGGGTGGCGCAAGAATTTTTATCGGCGGGACTTCGTTTACCCAGAGTCTTCCACGATTCGCTGATAGCACCACGCTTGACGACAACAGATGGTGCCACGGCAGGCATCATGGCAACTCTTCTCTCCACTCCCGTGCTGGCTCCCGATCCTGAACTCCGAATCGGAGCTATTGAGCATCTGTCGGCGGTCTCCCTCGGCACGGATTACCTTCCTATCTTTGACGCGCCTTCCGCCGATCTTCAGGGTCAAATTGTTTTTGCCGGCTATGGCATTGTCGATCCAGCCCAAGGCATCGACGACTATGCCGGCGTGGACGTCAATAACCGCATTGTGCTCTTCCTGCGAGGGAAGCCGGACCACCTCAAACATCCGATCAGCCATGCGGACAAGGTCCGGTTCGCGCGGGAACGCGGCGCCCTTGCCTATCTGACCGCAACCGGCCCTATTCTCCATCCCTATGAAGCCCGCCGAGGCGTCACAGGAAGCCCCAGCGCCTTCTACGGACAACTGCCCCTCGACCATGCCATCCCAGGGGCCTGGATCAGCACGACCCTCGCGGAACAGATCCTTGCCGACTCGAACAACGCCGCTTCCGATCGCCTACGCACGCTTCAAGAGCAGCTCAACCGGAATCCGTCATCCCGCTCAATTGTCACGAATCACTATGCGTCGCTCCGGTGGAACACCACGATCCAAGACGGCCTACTGACCAACGTGTTGGGAGTGCTCCCCGGAAGGGGACCGGACTGGATCATCATCGGCGCACACCGCGACCATTTCGGCAAACCGGCCGGCCTGTTGTTTCCGGGGGCGGACGACAATGCCTCGGGCACCGCCGTGATCCTGGAGGTGGCGCGGGTCCTTATCAAAGCCGGATTCCATCCCCGGCATTCGATCCTCTTTGTCTCGTTCAGCGGAGAGGAGCGAGATTTGCTCGGGTCGCGTCTCTATATCTCGCGCCCTCTTGTGCCGCTCACAGCAACCAAGACCATGATCAATATCGACCATGCCGGAATCGGTAACGGAAGGCTCACGGTCGGCGTGACCGGTCTGGATAAGCGGGTCGCCCTCGACGCGGGAACGGCGGCGGGGTTACAGGACCGACTCGATCTCTTCGGATTTTTCCCCGGCGGCGATCATGTGCCGTTCAAGGAAGCGGGCGTGCCGACCGTCACGGTGGTCAGCGGCGGCGTTCATCCACATTTTCACCGGCCCACCGACACGGCCGACACACTCGATCCGGACATCTTGCGAAACGTGGCTCGGTACGTGCTGGCCTTGGCGTGGCGGTTGGCCGATGGGCCGTGAACGTTTCTACGAGAGGTGTCTGCGCCCCACCAATGGTCAGGGCGCGGACTCTTCTGGCCTTGCCCACCCGTCGTCCTGAACCAGGTCGAAGGTTACGGAATATCGTCCAAAAGCGTTGATTGGATCGGAAGCAGCGGAGCGGTTTGGCGCGGGGGACCAGGCAGAATGAGCGGATTGCCGGTTTGATTGGCGCCTTGAATCAGTCCGATGGAAAGCTGCGGCCCCAAGGTTCCGACCGCCCCGCTCCACGCCTGACCTGTGGCGGGGTTGCGAAAACTGTAAGTCTGGAAATTCTTCCCCGGCGTGTACAGGAATCCCTGTGTACCCTGGTTGTCAATATAGAGGCTGCCGCCCGGAAACCTCACGAGGGGCGCAACCCCGCCGCCAAAGGCCCGCACACCGGACACTCCCTGCCCCGAGGCGGTTGAACCGAACTGCCCTGTCAGGAACAGAAACAGGGACAGGCCCGCCATCCCCCTTGTAATTTCCAACAAGCGCGCGCGTTTCATGACAATTTCCTTTTTGCCGGATTATAGTATAGACCGGCGACCGAAGTCGATTCCAAGGAGGAGTGTATGGAGTTCGAAATGGTATCTCTTGGTTTGAGGCGCACAGCCGTTTTCATTATGGTGTTCTGGATCGCCTCGGGACCGATTGATGGTCCGACGTCGGCTTCAACCGACGAGGCATCGGAAACACCGGCCGCGCTGCGCGAACCCCTCTCGCTTGCGGATGCTGCGCTGCGCGCGTTGCAATACAATCTCGACATCAGCATCAGCCGCCACACCAAGGAAAGCCGATTGGCCGACATCGTCATCGAACAATCGAAGTTCGACCCGACCTTCAGCATCAACGGACAATACAATCGGATCGTCAGCCCGCTGAATCGACCCGTGTTCGGAGGGACGGGCGGAGTCCTGAACGAGATCACCGTCTTTGATCAACGCAACCACTCCGTCACTGTCGATGCGACGCAAAACCTGATCACCGGCGGCAATGTCAATCTGAATTACAGTCCATCCCGAAGCAGCATCAATCAAGACGTCGCCAGAGGATTTTTGTTCAACCCGTCGTGGACCGGCGGCCTGGCCTTGACGATCACGCAACCGCTCCTGCGCAACGCCGGCATCGACGTCAACAAGACCTTCATCAAGGTCGCTCAAAACAACGCCGAAGTAGAACATCACGTCTTTCGCGACCGCGTGATGAGCGTCATCGCGTCTGTGGAACAAACCTATTGGGAACTCGTCTTCGCGAACGAAAACTTAAAAGTCGCCCAGACCGCCCTCAAGGCCGCCGAAGAATTGCTGGCCTCCAACCGCGCCAAGCTGAAAGCCGGCGTCATGTCCATCGTGGACGTCCTGCAGGCGGAAGCGGCCGTCGCCTCACGCGTAGAACAAGTGTTGGTCGCCGAACGAACCATCCACGACCAGGAAGATCAGCTTCGGCGCCTGCTGAATCCGGGGGAAGACAGTCTGCGGCAAGACGTCCATATCATGCCCGCCGACGCACCCGTCACCGTGCTCGAACCGCTGAGCCTTCAAGAGGCCATCGATACGGCCATCGAA
>JANDJJ010000139.1 GCA_024330945.1 Nitrospira sp. | reverse complement strand
GATCGACCATCGAATCCACTCCACCCTGTTCCTGTCTGGCAAGTGGATCGCCAAGCATGAAGAAGAGGTGGGCCGATTGCTTGGTCTCGAATGGTTTGAGATCGGGCCACACGGTGACTCACATGCACATTTGCCCTTTTCCGACGCTCACGCGCAGCGTGCTGAAATCTTGGGGCCGGTCGCCTACCTGAACAAACGTTACGCCCATCGAGCCACGTTATTCCGTCCCCCCTACGGAGAATACGATGACGTCACCGTTCAGGTGGTGAAGGCACTCGGCCTTCGGTTTATCCAATGGGACATCGAGTCGGGCGATCCCGACCCCCATCTCTCGACGGAACGGATTCTCGATCGCGTGACGAAGCGCCTGAAGCCGGGCAGCATTCTCGTGTTTCACGCCAACGGAAAGGGCAAGCACACGCGAGAGGTGATCGAGCGACTGACCCGTGACGTGCTCCCTCATAAACAACTGACCCCCATGACCGTCGGCGAATTGCTGAATTGCAAAGAGACGGTTCGATGACCGCCGTTCTTGTCAGAGCCATGCGGCCCGACGATCGATCGGCCGTCGTGCACATGCTGGGCGAGTCAGATCCTTGGCGAACGCTCGGCTATACGGCGGCCGATTGGGATCGCATCTTTTGCCCCCTCCCCCAGGGGCGCGACAGCTACGTAGCCGAGCTCGATGAGCGGATCGCCGGGATCGCGGTCGTCCGGCCGAATTTTTTGGCCGGCGATTATTTGGAATTGTTGGCCGTCGCGCCATGGACGCGACGGAACGGGGTCGGACGTCGGATGATCGAGCACGTGGAGCAGGCCGTGTTCGCCAGGGCCAACAACCTGTTCACCTGCGTGTCGGACTTTAATAAGTCGGCCAGAGCCTTCTATCGGAAACTGGGCTATCAAGAGATCGGCCCGATGCTGGATTTTTTGATTCCGGGCTCCTCGGAGGTTCTCTTGCGGAAGACCACGGGACCAACCAGAGACGGCCGATAACCATCCCCCCCATCCCGGCCACCATCATCCTGGACGGCGATCCCGCCGGAGACCTCCTTTCGCTTCATGTCGGATCTTGCCACCGGCCCTCCACCATCTGCTATAAGTGATCATATGAAGGTGACCAAACTGCTCCATACGCGGATGCGCGTCAGCGATCTCGACGCCACAATCACGTTTTACACCGCCGTGCTCGGCTTGGAGGTCGTCGAGCGCAAGACCTCGCCGCGCGGATCGCAGCTCGCCTTCCTGAAAGCTCCCAACAGCGAGGAGCTGATCGAACTGACCTGTTTCCCCCCAAGCGGACCGGTTCGCGTGCAGGAGGATCTCGTTCATCTCGCGTTTCAAGTAGAGAGTCTCGATCAAGCCGTCGCGTCATTGACCGAGCAAGGCATTCCGATCACGGACGGCCCCACTCAAACCTCTTCCGGCAGCCGCTTCATCTTCATTGACGCTCCAGATGGCTACGAAATCGAATTGGTCGAGCGCCCGGCCGGCGTGAAGATCGTCTGACGAGCCACCTATTTACGTGATAAGGAGTTGACGGATGAAAAACGGATTCTTTCGCGGGCATGGCCTGGGCAACGATTATCTCGTCCTAGATCCCCGGGAGTTGACATTCAAGCTCACCTCCAAGAACGTTCAACGTATCTGCGACCGCCATTGGGGACTGGGCAGTGACGGCATTCTCGCGTTGACTCCCTCGAAGAACGCCGACTTCGGCCTGCGGATCTTCAATCCGGACGGCAGCGAGGCCGAAAAATCGGGAAACGGCCTTCGCATTTTCGCCCGCTACCTCCACGCGACCGGCAAGACGAAAAAGCGGCGGTTCACGGTCGAAACCAAAGGAGGACTCGTGTCGATCGCGCTCCATATCGACCGTCATGGCGACGCCCGTGAAGCCACGGTCGAAATGGGGCGAGCCATCTTCACGCCGGCGTCCCTTCCCTGCACACTCGACGTCCCGGAATTGATTCAACAGCCGATCAACGTCGTGGGTCGCACGGTGATCTTCACCGGCGTGAGCGTGGGCAATCCCCATTGCGTGGTGTTCAAGCCTTCCGGCAAGTCCTGGTCGCGCGAGGATCTGTTGGAGCTGGGGCCGGCCTTGGAAACCCATCCGTTGTTTCCCAAACGAACGAACGTCCAGTTGGCCGTCCCGACCGGCCGCAAGGAAATCTTCATCTTGATCTGGGAGCGAGGGGCCGGCGAAACTCAGGCGTCCGGCTCTTCATCCTGCGCCGCCGCCAGCGCCGCCGTTCGCTTGGGCCTGGTCGAGAGCCCCGTCACGGTGAAGATGCCGGGCGGAACCCTGCGCATCGACGTCGCCCCGGATTTCAGCCTCACCATGAAGGGCCCGGTAGCCGAAGTCGCGCGAGGTACGCTCAGTTCCTCGTTCGTTCGATCATTGCAATAAGGCCGGCACGGTCTTCCCCCGGCATCCGCCGACCATCGCGCGGGAAGCAATGAGGACGCCGATCCTGGTATCCTTTTCTTCATCGAGACGTGACCATGACGCGCGACGAACTCCTTGCCAAACTCACTCACCTCCCCGAACGGCCGGGGGTGTATCTGTTCAAAAACGCCCAGGGAACCATCATCTACATCGGCAAGGCCGCCGTCCTCGCCGGTCGGGTGCGATCCTACTTTCAACGCAGCGCCGATCACAGTCCCAAAACCGCCTTGCTCGTGAGCCAGATCGCCGACATGGAAACAATGGTCACCCGTTCGGAATTGGAAGCGCTGATCCTCGAGAGCAATCTGGTCAAACGCCACAAGCCTCGATTCAACATCGTGCTTCGCGACGACAAACAATATCCTTACCTCCGGCTGCCGATCAAAGACGACTTCCCGCGACTGTCCATCGTGCGCCGTGTCCAGCGAGACGGAGCCCTCTACTACGGCCCCTATACGCCGACCAACGCCTTGCGGGAGACGTTGAAAGTCATCAAGCACGTGTTCCCACTGGCGACCTGCTCCATCGACATCGACGGAACGGCAGAACGGGCTTGTCTCGAGTTTGAAATCAAACGGTGTATGGCGCCGTGCACTGGCAACCAGACGAAGGACGAGTACCACCAGATCGTGAGGCAGGTCCGTCAATTCCTGGAAGGTCGCGATCGCGAATTGCTGGACGATCTGCGTGAGAAGATGGAGCAAGCGGCGGATCGCCAGGAATTCGAGGAAGCGGCTCGATTGCGAGACCGTCTCTTCAAGGTGGAACGGGTGTTGGAAAAGCAGCGGGTGACGCAGGTCTCGGCCGTGGATCAAGACGTGATCGGCCTGGCGCGGCAAGGCGACGCCGTGGACTTGCAGATTCTGTTCGTCCGCGGCGGCCTGTTGATCGGACGCAAAGATTTCTTTTGGCCGCAGTCGGCTGATGCCATGGATGAGGAACTCGTCCGTTCGGCCATCGAGCAGTTCTACAACAAAGACGGGCAACCGCCCAAGGAAGTTCTGGTCCCCACCGCCCTGGAAGACGCAACGTTGATTGAGCAATGGCTCTCCGACAAGCGGGGGGAGCCGGTTCGCGTAATCGCTCCGGAACGAGGTGCCAAGCACCAACTGGTGCTCCTGGCCGAAGAAAACGCGACGGCGGCCGTCGCCGACCATCTGCGGGAAGAAGAGCGAGACCGACAGGCCGGCGCGGAGCTTCAACGGTTGCTCAGACTGGATCAGCCCCCTCGACGGATCGAAGGCTTTGACATCTCCAACACCATGGGCGATCTCTCGGTCGCTTCCGTGGTCGTCTGGGAAGACGGCCGAATGAAGAAGGCCGACTACCGGCGATTTAAGATCAAGACCGTCGGCGGCGCCAACGATTTCGCCAGCATGAAAGAAGCGGTGATTCGACGGTATGGCGCACCCGGGGGCCAACCGAGCACCATGACCGAAGGTCTCTCCAAGCCGGACCTGATCCTCATCGACGGCGGCTTGGGACAATTGTCATCGGCCATGGAAGGGCTCAAGGAAGCCGGCCTCCCCACCCTGCCGATTCTCGGGTTGGCGAAGGCCCGCGGAGACAAGGACGAACGCGTGTTCCTGGCCGGCAGAAAAAACCCGATCGTTCTCTCCCCGACCTCACCTTCGACCCATCTGCTCCAACAGATTCGGGACGAGGCCCATCGTTTCGCGCTCACTTACCACCGCCGCCTGCGTGGACGATCGCTGACGGCGTCCGGGATCGATCGCGTCATCGGGATGGGCGAAGTTCGACGCAATCAATTGCTCAGCCGATTCGGCAGTCTGGACAAGCTGGCTTCCGCCGGCGACGAGGCTCTTCGCGCAGCAGGTCTCGGCCCTCGGACTATCGCCGATCTTCGGCGGACACTCGGCGAAAAAGACGGGGACGTTTCGTGAGGTTTCCGCTCACGGACGACTATTGATCCCTCAATAAAGCACGTGCAGGCCCACCGATCCGAGATGCACGGCGGCTCGATAGGTGCCGTGAAGGGCTGGACTGACGAGGCTGCCTACGACTGTGCGCGATTCATAAAACCATTCTTGAAACGCAAGATCGATTCCGATTCCCTTGGGCCATAACGACGACGCTCCGCTGCAAGGAATCAATCCCAACAATCGCCCCGCTCCCTTGCAGAGAAAACCGGCGCCGAGGGAGAACGTATGTGCCGGCAGTGACATCAACGCGGGATTGAAGGTTCGGTCGGGAACGGGATCCCCCGTGTAGGTGTACCCCATTCGGGCGGCCACCTCCCAATGAGACAACCATACCGGATTCAACCATCGATACTCGGTCCCCACCGCGATGACCGGGACGTCTTTCCAATTCTGCGGCTGACGGACAATCGCCCCGTTCTGAAGTCGGATATCGAGGTCTTTGTTGGCACTCCATCCCACGTACTCCACATCGAGCTCGATCTTCCATTCTTTTCCGCTCGTGCGGATCGGCCAATAGGCAATGGCGCCGGTTACGACGTGGGGGAGCGCCAGCTCCGTGGAGGCATCGACGACCTTCACCCCGTCGGCCAGGATGGAACCGTTCAACGGCACGACCGCTCGACTGCGATACACCAGACCGAGGGCCATGACGGGAAGCCCTGCCACATTTTTCAGCGGAGCATATTGAAGACCAGCCGTCACTCCCGCTCCGGTTCCCTTCCCGTTAAATTCAATGGCCGCGCCGGGTGGAAGACCGAACGTGAAATCACTGATCAGTTTCGTCTCCGCATGGCCCTCGCCGAGAAAGCCGGCGAACGTATAAATGTCGGCGCCCACCCCCACGGATAAACTGTCGCTGATTCGATAGGCCACGGTTGGCTTGATGTCGATCAAGGGAAGCGCCGCCGATGTCACGATGGTCCGAAAAGGGCCGTCGAGCGGATATCGAATGTTCAACCCGAACGGCGACGTCACTCCCATGCCGAGAGTGACCGACGAGAGGCCCGACATCCCCATGACACCTAAATTGGCGCTGAAATAAAAGTGGCTCGGCGGGGGCCAATTCACACTGCCGCCGAAATCACCATGACCGCTGTGTCCCCCCACATCGCGAAAGGTAACAGATCCACCGACGATCTGAGTCCCCACGACACTCTGTATTCCCTTCGCCTGACTCAATCCCGCCGGG
>JANDJJ010000138.1 GCA_024330945.1 Nitrospira sp. | reverse complement strand
GTAGGAGCGTTGGTAGCGGTCATGGGCGGGGTCGGGTCCGGCTACGCAGCAACGGTCAGACCATCTGACGTTGTGGAACCTGAGCCTGACGATGTTCGCGGTCCGGCAATTTCGGTTAGCATCGAGGAATACTTTGGGCGAAAAGTGGCTCAGTTGTTCAATCAACCGGTGATGTTGACGATCGGTGAGTATCAACCGATCGGTGATCTGGTGACGCCGGTGGTCAGGGGCGAGTATACGATCTCGCTCTTTACGTCAGGCTTCAACGGCGAGCCCGCGCCGTCGGCCGTCATCGACGGTACGTCGATGACGGTCGATCTCTCCTCGCTCTATTTAAGTCACGCGTGGCGTGATGAGTTTCGCATCTGGAATATCGGCGGTCTTGCGACGGGAACAATCGACCTGGAGACCCTCGAGTTTCATGTGAATTGGGATCGTGTGTTCCGAGACAAACATCAGGATAAAGTGGTGACATTCACACTGCGCGGGACGATGGTTCCGGTCCCGATCGCTGACACCGCCATCTTCTTCGCCGCTGGATTGGCAACGCTGCTCATTGTGTGGCGTCTGAGGAGCATGGACGCGGCGGGCGGTTCAGTGTCTGCTGTCTAGAACGTCTCGATGTCACAAGGACGGTTTGCCGCAAGTTAACCCACCATGGATCGAACTGTAACTGGTCTGTAATCGCCTCTCCGTATCCTCCCCTGGTCTGTCGGCTTGTAATGGGCGAGGCCAGGGGAGGATCCATGCATCAAGAAGTCTGTTCAGTGGAGATTGGAGGGCGCGGGCGAGGGATGGGGGCCATCGTCGTCGGCCTTTTGTGTTTGTTGGCGATCGGAGACGGCGAAGCATGGGGAGGAAATCTCGAAGATCTGCTTTTAGAAAACCAGCAGATCTCGATCGATCAATGGATCCGACTCAAAGCGGAAGAGGAAAAGCGGCAGCAAAAAGAATTGGAAGCCAGCCGAGCGGCCGGAGACACGCCGGTCCGCGAACGATGGTGGGAAAAGATCAGCGTCAGGGGCTATGCCCAACTCCGATATAACTACCTCATTGACAACGATTTCCTTCGTGTCGATCAAGACCGGTCGATCGATGAAACCAATCAATTCTTTATCAGGCGCGCCCGGTTGATCTTCAGCGGACAGCCGCATGAACGAGTCTTTTTCTATTTTCAGCCGGAATTCGCCGGTTTGATCGGAAGCGTTGAGCAAGCCGGCGTTGTCCGCGACCTGTATGCCGATCTGTTTCTGACGGAGAATAAAGAATGGAGAATCAGGGCCGGGCTGTCCAAGGTGCCATTTGGGTTCGAGAACATGCAGTCGAGCCAGAACCGGCTGGCCTTTGATCGAAACGACGCGGTGAGCAGCGCGGCGCCGACCGAGCGGGATCTGGGACTGTTTCTCTATTACACGCCGGTTTCCGTGCGGGAACGATTTCGCCGGCTCGTGGACGGCGGCCTCAAGGGATCAGGCGACTACGGCATGTTGGGGATCGGGGTCTATAACGGTCAAGGGATCAACGTTCGCGACCAAAATAAAAACAAGCACGTCGTCTTTCATGCGATGTATCCCCATGAGTTTTCCAATGGACAGATTTTGCAGATCGGGATGGATGCCTACATGGGCCGCTACCAGGTGTCAACGACGCCGGTGGTACCGCTCAATCCTTCGCCTGCCTCGCAGGGAGCACCCCTGACGCCGATCGTGGAAGACGGCGGCAACTATTTGGATGAACGGGTGACGTGGCATTTTGTTCTCTACCCTCAGCCGTTTGGTCTGCAGGGCGAATATACGATCGGGCGCGGGCCGGAGTTGAATCGAGAGCGGACTCACATTACGACGGGCAACATCCGCGGCGGCTATATCCAGGTTTTTTACAACTATCGGTGCGACAGTTTCTGCGAGAGCATCATTCCCTATGTTCGTCTTCAAGAATACTTCGGCGGTAAGAAGGCGCAGGCGAACGCTCCACGCAATACCGTACGCGAAGCCGAGTTGGGAGTCGAGTTGCGGATCAATAGAGCGCTTGAATTGACGGTGGCCTACGCCTGGAGTCAACGCACGTCGCCGGATTCGACCACCATTCCCGCTTCCTGCGCAGACCCCAGCGTCACCGGTATCACATGTGTACAGACTCCTTATCAGTTGCAATCCGGTGAGCAACTCAGATTCCAGTTGCAATGGAGTTTTTGACCGGAGGACCGCAAACCATCGGATCCCGGTCCGCTCCCCCCACCATCCGGCCGAGAACAGTTTCTGTCCGAAAACCGTCAGAACCGGAGACCTGCGGAAATCGGTGTAAAGAGAAACGTGCTCGTTGTTATGGGAAACACTCACGATCGCAACGCCTCGTGAATGATTCGGTTTGGGCGGACCGAATGCTTTACGACAGACAAGGGGGACGAAAATGAACGTAGGGGTCGCGAGACGCCGGTTTGCTGGAGGGGATTCCCATGAGCAACAGGCAAGAGGCCATGTTCAGGAACCAGGTCGCGAAGGGGATTGAGTGGGAGAGCCGGTCTGCGCGGCGGACACCGATCGTGACCATTTCGCAAGCGTACGTCCGATTTCCTGAGACGACAGCGGGTAGTAGCCAAGATCCAACGCCAGCTTTTGGCCTTGCCGGCTCAACGCGAAGCGAATCAATTCAACCACGGCCGGAGATGAGGAGGTTTTGGGGGGCTTGGCGATATACAGGTAAAGGCTCCTCCTCAGAGGGTATGAGCCGTCCGTGGCGCTTGCGAAGGTCGGCTCCACATAGCGTCCTCCCTTGACCGTGGCGATCGGAACCGGTTTCACGTAGGAGGTTCGATAGCCGATTGAACTGAAGCCGATGCCGTGCCGATCTGACTCCATCTCGAGAATCACCGAGGCGGAACCGGGCTCCTCCGTCAATCGGGAACTCAAAGGGCCGCCTTGGCACACCTCTTCTCTGAAAAACGCACTGGTACCGGACTGTGCATTTCGTCCATAGAGATGGATCGGTGCCGAAAACCACTCGCCGTCGAGTCCGAGCGCTCCCCAGGTGTCGATGGGGTCGGGAAATCCCCGCCTCCGGTCTTGGCAAAATATGGCGTCCAATTCTTCTAATGAAAGGCCGGCGATCGGATTGGTCTGATGAACGAACACGGCAAGGGCGTCGACGGCGACCGGCACCTCAGTCGGTTCGTAGCCGTACTCCTTGACGAATTCGGAAAGTTCGGCTGCGGTCATGCGGTGAGAAAGCGCGGCGACTTCGGTTCGGTGTTCAAGCAGAGCTTCAAGGCCCGTCTTGGACCCTTGCCCCGACAGCGTCACTTTCAAGTTCGGATGTTTCTCGCGGAGGCCGTCAACCCAGGCCTGCATCAACGGGCTCATGGTGTTCGAGCCCGAGATCGTCAATTTGCCGGAGATCGGCTCTCGATCGTCGGGGTAGAGGTAGGAGACCAGGTCAGGATCGAGCGGAGGGCGGATTTGCCCCCAACTCGCTTCCTCAAGCGGGACCAGGGCGATCATGATGATAAAGAGCCGTATCCCTATCAGAACGAACGACATTGAGGCGTCTCCTTAATGTTTTAAGACGGTTCTGCAAGTCAGAACGAACGCAACCGACCAGGTCGAGAGTAAAGAGCGATCGTTTCTTCTCGATCAATATATCGTTAACTCCTTGTTAACTCCCCAGAGGGCGGGGAGCTTCCTCTCAAATAAAATAAACTGATAAACCGGCAAACGGATGGGTCGGCTGAGGCAGTTTACAGACAATTTACATGGAACTAAGGACCCTGTTCCTGCGACCTTTTAGTATGGACGCTGTAATGATGCTGTCCGGACCATCATCGGTCGTCGCTGTGCGAGAGACGATTCTCATCTTCTCCCGTTCCGAACCGTTCGTGGAGTCGATCAAGCGGACCTTTGACACGAACGGCTATCAGAGCGCAAGCGTGGTGACGCTCGGAGCAGCGCTCTCGGCCGCGAAGGAGTCGGGAGCGGCTCTGATCATCATTGATCGCCGGCTCGGCGACGCCCAGACGATTCACCAGCTTCGTGACGCGAGCGCGGCGCCGATTATTGCCGTTCAGGATGCTGCGGGTTCCTGCTCTGACGAAGAATGTCTTCAAGATTACGAACGAGACATCGATCTCGTCGTCTGCACCAAAAGCCCCCGCGAGCTGCTGGCCCGCGTGCGGGCGATCCTGCGCCGCCGGATGCCGAGGAGCGAGTCGCACCATTCTTACCAGGTGGGCAAGGTGAAAATGGACGTGGATCGTCACGAGGTGAGCGTCGGCGGACGGTTGGTTGAGCTGACCCCGAAAGAGTTTCAAATCCTCCGGCAGTTTTTGGAGTCCCCCAATCGCCTGTTTTCTCGCCAAGAGATGCTGAACAAAGTGTGGGGCGAAGGCTATGCTCTTGAAGAGCACGCGCTCGATGTTCACATCCATTCTCTGCGGCAAAAAATCGAATCCGATCCGGCCCGCCCGAAGCTGATCGTTACCGTCCGCGGGATCGGCTACAAGCTTCGCGGATGACCGCTCTCCACGACAGCGTGATTGAGGCCGGGACAAGCAGTCAGTGCAAACCGCCTGCCTCCACCCGTGAGGACGGAGCCCCAGAATCCACGATCGCCGTCAAGAAAGGAAGAAGCGCTTACAACTCATCGAGTGAGACGGGCCGCAGCAAGTCTCCCACGGACAGCACACCGACTACGGTGCCGTCTTTCATGACGCCGACGTGCAGTGATTGATACTTGCTCATGAGATCGGCCGCTTCCGTCAACGGACGACGCTCTTCGATGCCGACCACCGGGGTGCTCATGATGTCCTCCACCGGTACGAAATAAGGCGCGCGGTCCGCTCCGACAACCTTTTTGACGATGTCCGATTCCGTCACCATGCCGACGATGCATGATTGGCGGGACACAAGGACGCTGGCGATGTTGAAGCTTCTCATCAACTTGGCCGCTTCGATCACCGAGGTTCGGCAGTCCACCGTAACGGGCTCTTTCTTCATCAGTTGTCCGACCGTGACCATTAGGAGCCTCCTTGGTAAACGGGTTGTCCTATCCGGAAGTCTAGGCTCCCGTGGTTGCATCTCCATTAGAAGATCGTTGTCGGGCGGTAAAGAGTGTATTCCGGTCGGCCGGGCTGAATTTCACAAGAAGGCAGGCTGTGAGCGATGTCTCCATAAAACGTCGTCGACCATGCGGACGAAGAGATCGCGCCATGAGAATCACGATCGCGACTGACGCCTGGCTGCCGCAGGTCAACGGCGTCGTGCGCACGCTTGGCTATACCGTCGAGCATCTGCGACAGATGGGACATGAGGTCAGGCTCATTACCCCGGAGCATTTTCGAACATATCCCTGTCCCACCTATCCGTCGATCCGTCTGGCGTTGTTTCCCAAACCGGGCGTGAAGCGGGCGCTGGAAGCGTTTCGCCCTCAGGCCGTTCATATCGCCACCGAAGGGCCGATCGGCCATGCGGTGCGGGCCTTGTGCCGAAGCCGGTCGTTGCCGTTCACGACCTCATACCATACTCAATTTCCGGAGTATGTCCGGGCGCGATGGCCGGTCCCCGTCGATTGGTCGTATGCGTATCTGCGCCGATTTCACGGCTGTGCCGCTCGGACCATGGTCGCCACGGAGTCGATGCGAAGCCTCTTGCGCGCGCGAGGGTTCAGGCATCTGGAAATCTGGGCGAGGGGGGTGGACTCGGAGTTGTTCCAGCCCGGCCCTAAATCATTGCTGTCCGATCCCAGGCCGATCTCTATGTATATGGGGCGGGTGGCGGTAGA
>JANDJJ010000137.1 GCA_024330945.1 Nitrospira sp. | reverse complement strand
TTTTAATGGTCTTTTTTTATTCGGTGGCACCGTACAACCTTAGCAGACCGTCCCGGAATTGTTGGGATCTTGCCGCGCTGTTTGTTCTCGCTGCGCCGAGAGCTGCATCCAGTAGCGCGGAAGGTCAAAAAGAATCGGGTGATTCTGCAATAGAAATGCCTGATCTTGAGCCTGGTCGTTCTCGAAGATGTGCCTGAAAAGTGAGCGGTTACCCTGCGTTAGTTCAACCTGATGAATAATGCCTTTCATTTCTCCCATGGCCTGTACAAATAGGTACAAATGAAGGCCTCGATTGAACGGGCCAACCGCGGGACAGGGGGGTCGGATATCCACCAGATCTCGATAGGCCGAGGAGTTACCGGCACAGATTATAATCATCCGGCGGTTCCGGCGAGAAAGGTAATCCGATTTCATAGACGTAGCCGGGAGAGAGTGCCTGCCGGCTTTCCTCTGTTGCCGTTCGAAAAGGTCTTGCCACAGCGCAAACACTGTTGCCCCCATCCCAGGAACGATTTCCCGCAAGGTGCTGCACAGGGCGACCTCTCTGGATTCCAAGTTCCGGCGTCAGCGCATGCCTGACTGCGGCAATGAGTCGTTGCGCACGCTTTGCTGACGGCGCCTCGGTTTTTTTCAAGAGCGGGGACAAGAAGTCCCAACGCCCTCACTGGGTCCCCATGGGCCTCCCAAAGCAACCGCCGGACAAATGCCTGAAGGTTCCGTCCCGCCAATTTGGGACTCGATCGAAGGAAAGCCAGCTTGCCCGGCACCATTCTCTTATCGGCAGATTGCAGAGAAGAAATAATAAATAACAGCAAGAAGAGCCGGTCAGGTCTCCGGTCTCGCCAAGTTCCCATGGCTCCCATAGCTCCCATAGCTCCCATGACTTCCATGGGTCCCCCGAAAGAGAATCGACGGACGACGGGCATCCGTGTTATGCAAGAACGCTTTTGTTGTCTCACCCATGGCCCCTGTGATACGGTCAGTCATTGCCCGGCCACCAGGCGGCCGCGCCACCCTTAAAAATCGTCGCCTGTGTGGGTGCGGGGCGAGGAACCGGCTTGTATTCCGGCATGTATAAACAATCAAGATCATGAGAAGCGTGACGATTGTTTGTGTCTGTGCGTGGCTCTGTGTGCTGACACTCTTGTGCCCACAGAGGCTATGGGCTCAGGGAACCGGCGCTCAACCAGCCAAGGTCGCACTCGACTTTAACGAGGTGGAGATCCCCGTTCTTGTCCGTTTTATCAGCGAGCTGACCGGGAAAAACTTCGTCTTAGACGACACGATCAAAAAACAAGCAGGCAAAATTTCGGTTTATTCCCCCACCAAGGTCACCAAGGAACAAGCCTACCAGATGTTCGTCTCCGCATTGGAAGTCGCCCGACTGGCTGTTGTCCCCAAAGGCAACGTCTATCAGATCGTCCAGATGGGAGATCTGCCTCCTGAGCGCGGTGTCTTCGTCTATCGCCTCAAACACGCGAACGCCTCGGATCTCGCAGCCGTCTTGACGAATCTCGTGGCGCGCTCGCAGACGGTCGCCCAAATGGCTCCCGGCATAAGGCCTCCCATGAGACCGCTGACGGAATTCGAAGCGCCGGTCCAAGTCTTTGCCGATAAGGCAACCAATTCCATCATTATCAGTTCCACCAAGGCTGCCTATACCCAACTGCAAACCGTGATTCGCGAGCTGGACATCAAGCGGCCGCAGGTATTCGTGGAAGCCGTCATTCTCGAGGTGCAGGTCGATCGTCTGAGACAAATCGGGACCGATCCCACGCAAGTGCTCGGATCGTGGAAGTCGGGAGCTGCGCAAGGAATCGCTGGTTTCAATCGCGCCCCAGAAGATCTGGCCTCCGTCGCCCAAGCCATCAGCGGCATCGCGGGAGGTGGCGCAACGGGTGGCGCCTTGACAGTGCTGAACACTGTCAACGTGCGAGCCTTCATGCAGCTGCTCATGAGCATGACCGACACCAACATCCTTTCAACCCCTCAAGTGCTGGCGGCGGACAATCAAAAAGCCAAAATCGTCGTCGGAGAAAACCGTCCGTTTCCGACCGGGCAAGCCCAGGGCATCACCGGCGGAACCCTCGTGACCATCGAACGAAAAGACGTGGGCGTCACATTGGAGATTACTCCACAGGTCCTCGAAGACGAGATGATTCGGCTTGAAATCAAGCAAGAGATCACCGCCATCTCGGAAGCCGTGGCACAAACCATCGGATCGGGGACGGCAACCATTCCGGTGGGCCCCACCACCACCAAGCGTTCGATGGAAACCACGACGATCGCTCATGACCAGCAAACCCTGGTCGTAGGAGGGCTGGTCCGCGACAACATTACAGTCAACGAACGAAAGGTGCCGTTTTTCGGCGATATCCCTTTGCTCGGATGGCTATTCCGATCCCAAAACCGGACGATGGAGAAACTGAATCTTTTGGTCTTTCTCACTCCTCATCTGGTGCGGGATGACATGGACATGGTCGAACTGAACGCGAAAAAGGCAAAAGAAATCAATGTGCTGCAACGAGAAAACCGCATCGAAGAACCGACCAGACTGAAGCAGAATATCCTGGAACGACTTGAGCGTCCTGAGACCGCGCCCTCCGACTCTCAACAATGAGAGCCCTGTCCTGCTTTTCTGTGCATCCCCCTCCTCTCTATTCCATCTTGCGTCCATCTGCACCGCCATACCGAGGAACCCTCTGCAGCGCCTCAGATAGGCATACCCATCTTTTTTCTGTTGCCCCTCCCCCATGAGAGGGATCGTTCCTTCAGCATGGCTCCGATAGACTCTCTCCCAGATATCGTTCGAGGGAGGAGGCCATGCAAGACCCACGGTCATCTCACCGCTATCCCGTCGCATATCCGGTGATTTTCAAGGGCGCTCCGTTCGTAGGTGAAGGAACGATCGTCGATCTTTCCTTCACGGGCTGTTCCATCGTCTGCGATCGAACGGTTCTCGCCGACAGTGACGTCAAGCTCAGCGTGATCTTGCCCGATCCGGCCCTCTCGCTGTTCATCGAGCTAGGGAAAATCCGGTGGGTAAGAAAGAACGTCTTCGGTGTCGAATTTCTGCGGATGCCGACGAGCACCCGTCACCGTTTGGACCATGTGCTGCGGCACCAGGGAAATACGCCAGTGATCCCCTTGTCGGACCAGGCTCCGCTCGGTAAGGAAGATTCCACCTTGCCCGGACCATTTCTTCTCTGAACGATCAACTTAGACATCAACTGCTTTCAGATCCTGCCCGATGGAGGTCAAGAGAAAGGAGAAGCCGCGGCGAGGAGAAAGAGAATCGGGAGCAGAAACTTCGTATCGCGTCCCCCCGCTGCTTTAGAGCGGGGGGACGCGAACCTTCTTACCTATGGTCTGATATCAAAGTGAAGCGACAAGCCCGCATGCACACTGATCGTGCGGATCGTGGATTCATAATCATCCAACACGAGTGGGCCATCAAAGGGAAGACCAGACTGACCAAATCGATCCGTTCCGAGCGCGTCGTGAAAGGCATGGGTATACTTGGCCTCCGCAAAGGCCGCCACATACTTGATGAGAAAGACTTTAACCCCCCCCTTCACCTGAAAAGCAGGCGCCGTGTCTCGCTGGGTGGTGAGGGGTGCCTGAAAAGTCGCTCCCCTGGCTCCACCAGGCCGGAATGCGAGCTGATGCGCGCCTCCCCCTACTCCAATGTACGGATGCCACCGCCCGTTGGGATAAGCCTCTGAAATCGCAAACGGTCGTCGCAGCATCACATTTCCACCGATGTAGATCCCTTGGATTTCTGTCGTGGTGCCTTCAAACGTGCCGTCAGGATTCAGTGTCCCATTGACTCCGTCGCGACAGCAGGCGATGTCCGGCCACCAGACATAGCCTTCGATTTCAGCACCAAGATCAAACCCCGCCAACTTGTTTCTGGTCGGAAACCAAATTCCCGCATTGCCGCCGACCGACTGTTTCATCTGATAGTCGATATCTCGCTCAACATCCCCGTTGCGAAACGTGGCATCTTCACTAAAGGGAATCGCCACCCCGGCCATGAAAGACAGATAGGGCTCGATCGTCCCGGACGACATCGTAGGCAGCTCAGCCGCCGCGCGGGCGGACGAAGAAAAACCAACCACACAGAGAAGGACAATTATCGCCGCAATTCTCGTTTTCATTCGTCACCCTCCCACGGTAAAGACTGTTCGCCGAGTTGTGATCGCGAAGTCTGATGTGAGTCGGATTTCCACGAGACCTAAGAAAGCGGAACAAGACAGCCGGGCCTTCATCGCGCTCGAACCGTTCCCCGTTTCTGCCATGTGAAGCATCGACACGCAGAGCCACTCTAGCCGCCGCCAATTACTCTTGTCCTGTCCTGGATGAAGACGGCGCCAACAGTAGCAACCCCTCCTTCATTTATTAAAATAGATAAAACGGATTAGAGGTATCGGTAAATCCAATATCCCGACATTGCCCTCGCAGGGGAACGCGGCTGTGTTCGTGGGAATCAGGCCTCATCCGCCGCAACCCATCCCATAGCTTGCCGACAACTTGAAAGGCCTCGTGGCCGTACAGCCCGACCTGGCGCAAGACAGGAGATAGCAAAAAGACGATGAAATGAGAGGAAGGGGCTCTCAGAAAAGCAGTCTCCTGGAAGACTTATCGCCCCAACGCCTTTTTCACCGCCAGACCGATTTCGGCAGGATTTTTCACGACCGTCACCCCGGCTGATTCAAGGGCTCTCATTTTTTCGGCCGCGGTCCCCTTCCCACCAGAGATGATCGCTCCGGCATGGCCCATGCGGCGGCCCGGTGGAGCCGTGATCCCGGCAATGAAACTGATAACCGGTTTCTTGACGTGCCGCTTGATGAACTCGGCCGCCTTTTCTTCCGCATCGCCGCCGATTTCGCCGATCATGACGATGGCCTGCGTTTCCGGATCCTTTTCGAACAACGGCAGGACATCGACAAATCCCGTCCCGTTGACCGGATCGCCTCCGATGCCGACGCAGGTCGTCTCGCCAAGCCCCAGCGTCGAAAGCTGATGCACGGCCTCATAGGTAAGGGTCCCGCTACGGGAAACGACCCCGACCACCCCGCGTTTGTGGATGAAGCCGGGCATGATGCCGATCTTCGCTTCATCCACCGTAATGACGCCGGGACAGTTCGGCCCGATCAATCGGACGTCGCGACCACGCAACGCTCGTTTCACCTTCACCATGTCGTTGACCGGAATGCCTTCGGTGATACAAATAATAAGCTTGATGCCTGCGTCGGCGGCCTCGAGGATCGCGTCGGCACAAAAGGCGGGGGGAACAAAAATCAGCGACGTGTCGCAGTCGGTCTTTTTGACCGCTTCGACCACGGTATTGAACACGGGAATTCCCTCGACCTCCTGCCCGGCCTTGCCCGGCGTCACACCGGCGACGATTTTCGTTCCGTACGCCTTGCATTGTGTCGCGTGGAACGAGCCTTCCTTGCCCGTAATTCCCTGCACGACCACCCGCGTGTTCTTGTCGACCAGTATGCTCACAACGCTCTCCTTTACGCTGCTTTGCCCGTCAATTGCACGATCTTCTGCGCCGCCTCCCAAAGATCATTGGCGACGTCCAATTTCAAGCCGGACTCGACCAACAACTTGCGCCCTTCTTCCGCATTCGTGCCTTGCAACCGGACCACCAGCGGCACGGTCATCTGCACTTCCTTCGCCGCTTCGATGACACCGTGGGCGATCCGTTCGCAGCGGACGATCCCGCCGAAAATATTGATGAAGATGCCCTTCACGTTCGGATCTTTGAGCAGAATCCGAAAACCGGCCGCCACGGTTTCTTTCGTCGCCCCTCC
>JANDJJ010000136.1 GCA_024330945.1 Nitrospira sp. | reverse complement strand
CTGTACGCGCCAAATGGGACGCGGCCTTCAATGGGGCTGTACAGTAGAAGCTCGACCTTCGCCATAAGGGCGGAGGGCAGGTTTAGGTTGATTCTGCGGTACGGTTCGGGGCGTTTGGGTTTGGCCATTTCAATCCTCGTCGAAGTCAAGTCCGAGGGCGAAGAATACCAGGAAGAAAACAATCACCGCAAAGGGAAGAAGGTAGGTTTTCCCGATGAAGGAGGCAAGCGCGGTGAGTATCGCCGTGTTCATCGCGGTGATGATGAAACGCAGGATGAAGTTTGTCATGTTAGTGCCCTTTCAAGTCAAGGTTTAGTTGGTGGGTGGTTGGGGGATTCTGCTGCTCGCACACCCAGCGCGAGAAAGTCTTAGCGACATTTGTGCAGTCCGCCCTAACCCAAGCGCGTGCCGGGTGGTCGATGGGTAGGATGCAGTAGCGCCCGCATGGGCTTAGTAGGATTCGAGGGGTTTTCCAAGTGGCCATTATTTCTCCAGTCCAAGAATAGTGGGGTATCCGATTTCCGTGATTGAAATAGGTTCATAGCTCACCTGCTTCGATCATGCGGATGAGTGTTGAAATATCGACGCCGTAGTTCTTCTCCGGCTTTTCAGATTCTGTTGATTTCGGGATGTAGGGCTTCGGCTCAGGTGGTGTTTTCGGTGTAACCCGTGCAAAGGAATCACACATCTCGAAGTGCTTGATGTTGCCGGGTAGTCCGTAACCCATTTCAACTGACTCAGTCTCACGCCTGCGCTCGAACTTGGGCCGCGACAACTTGTGCTTGTGTGCCCCTTCGGCAAACAGAATCTTGGCCCGTAGCGCCTCAAACGAGTAGCCACGGCCAAGCCGGTTCATCACCCGGATCAGGTTGTTCAGGCTCTCAGTGTAGGCGTTCGTCACCGGATGGTTGAAGTAGTTGAGGATCGGCATCGTCCAGTTGCCCCATGCCCGCTCGATGTCGGCAAAGGCGTCGGCAATTTCTGGCGGAATGCTTTTCTGCCACTGAATGAACTTGGCCTGCGCCTCGTCGGGCGATTCGGCGTCGTAGATGCCGAAGAACTGCTCTTTGAGACGGTAGGCTTCGCCAAGCTCCGGGTAGTTCTTCGTCCAGCCGTCGAGGTTTAGACGCTCTTGGTCGTTCAGGTCGCGTTCCCGCTTCAGCAACACAAAGCGGTCGTGCATCAGCCCTCGGCGCTGCTTGGGTGTCAGCGATTCGCGCAGACTCTTCCTGACACGCTCCATTGCATCGTTCGCCATGCGGACGACGTGAAACTTATCCACCACGATCACGGCCTGCGGAATAACCGCCCGGACGGCATCGCGGTACGGCGTCCACATGTCCATCGCCACGTACTGGATACGCTCCTTGCCTTCCAAGTGGTGCAGGAAGCGCACCACGGTGTCCTTGTTGCGGTTCGGCAATAACTCGACGATGGTGTTGTTTTGGATATTGGCGATCACGCCACGCGGCTTGATGAGGTGGATTTCGTCGATGCCCATCCATTTTGGCGTCTCGAAGCGGATGGTCTTTTCCAGATCATTCACATAGTCGCTGAACACTGCCCGGACGGTGAACTCCGTACAGCCGACTTCCTCGGCGATGCTGGCGAAGGTGCGCTTGACAGCCTGCTTGCCCATCCACCGAGCGAGCCGCTTCGTCATCGAGCGCTTCTCATCGATCTCGGGTAATGCCTCGTAGAAGGTCTTGCCGCAGTTGCGGCAGCGATAGCGGCGGGTATCAATGTAAAGGCCGACCCGCCGACCGTGCATGGGCAGGTCTTTAACCATCTGCTCACGGCGGCCAAAGCCCACGAGGTTGCTCGACTGGCAGTGCGGGCAAACCGTTGGCGCTTCCAGCGTTTCAACGTCGATGTGGTAGTCGTGGTCGTTTTCAGTGATGCTCAGTACCTTGTAGCAGGGCAGGTTGAGGATGTTGGCGGGCATCGTTATGCCTCGCCATATTCGTAATCGGAAAGCTCATCCGTAACGAATTTGTCAAAGGCAGCATCAGCGCGGCCGCGGTATCCATCCCTTCCTTGGCTGATGATCTCGTGCCATTCAGACGGTACAACCCCGTTCTCGACCATGACACGGTAGCGCCACGCATCTTTGAATACCGGGCCGTCCTCGATGGTCAAAAGCGTCGCATGAATGCAATCTCTGGCGTAGGTGCGAACGCACGCACTGATGGTGTCGCGTTCGTCTTGCGTCGTGGCTCCGCAAGCCTTGAAAACGTACTCTGGAACATCATCCAGCACGATGCGCACATCAAGCATGATCTTGCCTCTCCGTTTTACGCCGTGATGCCAACAATCGGTTCTCCAACCAGACGCTCGGCTTCCGTGTGGGAAATCTCAACGGCAAAAGGTGGAGCCACCGGATCAGCCCCGGAAGACCGCTCGGCATCCTGCTTGTCGCGCACCGGAAGGCTCAACACCACTCGGCCATCTTTCAGTGGGCGGGCCACAGAATTCAGGAACACGCGGCTGCCGTGATAGTAGCCAAAGACGCTACCATGAACGCCCAAAGCGCGTTCCAACGACCATTGCCAGATTTCCAGCAGTTCGCCAACCTCATCCATTTCCTGCGCCGCCTGCTTGCCGCGCAAGGTGTTCTTCTTGGGTTTCTGGAGCCAAACGCCTTGTTTCGGATCGAATCGCGGAACAGTGAATCCGGTCAGGGCGACAGGCTTTTCTCGCCAAGCCAAGGCTTCAATATGCGCCCCTGAGCGAAGGATTGCATCCGCGCTGTATTTCTCCAGCAACGCCCGCTTCGCTGACAAGGCATCGTCCTTGGCAACCGCGTGAAGCTCAAGCGCCTTTGCACATTGATCTGCGGGAAGAATGTAGAACTTCAAAGAGGCCATTTTTCATCTCCACGCATTGCCGATCCGCGTTCGATGGCCCACTGAGCGCAGCGCAGGTCATCAGCGTTTTCAGCCATCAGTAGCGCCTTGACCGTGCCCGCCGTCTGGCCGTTGACCTCTGGCCGGAAGGCCATCATGGACGTTTGCGTACCGGGCGGCATAGAGTCCATCAAGTCGCACAACGCATTTGCAGCTTTCTGTTCGTTCGTCCAATTCTGAATGCCGGCACTGGACGGGTGCTGCATCCAGTGAGAGGCGACCCGGCAAACCTCCGGCTGGTCATCAGGATCGGCGTAAAAACACTCGTTCAGTGCTTCCGCCTTCACGTCGAACACCTGTTCGCCGTCGAAGTCATAGCCATCGGTGTAGATCAGAACGCGGCTATGCTCGTCCGGGTTCGGCATCCTGTCTGTCAGCTTGATCCATTGCATGATTACGGCTCCATTCCGTTGTCGTGGTTTCGATCTTCTGCGGGCGGCGGCAAGATCGCCTCTGCGTCCGGGTGGCATCCGGCGAGGAAAGCCATCATCTCCGTGGCGTCCTTTGAGAGATAGAAGCGAACCATCTTCTCGTTGAATTCCTGCGCCTTGGCGGCAGGCACGCTGATGGCGTCGATGCCATGCGACATGAGGACGCCGTTCATCATGAAACGCGACGTGCGCTTGTTTCCGTCGAAGAAGAACTGCTGCAAGGCACCGAAAAGAAAGAAGGCCGTTGCACGCTCAAACGGCTCGCACTCTTGCAGGGCGGCAATGCCTTCGCTGAACACCTGGTTCAGTTCCGGTGCGCCGGGTAGCGTCGGCAGCGGGGTATAGCGCCCGTGCTCACCGAGGCCCACATCCGGGGTGTAGTTCGTTTCCTGACCTTCGCCACGAAACACGCCCCATTCCAAGGCTTCCTTGCGGGCGACAATGCCGTTTAGTTCTGTGAATACCGGCTTGGAGAGTTCAAACTGACCGCTCTTGACCATCACCAGAAGCCGCTTGGAGCTTTCCGCGAGGTTCAGGACTTGCTCCTGATCGGAAATCTTGCGCCCGCCGATAGTTACGCCATCCAGCAGCGTCTTGACCTCCGGGAAGGTGAAAGGATTGCCCTCCAAGACCGAAGCATCCCAGACGAACTCCGGAAGCATCTTGTGGAAGCGGAAGCAGATCCGCTCCATCGAGTGGGATGGGATGGAAATCGGCACTACCGACCTGTCCCATCGGAAGCCAAGCGCATCAAAGAGATTCATGTCGAACACCTATCAATCATTGAACACGTTTTGATGATAGCAACACATTTCCCCGCTGTCAATCACAAAACACGCTTTTGCTATGTGTTGCGTCAGGCGCGGCAACGCCGCGTCTCAATCACGGAAATCGGATACCCTAACAGTCATTATGTTTTCTCCTTACTTTACGCGCACCAGACCACTTGTGCGAATCAACTGTGTCAATCCCCGGTCCACCGCACGCCGGAATGTCCCCGGCTCATGTGGAGGGCTGCCTCGTCCACGGCGATAGGGTCGTAGTCGTCCCACGGCACAAGTTCGTTGGCCATCTTGCCCAAGCGCGCGGCCGCACGTTCCAGCAGGATAGTGCGGGCTTCGCTGTAGGTCGGCAGGCCGTTGGTGTTGTTCAATTCAGTCATTCCTTTCACTCCCGCTCCAGGGCGTCTGTTTCGTTCGCGTCGCACTCGGCGCAGAGATAGATGCTGCTCGTCACTCCGTCGTGCGACCACACGACGGGCCAGGTGGGGCGCGCGCCACAGTAGGCGCAGGGCTCTTGTGACGGCGGATCGGCCGTCACGCCTGTGTGGCAGCAGCCCGGGCAGGCGCCGTCTTTTGAGGTGCGCTGAGCGCCGCACCAGGCGCAGTAAATGGTTTTGGTCATGGGTGGTCTCCTATAGAGATAGAGTTGAGATCGCCTCTGCCGCCGTAGCAGCATCCTTGACGCCATCGACGATGCGATAGCGCAGTCTCGAGTGCTTGGGGTCGATGTACATCGCCCTTGAGCGCAGCTTGATGACCGTGACGCCACGCTTTGCCGCCGCTTGCAGGCACTCATGGTCATGGTCATCGCCTAATGCCAGTATGACAGATGGCCGCGTTGCGGCGACAAGCTCCCACGCTTTGATGTTTTCCGGCGCGCCGATGGCGTCGTCGATGCGCTTGTCGCGGCGTCCGGCAAGCCATGCCCATGCGCCGCCGTTGCAATGCTCGAACACCTGCACGTGCGGATGGGCTTTGGCGACGGCCACCGCGGCCGCGAGAGTGGGGCCATGCCACGAGTGCGTCGATTCGCTGGTGTCGACAGCGATGACAATACTTCCGACACCGGATTCGCGCCGGTGTGCGCGGTGCAGCGCGTAGCGGCGCGCGCTCATCTCCTTGACAAGGGCGCGTCCGTCGATCCTGGGTGACGCCTGGCGCGCAACGTCGCGCACCAGACGGTCGAGTGCCGCCACGAGGCGACGAGCGTGAGCAACGTCATCCTTGCTCACGCCTGGAATACTTGCAGCACGGGGTGCCCCGACGTCCCCCTCACGGCCGCGCTTGGCGGCCCCGGTGCCGCTGTCCGGGTTGTGATGCTGCTGCTGCGGCGATGGCGTAGCATCTGTGTCCGCGTTGGTAGCCTCATCGTCGCCATGAGTCGGGGCCGCATCGCCAGTGCAGCCGTTTTCGACGACGTGAGATGTCCCATCGCGGTAGGTGCCCGTCTCCCCGGTCTGCTCGTCGCATCCGCCGTCACCCTGGCCGGTGGGCGTCCCCTCGCCCTTGCGGGACGAGGAATCTCTTGATGCGCTCCGCGCGGCCTGCTCGCGCAGTCCATCGCGGCCGCCGTCACCGTGAGACTGGCCGTCGGGTGTGTCCTTATTAGCGCCTTGATCGGCGCTGCCTTGACCCTCCTTTCCGTCGCGCGGCTCGTCCGCGCTGGTCTCGGCGAGGCTGTCGCACTCGCCACTGTTGCCGTCGCCGCCGTGCGTAGCGG
>JANDJJ010000135.1 GCA_024330945.1 Nitrospira sp. | reverse complement strand
CGAATTCTCTTCCCCCAGAGTCGATCTTCGAGCTGAAGCCCGCCGTGTCCGCATCCTTGGCGGGCTGACCGATGAAGGATTAACGCTCACAGCGTGGGAAGCCTTGCAGGAAGAGGTGCGTGAGTGGGATAGCGCTCTGCTGGCGGACCATTCTTACGATGATCATGAAGCCATGCTTTGCCGCACCGTCCGAGAAGGGCTCCGTGAGACGGAGTTGACTCGGTCCGCCTACGATGCGCTCCGACGCTTGCTCGAGCACCGCAACAGAATTTTCGCCTGTCGTCAGTTGCTCGCGGATCTCCACCATTTCGATCCCCGCGAGCGGCTCGTCAGACATTCCCGTGAAGATTTAACCGCCACGATGGAGCGCGTCGGTCACAGCTTGACGTTGAGTGAGCTTCTGTACGACATCACAGGCGTCGACATCACGGAATGCGTCAACCGGTATATGATCAAGTGGTGCGGAGCCTTCCTCGATCAAGGCATCGCCGGTTGGTCCATGCCGTATCGGCAGTTGGGTTTTTATCGCGCGTGGAAAAAGCTGGCCACCGAGGAACTCTCGTTGGGGCTGGGAGAAGTGGACGGCTGGCACGAAGCCGTGCTCAACCTGCCCGAACGGCCGGAAGACTGCCTTCTCCACACACTGCGGTCGCTGCAGATTCCCGAGCAGCATCACACTCCCTACCTGAGTCGGCGCCTGCTCAAATTATCCGGATGGGCCGCGCTGGTAAAGTGGCGAGAACACCACCCCCTGCATTTCAAACAGATTGAGGAACACATCGATCTTGTCGAGTATCTGGCCGTCCGTTTATTTTGTGAATCGATGCTGATCAAGCGGGCTTGCCGAGAGATATGGGGACTTGAGGGGACGGTCCCCAAGCTCCATGATTTGCACCGCGATCATCCCTATGAATTCTACTTGCGACGCGAGTTCTTCCGAGGAGGACTCCCCGACTATTTGGAATCCCGCTGTCGATCCTTGTTGCGGGCCAACCCACAGAATGAGCGTGATCGATGGATTCGCACGGCGGAAATGGTATGGAAATATCGGCAGGCCACCGCTCTGGGACGGGACCCGCTCCCGACGGCTTGTCAACATGCCTGGCGGCTTTTCCACTTGAGTCAACTTCTTGGGCTCTCCGCAGGAAACTTACGAAAACTCTCGCCCAGTGACGGAGATCGTTTACTGGCGATGCTCGATAAATTTCCGTCCTCCGCCCATGGGCCGATTTGGCAGGCCGCTTACGAGGGGCAGTATCAACGCGAACTTCTTGACCGTTTGGCTCAGAACAAGGTTCTTCCGCCCGGACCGCAGGATCGCCCCCATGCCCAGCTTGTCTTTTGCATAGACGAGAGGGAAGAAAGTATCAGACGACACATTGAGTCACTGAACCCGGATTACGAGACTTTTGGAACGGCAGGGTTTTTCGGCGTTGTGATGAATTACTCGTCCCTAGGGGATCACACGGTCACCCCCCTGTGTCCCATCGTGGTAACCCCGACTCATTCTGTAAAAGAGGAACCGGCGCCGGATCAAGTTGGCCGATGGGAGCGCGTCTTCAGCCGGCGACGCTGGCTCGCATTCCTGGAACACCTCTTCAAATCGCTCAAAAAGAATTTCCTGACGTCGTATTTCGTCATCGATCTCACGGCAACCGTGATGGCCGTCGTGTTGCTTGGGAAGACGTTGCTGCCTCGAAGATTCGAGCTGGCCGTGCGTCGCCTTCACGATCTGTTCGTGCAGCCGATCGGAACCAGACTGACGATCGACACCTCTCCCACCACGAAGACGTCGGGTCACCACCCCGAACAACTGGGCTTCTCCCTCGAGCAACAGATCGGCCTTGTGGAAGGTCAATTACGCTTGATCGGCTTGACGAAAACATTCGCCCGGTTGGTGGTCATACTTGGACACGGATCGACAAGCCAGAATAACCCCCATGAATCCGCTTACGATTGTGGAGCATGCGGCGGGAAACATGGAGGCCCGAACGCCCGCGCACTGGCCGCCATGGCCAACAAGCCGGACGTACGGAGTGCGTTACGCGATCGCGGCATTGACATTCCCGACGACACGTACTTCATCGGCGCGCAACATAACACGGCATCGGACGACATCTCGTTTTTTGAAACGGAGCGGATTCCGGCGTCTCATCGAGATGATGTTTCCCGGCTTGTTCGAACCCTCGACGACGCTCGTGCGCTCAATGCCAAAGAACGTTGCCGACTCCTTCCACTGGCACCGACGAATGTCCGGCCAACGCTGGCCCTTCGTCACGTTGAAGGGCGGTCCGTCGACTTTTCTCAAGTGTATGCCGAGTGGGGCCATGCCACCAATGCATCCGTGATCGTTGGCCGCCGCGCGCTCTCTAAAGGATTAAATCTCGATCGCCGCACATTCCTCCAATCATACAATGCGTGTGACGACCCCAACGGCGTGATTCTGGAGCGTATCCTGACCGCCGTGGGGCCGGTGTGTGCCGGGATCGGCCTTGAGTACTATTTCTCCCGAGTGGACAATGATCGTTACGGAAGTGGAACAAAAGTTTTACATAACGTGAGCGGCTTGGTCGGCGTCATGGCAGGAGCTCACGGCGATCTCCGAACGGGGCTCCCGTTTCAAATGGTTTGGCTTCATGAGCCGATGCGTCTGACCTTCGTTGTCGAAGGTCGCCCTGCTCTCGTCAGCTCCATCGTGCAACGGCATAAGAATCTGCGCCATCTGTTCGACAACCGGTGGCTCCATCTTATTGTTCTGGATATCCACACAGGTCAGTTTGTCCGCTACGAGCCGGTCGGCAACTGGATAACCTTCCCTGCGCAGTCCCACGCCTTCGCCCTGCAATAAACGCCGGTCTTGAGCCTCCGCGCGCGGAAACTCAAGACACCTCGAGAAGGCCCAGGCGCTGATACGCCTGGCTGAACAACTCCGGGAGAGTCGTCTTCAATTTCTTCTCCCCCATACCTAAGCCGAAACCACCCCCTACGTTTGGGGCATTGCAGAACCATCCGCGAATCGGCCATAACTGCCCCATCTTAGAGGTGCGAACCGATCAATGGCTCAAATTATCAACCTTAGCGAACACGCCAGCGACGAGGACGTTCGTTACCTGACGTCTCTGCTCATTTACCACCTGGTCGAACGTTGCGGGGGGCAGTTGCAATTTACCGTTCAAGAGGTGAGGCAGATCCGCGAAAGCCTCGCGACCAAGATGGTTCAAATTCAGCTCGGCAACGACGTACGTCTTCGCATCATCGACCGTCTGCCGGAGTTGCGGTAGAGCCGACGATTCCTTTCTTACTGCATGCTCATCAATCGGACTTCCCCGCCGAGGCCGTTTCTGGGAAACTCCATCCGTGACAAGCGAGAACGCCTCGGTTGAAAACGATCACAAATTGATCCAGAGCTGCAACAGCAGTATGTGGTTGATCAGGTTGGCGTTACCTTCAAGTTTTCGGTTGTTGATCATTTGATTTTGGTAGCCGAGATCGACGTTCACGTGCTGATTGAAGATTTTATTGACGCCGAGGAAGAATCGGTTCTGGTCCAACCCGGCTTCCGGTCCTTTGCTCGTGATTGTGCCGACCGTGTTGAGATTGACGAAAATTTCGTCATACACAACGACCGCCCAGGTAGGGGCTGGTGGGATCGGGACATCCGCTCGAAACATCTGGCGAAACCGCACGGCCGTGCCGTCGGCATGCTCGATCCACCGTTCTTCCAATCTGGTTCGACTGAGGAATTTGAGATGCGAGAATTTATGGAGATAATTGACCTGCTGATAGATGCGATTCTCTTCGAAGAATCGGGTGGGGCTCGGCTGATTATAGTTGCCCACCCAGGCATAGCCTTGCCAGATGGAGACATGGTCCGTTAATTGATACCCAATCGCCGGGCGGAGCAACAATTGATCGAGATTTGTGACATCGTCCGCGAAACGAGGATTGACCTCCATATAGGCGAGAAACGAGGCGGGCAACTTCACGGTCAGATAAACCGGCGTCCACAGTCGAAAGTCCGACTTCGTATTGGGTCCCAACTCCGTGTAGGCCTGCGCAGGAAACGCATCGAACACGATCAGCGCCCACAGAGTCACAGCCCAAACCACATATGCCGCGCGGTGCCGTCTTTGTCCCGCTATTCGTTCCATAGGCATTTTCTTTCCTTCCGAGAGAGGTTGATCATCTTGCGTTGGCCTTCGCCTGGGTTTGCCTTGATAGGACTGTCGCGCACGGATGATACGTGCAAACGCGACCAGCCTGAACCGACCACTTGAGCGCAGCAGGGTACTCTTCGCCCATCAGAAATCGCAAGACCTTCTTCTGCACGTCTCGAATTCGTCTGCTACAGACGCCGGCGTGAATCGTCGCCACGGCGCCGTCAACAGGAGCTGGGCCAGGCATTGCGCCGGATGGACTCTTGTGGTTAGCATGCTCGACATGTTGCGTCTTGCGTCCCATGTCGCTATCCCGGATTCCGAAATCGAGATCCACTCCATGCGCGCTCAAGGAGCCGGAGGACAGCACGTCAACAAGGTGTCAACTGCCGTTCACTTGCAATTTGACATCAAAGCCTCCTCGCTTCCACCTTCCTGCAAACAAGCGTTGTTGGAGCTGCGGGACCATCGAATTTCCAGCGACGGCGTGATTACGATCAAATCACAGGAGCACCGTTCCCGCGAGCGGAATCGGGAGGAAGCTGTTGCCAGATTGCTGGCCTTGATCCAGAAAGCGATCGTTCCGCAAAAAAAGCGCAAACCGACCTCGCCCACCAACACATCCCGTGAACGGCGAATCGCAAGCAAGAAACGGAGAGGGCGGTTGAAGTCACAACGAAAAGGGTTGGAGTAATTACGGGCCTAACACACGTTCCCGGTTTCTCTCTCGCGAGGAAGCCCGAGGGGAACGGCGTGGTGATCGTCCGCGTCAGAATCGGGGCGTGTAGCTCGCCGTGGCGGAAGCGGTCCCGCCTCTGCGGAGCTGCTGCAGGACGGCTTTGGCTTCAGAAACGAAGGTGGTCCGTTTATACTGCTGCGCAATAGCCAGCGCATCGGACGCCAATGTCATGGCTTCTTGATGGCGTCCCTGCTCATGGCGAACCTTGGCGAGGGCCAGTCTTGCATTCACCGCCTTAGGCGCCAGCCGGACGACGTGCTCCAGGATCCGTTCTCCTTTCTCAGAATCACCGCCTAAGAGCCCTGGAAGTTTGACCAGCAACGTCCCTTTCGCGGAGAGGGCGTCGATGTGCGCCGGGTCAAGCTCAAGAGCCCGATCGAGTTCGCTCATCATGCGGCGAAATCCAAAAAGCGACGTGAGCGACTCTCCGTCGATTCGAAGGAGCTCGCCGAGGTTGCAGAACAGGGAAAAATGCGCGTCGGCGCTACGCTCGTTTCCGGCAACCGCCTGCTCGCCCAACATCCGCCCTCGCTCAAAATGAGCAAGCCGCGTCGCACGGTCCGTCGCGGCCCGCCCCCGTTCGCATTCCTCC
Source organism: Nitrospira sp. (assembly GCA_024330945.1). Lineage (GTDB taxonomy): Bacteria > Nitrospirota > Nitrospiria > Nitrospirales > Nitrospiraceae > Nitrospira_D. Next base: position 452 of record JANDJJ010000135.1, on the reverse strand, counting down.
AACGCCTGGCCGGCAAGATTACCGGTCACCTCTTCAGCCGACGCGGTCACAGGTTGCAGAAAGAGGCCTATCGCTGCACCGATCGCGATGAGATCGAGCTTCATAAGGGTCATAAAATCCGCCTGGCAGAATGAGTGTTGCTGCCGGACAGTACTCAGTATAACAGATTGAAAGAAGCCGGCTGCCGGCAGTCTCGCTGATGATGAGCGCGCCCCATCCTGGATTCATCACAATCTCTCTTGATCACCGCCTGTTGCTCCTCGTGGAATACAAACAGCTTATTCCCCCGACGCCATCATGCCTACAATATGGAATCCTCCGTCCACATAAATGACCTCCCCGGTAATGCCGCGTCCCAGCGGGCTGACCAAAAACAGTGCGGTATCGCCGACTTCGCTCTGCTCGGTTGGCCGTCGAAGAGGGGCAAATTCCTTATGGATATCGATCATCTT
>JANDJJ010000134.1 GCA_024330945.1 Nitrospira sp. | reverse complement strand
ACGAAGAAGGAGTTGCTGCAATTGAGGCGCGACGTGCCCTTGCTGTTGTTTCTGATCTACTCGTTTTCTCTGTCGGTCTATATCAGTGGGGCGGGCATCACGATGCAGGTCACGAGCGCGAGCCTCGTGGTGCACGATGGCGACCGCAGCGAGTCGTCACGCGAGGTGATTCGTCGCTTTCGCGAGCCTACGTTTCGCTTCGAGGAAGAAGTGCCGGAGGCGAAGGTCGGCCTCGAACGGCTGGACCAAGGGGCGGCGATGCTGTTCTTGAATATCCCGCCGCGATTCCATGAGGCCATTCGCGGAGGCGAGTCCATCGCGCTCCAATTGCAGGTGGATACGACGAATGCCGCGCAAGCACTGTCGGCGGCCTCGTATGTGGCTCGCATCGTGGGCGGCGTCTCGACGGAGCTGGCGGCGGGCCGGCTGGCCGCGACGGCGGGGGGGCGATTAGATCTGCCGATGGTCGAGAGTGCTCCCCGAGTCTTGTACAACCCCAATCAAGATGAAACCTGGTTTCAATCAATTGCCCATATTCTGCGTATGATCACGTTGTTTGCCTTTCTCTTGCCGGCGGCGGCCCTCGTGCGGGAGAAGGAGCATGGGACGGTGGAGCAATTGTTGGTGGCGCCGGTCACGCCTCTCCATATGATGTTGTCGAAGGTTTTGGCGATGACGCTGGTTATTCTCGTGTCCACGATGTTCGCCGTGACGGTCATCATGAGGCCTCTCTTCGGCGTGCCGATTAAGGGGAGCCTCACGCTGTTTCTGATGCTGACGGCACTCTACAGTGTCACCACCGCGGGCCTCGGCCTCTTCGTCGCCACGGTGACGAAGAACCAGGCGCAGATCGGGATGATCTCGTTGCTGGTGATCTCGCCCATGTTTCTGTTGTCCGGCATCACCACACCGTATGAGGCGATGCCCTCGTGGGTGCAGTCCATCATGGCGGTGTCGCCGCTCCGCTACTTCGCCGACATCGCGTATGGCATTTTGCTCAAGGGGGTTGGGCTCGATGTCCTCTGGGATTCCGTGTTGGCCATGGGGTTGTTGGGCGGAGTCTTGTTCAGCCTGGGCATGCGGCGGTTTTATCAACAATTTGAATAGAGGCGCATTCCACTGGCGCGGTTCCTCGGTCAGGCCCTGTACACACCACATTGACAAGCGACTCGTCGAGTGCTTGATGAAAGGGAGGAAGGGAGATCATGACAGACGGACCATCGCTCACAAAAGGGGGCCCAGAGCAGCCGCTCGTTGCCTATTTCTCGATGGAGATCGGGATCGATCCGGGCATGCCGACCTACGCGGGCGGCTTGGGAGTGTTGGCGGGGGATACGATCCGATCCGCCGCGGATCTAGACATTCCGATGGTAGCTGTGACGCTGCTGCATCGGCGGGGATATTTTTACCAACGATTGGACGAGCAGGGGTGGCAACGGGAAGAGCCGGTGGCCTGGCCGATCAATGATTTCTGCCATCCGCTTTCCCAGCATGTCACGGTTGAGATCGAGAATCGAACGGTGCGGGTTGGCGCCTGGCAGATCCGTGTGCGGGGCGAAACAGGCGGCGAAGTGCCGGTGTATCTCCTGGATACGGATCTTCCCGACAACGAGCCCTGGGATCGTACGCTGACCGACATGCTCTACGGAGGTGATGACCGGTACCGCCTCTGCCAGGAAGTCGTACTGGGGTTCGGCGGCTATCGGCTGTTGCGGGCGCTGGGATACAATCACATCCGGCGATTTCATCTGAACGAAGGCCATGCGGCGTTGCTGGTATTGGCCCTGCTGGAAGAAAAGCTGGCGTCGCGCTCGACGGAGGAGCAGGTCCCTGCTGACTTGATCGATGCCGTTCGCGAACAGTGTGTGTTCACGACCCATACGCCGGTCCCTGCTGGTCACGATCAGTTTCCGCAGGATCTCGCTCGTCGGGTGCTTGGTGACCGACGGTGTCTGTGGCTAGACGCCTGCCTCCAGGATCAAAGTCTGAACATGACCAGACTGGCGCTGCGCGGATCCCGGTTCGTCAACGGCGTGGCGATGAAACACGGCGAGGTGTCCACCAGCCTGTTCCCCGGTTATCCGATCCATTCGATTACGAATGGGGTGCACGCGGTGACCTGGGCGGCCCCTTCATTCCAATTGCTGTTTGACCGGCGGCTGCCGGATTGGCGGCGCGATCAACTCTCGTTGCGTTATGCGATCGGCATTCCGGTCCAGGAAATCTGGGAGGCTCATGCCGTCGCCAAGCAGGCGCTGATCGACTACGTGAACCGCGAAGCGAACGCCGGGTTCGACCGAGACGTCCTGACGATCGGCTGCGCCAGGCGAGCGACCGCCTACAAACGAAGTACCTTGATCTTTCACGACGTGGACCGGTTGGTCTCTATTGCCGAGCGGGCCGGCCCCCTGCAGCTCGTGTTTGCCGGTAAGGCCCATCCGCGGGATCACGAGGGAAAACAGATGATCCGCCGCATCCACGAGATGCGACAAACGTTACGCGACAAGATCGGAGTGGTCTATCTGCCCAATTACGACATCACTCTGGCTCGGTTGCTTTGTGCCGGATCGGATGTCTGGTTGAACACGCCGCTCCCTCCCACGGAGGCATCGGGGACCAGCGGCATGAAGGCGGCGATCAATGGTGTGCCCAGCTTAAGCGTGCTCGACGGCTGGTGGATCGAAGGGCATGCGGAGGATGTAACCGGCTGGTCAATTGGAAACCGGGAACCAGGAAAGGAACTTGATCAGGATCTGGACGCGGTCCATGCGGCAGAATTGTACCGAAAACTCGACGAAAAAATTCTGCCCCTGTTTTATGGGGAGCGGGATCACTTTCTTGAAATCATGCGCCACGCAATCGCTTTGAACGGCGGCTTTTTTAATACTCAGCGCATGGTCTTACAATATCTGCACAAGGCGTATCGACTCACTGGGGACTATGCGCGCCGGGGGTGAGCGCGACACACACGTGATTTCATGACTGGCATCGGCGGTGCGAGATGCCAGCTAGCATCGTTTTGCCGGGGGTGAGCTATGACGCAATCTCTGTCGCCGGAGCTATTGGAACAAATTGATGCCTACTGGCGGGCGGCCAATTATCTGTCGGTCGGGCAGATCTATCTCTACGACAATCCGTTGCTGCGGAAACCCTTGGCGCGAGACCACATCAAACCGCGGTTGTTGGGTCATTGGGGCACGACACCGGGGCTGAATTTCATCTATGTCCATCTCAATCGCATCATCAAACAATACGATCTGAACATGATCTTCATTACTGGACCTGGTCATGGAGGACCGGCCCTGGTCGCGAACGCCTATCTGGAGGGAACCTATAGCGAGGTCTATCCGAATGTCTCGCAGGATGAGCTGGGCATGAAGCGGCTGTTCAAACAGTTTTCGTTTCCCGGTGGCATTCCCAGCCATGTGGCGCCGGAGACACCAGGTTCGATTCATGAAGGAGGCGAATTGGGCTACGCCCTTGCCCATGCCTATGGTGCCGCATTCGACAATCCCGACCTGATCGTCGCCTGCGTTGTGGGAGATGGCGAGGCGGAGACTGGTCCCTTAGCGACGAGCTGGCACTCGAACAAATTTTTGAACCAGGTCACGGACGGCGTGGTGCTGCCCATTCTTCATCTCAACGGCTACAAGATCGCCAATCCGACGATCCTGGCTCGGATCAGCCGCGATGAGCTGGAACAATTGCTGCGGGGCTACGGCCATCACCCCTATTTTGTCGAAGGCAGTGATCCTCGAACCATGCACCGCTTAATGGCTGAGACGCTTGATGTCGTGGTCGAAGAGATTTGGAAGATCAAGCGGGATGCTCAAGTCAATGGGGAGGTCCGGCGGCCGGTCTGGCCTGTGATCGTGCTCCGCACTCCCAAGGGTTGGACCTGTCCTGCCGAGATCGACGGCAAGCTGGTGGAAGATTACTGGCGCTCCCATCAGGTTCCGATGGGGGATATGAACAAGGTCGCACATGTCAAGATTCTGGAACGGTGGATGAAGAGTTACAGGCCGGAAGAGTTGTTCGATCAAACCGGTCGATTGAGGCCCGACCTGGCCGAGCTCGCGCCCAAGGGTGATCGCCGCATGAGCGCCAACCCTCACGCCAACGGTGGGTTGTTGCTCAAGGACCTTCGTCTCCCCGATTTTCGGGAGTATGCCGTCCCCGTGACAGAACCGGGATCGGTGGATGCCGAAGCGACGCGCATCATGGGCGGGTTTTTACGGGATACGATGAAGCTCAATCTCGATCAGCGAAACTTTCGGCTCTTCAGCCCGGACGAAAACAACTCGAACCGTTGGCAGGATGTCTTGCAAGTCACAGGACGCACCTGGATGGCGGAACGGTATCCCCATGACGATTGTTTGTCGCCCGATGGCCGGGTGATGGAAATGTTGAGCGAGCATCAATGTCAGGGATGGCTGGAGGGCTATCTGCTCACGGGCCGGCACGGGTTCTTCTCGTGCTATGAGGCGTTCATTCATATCGTCGATTCGATGTTCAACCAACACGCCAAGTGGCTGAAGGTCTGCCATCACATTCCGTGGCGTCGGCCGATTGCGTCACTGAACTATTTGTTGTCTTCCCACGTCTGGCGGCAGGATCACAACGGGTTCAGCCATCAAGATCCCGGCTTCATCGATCATGTCGTCAACAAAAAAGCCCAGGTCATCCGCGTGTACCTTCCACCGGACGCCAATACGTTGCTCTATGTTACCGACCAGTGTTTGCGCAGCCGCAATCTCGTCAACGTCATCGTAGCAGGAAAGCAGCTTGCCCCGCAGTGGCTCAATATGGATGCGGCCGTCAAACATGGCACAGCGGGCATCGGCATTTGGAGCTGGGCCAGTAATGATCAGGAGAGCGAGCCCGATGCGGTGATGGCCTGCTGCGGGGATATTCCGACGTTGGAGACATTGGCGGCCGTCTCCTTGCTACGGACCTATCTGCCCGAGGTGAAAGTTCGGGTGATCAATGTCGTGGATCTCATGAAGCTTCAGCCGCCAGGCGAACATCCGAACGGGCTCTCCGACAAAGAGTTCGATACTTTGTTTACGACTGATAAGCCGATCATCTTCGCGTTCCATGGGTACCCGTGGCTCATTCATCGGCTGACCTATCGGAGGACCAATCACAAAAACCTGCATGTCCGAGGCTACAAGGAGGAGGGGACGACCACCACGCCGTTCGACATGACAGTTCTGAATGATCTGGATCGATTTCATCTCGTCGCCGATGTGATCGATCGGATCCCGTTGCGAGGCTCACGGGCGGCCTATGTCAAACAGGCCCTGCGGGACAAGCGGATCGAGCACAAGGAATACATCGCCAAGTATGGAGAGGACATGCCGGAGATCAGAAATTGGCGATGGAACGCGGGGCGAAAGCCGACGGGACGGCGCCGTCCGACAGCGTAGGGACCGACTCGCCATACCGAGTCATAAGAATGCGAGGAGCCTGTCAGGGGACGAGATGAATGATGCCGCCTGGGTCGTTGTCTCCGCGATGGAGAGGACAATAGAACCGGTAACAGGTGGAGCCGGCCTGACAGGATGATGCCGTGTCACGATTGCTCTCAAGCGGCGCGAAACGGATCACAACCTCCATGGTTTCTCCCGGCGCCACCGTCACGCGGAGCGGTTGTGTGCGGGGAGAGCCGTCCTGATCGCTACTCTGTTCGAGCAGGCCTGGAGCCTCAAAGGCGTGGGTTCTCTCGGTTGGGTTAGTCAGACGGAAAATCAGTTCTTCCTCCGCCTTGTCAGGTTGACGGATCGTCACCTCCTGTGGAGCCCACGCTGCCTGCTGATTCTCCAAATCGCAGGCATTGAAGTGGATGGTTTCGGCATACCCGACGCTCCAACTGAATAGCATCCATGTGGTCAGGACACAGGCCGATCCTCCGATCCAGAGCGCAGTGCTGCCTCTTAAGGCAAGCCGGATGGTCACGTGACGCACACTCGAATCAAACAGTTCCATGTACACAGTGTACACCTTTTCATGACTCCAATGCTCAGGTGCGATCCTTCCCCCCGGGTTTGAAGGCGGTTGTCTCCCCTGGCAGAGGAG
>JANDJJ010000133.1 GCA_024330945.1 Nitrospira sp. | reverse complement strand
TTTCGCATGACGTCCGTCAGCAACTCATCTATGATTTCGGCGGCTCGGCCTTCGACAATCGGCTCGACAAAGGAATCGTAGCCTTGGGCCGCCACCGTCCGCTCTCGAATCAGCGCCAACTCCGTCTTGATACGGGGAAGGTCCTGCATCATGACGGCGAACAATTCTTTGCGCCCTTCTTCGAAGAGCGTTCGTTCCATGTCTTGAAGAACGGCGTCGAGATCAACCGCCTCGGCACGAGGCTCGACTCCCCAGGACAGCCGATCGTAACTGCGTCTCGTCTCGGGGTTGCCGATGATTTCGTAGGCGGCGTTGATTCTTCTGATGGTTTCTTCGGCTTCGCGGCTTCCGGGATTGCGGTCGGGATGATGTTGCAAAACCAGCTTGCGGTAGGCCTTTTTAATGTCGTCGTCCGAGGCCTCGCGGGAGACGCCCAAAATCCGATAATAATCCATCCATGCCATGGTGACGACTATAGCATGGGTCGGATGCCGCTTCACATGTCGGCCTGTCTTCGAACGATGCAGTTTGAGGTGATCCTGCCCACGCTGCTTCTATGGCCTCTGTCGTTTCGACAAACCACCGATTTGCGCAACGGAGTCCGTTCGTGAAGGAAACATCATGGTGGAGCGACGTGACCTCGTATCAATGGCTGGTGCTGTTCGTCGCTTGGCTCGGCTGGGTGTTCGACGCCATGGACGCGACGATCTACGCCATCGTGCTGCATCCGGCTCTGCATGAACTGCTCACTGGCGGCGACGGTTCTCCTTCCTCCGAACAAATCGGGTGGTACGGCGGCATCATTTTCTCGATTTTCCTGATCGGCTGGGCGATCGGCGGCATCACGTTCGGCATCCTGGCCGATCGATTCGGCCGGACCAAGATCCTGATGGCCACCATCCTCATCTATGCCGTCTTTACCGGCGCCGCGGCTCTTTCAGCAACCTGGTGGCACCTGGCTCTGTTCCGTTTCCTCACGGCGCTCGGCATCGGCGGAGAATGGGCCGCCGGCGCTTCCCTTGTCGCGGAAACGTGGCCGGAAGAAAAACGGGCCAAGGCAGCCGGCCTGTTACAGTCGGCCTGGGCCGTGGGGTTTTTTCTGGCCGCCGGATTGAACCTGGCACTCAAGGCATCGAGCTGGCGGACACTCTTCCTCGTCGGTGTGCTTCCCGCCTTCGTCGCCTTGTTCGTGCGATGGTGGGTCAAGGAGCCGGAACGGTGGCACCTCGCGCATGCCCGGCAGCCCCTTCCTCTCTCCGCCATTTTTGAAGGCAACCTTCGGCGATCCACCGTGGTCGGCTCGACCTTGGCCTTTGTCGCCGTGTTCGGCCTCTGGGGCGCCACCAATTGGGCGCCAATCCTGGTGCGGGAGATGCCAGAGGTCAAACACCTGGAACAGGCGGCTGTCTCCGCCCACGTCAGTTATGCGATTATGGCCTTAAATGGCGGCGCAATCTTTGGGTATCTCAGTTTCGGCCCCTTGGCCGACCAGTTCGGACGTCGGCCGATTTTCGCATTCATGTGCCTTGGAAGCCTGGTGATGCTCCCCGTCACCTACCTGCTCCCGGAAAGTTATGTAGGTTTGTTGCTGTTGCTTCCCGTTCTCGGATTTTTCAACAACGGGATCTTCAGTGGGTTCCCCATTTATCTCCCTGAACTCTATCCGACCCTTCTCAGGGCGACGGGGGCCGGCTTTTGTTTCAATGCCGGGCGGGTACTGGCCTCCGTCTCGCCGTTTCTCACCGGATGGCTCGTCGCCTTGTCGGGCTCCTTTGGGCGGGCCGCCAGCACCATCGCCCTGATTTATTTGCTCGGACTCGCAATACTGGCGTTCGCGCCGGAAACCAAGGGACGACGGTTGCCCGAGTAACCCTTGACTTGAACGGTCCCCGCATTATCTTCCGGCCATGAACAGCACACGGTCTGCACGGCTTCTGACCCACGATGAACGAAAGGCCGCGGAAGCGGCGTTCGCCGGTCGGCCCTGTGATCCGCGGTGGTCTGACGCGGCTAAGCGGGTCTATGCCGGATTGATTCAGGCGATGCCTCTGTCCCCACCCATAATGGACGAAACGCCGTGCGGAGGACCGTCCGACGTCAAGGACATGGACGCCGAACAGTCATCTGCATCGCCCCAGACGGAATCCCCCTCGACGGAAGTCGCGGGTGAATCGTCTACCGTCGAGCCAAGCACCACGGCAGAGGACCAAGACTCGTCCTCAATCCCTCAAACCGTAACCAACCGGCGGCAGGCCCTGGAACTGGGATGGTTGATCGACGTCTCGGAAGAAGCGCAGAAACTCGGTTTCACCTTTCCGGTCACGGTCACAAAATCTCTCTGGGAAGCAGGTATCGCGCCCGACCATCTTCCGAAAGAAGAGTCCGCTCATCGGCTGCGTGACGTCTTGATGGCGTTTCGACTCCGCTTGGTCGGCTACACGCCGCTCACGCCGCTCTTGTATTTTCCAGCCATGTTGGCTTTCCCACCGGGGGAGGTGCCTCAGCCCATTCTCCTGTCCGCTCTGATTCAGGGAGACGATCAGCATGGTCCGGTGGCGACGTTGTTGCTGCCCCACGAAGTCTCAATGACGGTGCTCCCGCTGAACTGACAGGTCTCGCGAAGGTTTCGCCAGGCGCAGGACGAACGCCCGTTCCTCCGCTTCCGTCTTCACTTCTCCGTTCAATCGTGCGTCGAGCAAGCAGCTTAGGATTTCCTTAAACTGCGGGCCGGGCTTGAATCCCATCGCCTGCAAATCCGTTCCGGATAGAATCGGTTTGACCTGCTGATAGGTCGTCAGGAAGGCCGACACCCGGCGTTTCACCAAATCGCCCTTGCTCTTGGCCATGAGACCCAACAGCGCCTCGTCGGAAAGACCGGACAACAGCCGATAGATGTCCGCCGGTTTGAGAGTGGATGCCCGTCCCAACCGGCGCATGATGTCGCGACAGCCGCTTCGGACCGATCGAAGCGTGGAAGTCTCGGCTTCCGAAAAAGAGAATCGCTTGAGCACCTCGACCACGGCCCGTTCCGGCAACGTTTCCAACAGCCCGGTCATATAAACCAACCAAACTTCCATTTTGCGATTCAAGTACAACAGCCGGTACCAATCGACCACCTGTTCGATGGCCCCCAACAACGTCCGCAACCGATCGGACCAACTCAATTTGGGATGGATGAATCGAAGCAAATCGAACTCCGCCCATCGTCTGATGATCTGTTTCGGCTCCCGCTCGGACAACGACAGTTTGAGCTCTTCCAACAGCCGGTGGCCGGACAGCCGGTCGAAGAGGTTCATCTTGACGGCGCCGGCGATCAGAGCGACGGTATCGCGTCCCAAATGGAAGCCGAACCGGGTCTCGAACCGAATGGCGCGAAACACGCGCGTCGGGTCTTCGACGAAACTGAGCCCGTGCAGGACACGGATCACCTTGTCGTTCAAATCCCGTTGTCCACCATAGAAATCCAGGACGTCGCCAAACCCTTTGCCGTTTAAGCGAACCGCAAGGGCGTTGATCGTAAAATCGCGGCGATAGAGATCTTTCTTGATGGAACTTTGCTCGACGGTGGGCAGCGCGGTGGGATATTCATAATACTCGGTCCGGGCCGTCGCCACGTCGAGTCTGAATCCATCCGGCAGCACGATGATCGCCGTTCCGAACCGTTCGTGTGTCTTGACCCGCGCGTGTAATGCCTGTGCGAGCCGACGCGCGAAGGCGATCCCGTCCCCTTCGACGACCAGATCAAGATCTAAGTTTTCAATTCCCAACAGCAGATCCCGCACACAGCCGCCGACGACGAACAACGACACGCCGCAGCGGTCGGCCAGGTGTCCCGCTTCTTCCAGCAAAGCCGCCACGTGATGCGGCAAACGGCTCCGTAACAACGACGCGACGTTGCGGCGCGGTCTTCCGGTTTCGACTTCCGCCTCGCCTGCTTTCAGGGTCCTCATTCTGGCCGGCTTCAACACGTCGTCATGCAATGTCCGCAAGAGATCCGTTCTGGTGATGACGCCGACGATCTTGGCTCCTTGCAGAATCGGGACGAACCGCTGATTGCGCTCGATCATGGCCGTTTCAATGTCGTGAAACGGCGTCTCCGGCTTGGCGGTATAGGCGTCGGTCTGCATGATCTCACGCACCGGCATGGTGCCCAGCCGATGAAACAGAGCCTTCTGAATCAATTCCCGACTCACGATGCCGACGTAGCGGTCCTGTTCATCCACGATAGGAAACACGTTCAACCCGTAGGCCGTCATCCGCTCGCCGGCTTCCGCGACGGCCGTATCCACCTCGATCGTCTTGACCGGCCTGGTCATGACGTCCTGCGCGAGCAACGTCGGTCGATAGTGCGTCGTCAAGAGACGAACCATCTTTTCCTTGACTTCCGCGAGCGTGGTACGTTTGACCGTCGCGGCCGCCGCCACGGCGTGGCCCCCGCCGCCGAATTCGCGCGCGATCCATCCGACATCGATTTCCGGCCTTCGGCTCCGGCCGATCACTTCCACGCGATCATCCATCATCACGGCGACGATCACCGCGTCGACGCCCTGCAATTCCGCGAGCCTGTGCACGACACCGGCCGCTTCTCCCCGGCAGCGATCGACGGTGCTCGTCGCCACCAACACCTTGCGGCCTTCGAGGTAGTGCACTTCACTGTGTTCCAGCAGGTCGTTTAAGAGGGCGATGGCGTCCGGATCGAGCGGCCGGCGAAGCGTGTCCGTCACCACCCGCAAATCGGCGCCGGCGGTGACAAGAAAGGCGCCCGCCTCCAAGTCACGACCGGTCGTGGAGGAAAAACCGAACGATCCGGTCTCTTCGTACAGACCCAAGGCCATGACGGTCGCCTCAAACGGCGTAATCGCGATCTGACGCCGCCGAAGCTGCTCGACGAGAATCGTCGTCGTCGCGCCGACCGGTTCGATGACCGACTGTGCGGAACGGCCGGCGCAGGCCGACTCCGGCTCACGGTGGTGGTCATAGACCACGACCTCCACGGCCGGGTTTTCGATGCAGGACTTGAGGGGACCAAGACGGGAAGGGTCCTGGGTATCGACCACGATCAATCGAGTAACCCGATCAAGATCGACGTCCTTGAGTTTCGTCAGCCCCAAATCATGAACGGCCAGGAAGTTGCGCACCGTTTCTTGCGCCCCGGCCGGCAGAACCGGCTTGGCGCCCGGAAACAGTTTTCGCGCCGCCACCATGGAGGCCAGGCCGTCAAAGTCGGCGTTCCCATGAGTGGCGATAATTTCCATGGCCCCATTGTAGCAGGACCTTACTGCTGACAACACACCGGCGCACGGACATCATTTCTTTCCACTATGACTATCTATGATAGGCCATGCTGCCACCGCCGGTTGGGGCGCATGCACCGATTCTCTTACTCTCTTCCCCGCCCGGAACGATCGAATCGTTCCGGGCGATCGGAGCGTTCCAGCTTTTCCGGGCGATCGGGGCGTTCCAGCCTTTCCGGACGATCGAAGCGATCCACGTTCTCGGATCGATCCGGTCGGTCAATCCGTTCGTACCGTTCCTGATATATCTTTTGATCGCCTCGATCGCCTCGGTCATCATGATCTGCTCGCCCATCCCGTTCTCCTCGATGTTGCCCGGACCGGTCCCGCTCGGAACCTTCCCGATCCCCTCGATCACTTCGATCGCCACGTCCCAACCCGCTCCGATCGTCGCGAAACAACCGGTCACTTTTTTCTCTACGTCCAATCTGCTCCCGGAGCTGTTGGAGACTGGCTCGCCCTTGTTGGAAATCCGATCCCCTGCGTTTGACTTCCCGGCTCAAGTCCAGCAGCTCGTTAGCCTGATACCCCTGGCGAATGCCTTCGCTGAGCAAAGCGGCTCCGTCTTTTGAAGGAATGTTTGCCTCCTTCATAACCGCTAGCCCCTTGGCTCCGGCTGCCAAGAGATCCTGGGTCACCTTCTGTTTCCCTTCTGAGGATAGACGGATCAATTCACGCACCTCTTCCTTTGAGGCGCCCCGCGCCAGCGCTTCCGCCATAGTCTCCAAAGCCCGCTGGCGGTTTCCCTCCCTGATGCCACGAGCCTTGGCTTCTTCCAACACTTCGTGGGCCGATTCCAATCGCTCGGTCATGTGACGCAAGACCTGATCGATC
>JANDJJ010000132.1 GCA_024330945.1 Nitrospira sp. | reverse complement strand
GTCACCGCCGTCGGCGTCGTGGAAGGGCTTGCCGAATCGCTGGCGCTAGGAGTCAAGGTTTTTTCAGGTACGTTGAGCGACTATCTTGGCAAGCGAAAGGGGCTGGCTCTATTCGGCTACGCCTTGGGAGCAATGACCAAGCCCTTGTTCGCGATGGCGACCGGTATAGAAATGGTGCTGGTAGCTCGCCTTACTGATCGGATAGGCAAGGGAATACGGGGTGCGCCGCGAGATGCCCTGGTTGCTGACATCACGCCGCCGACTCTGCGCGGTGCTGCTTTCGGCTTGCGCCAATCGCTCGATACCGTCGGTGCTTTTCTTGGGCCGCTGGTGGCTGTGGCATTGATGCTGTTGTGGGCTGATGATTTCCGGGCTGTCTTTTGGGTCGCTGTCGTGCCGGGGGTGATGGCCGTCGTGCTGCTCCAGGTCGGCGTGCAGGAGCCGGAATCGAGCAAGGGTCATAAAGGGCGCAACCCCATCACTGCGAAGCATCTTGTTCGTCTGAGCCGAGCCTATTGGTGGGTAGTTGGTATTGGAGCGGTGTTGACCTTGGCTCGATTCAGCGAGGCCTTTCTCATTCTGCGTGCCCAGCAAACCGGCATGTCGCTGGCGGCTGCGCCATTTGTCCTGGTCGCCATGAACCTCATGTATGCGGTGACGGCCTATCCGTTCGGCAGACTGGCGGATCACATGAGCCACCGCAGACTGCTCATAGGAGGACTGTTGGTGCTGATCGCGGCGGATATTGTGTTGGCTGCGGCAGAGCACTGGAGCCTTGTGGCCGTAGGCGTCGGGTTTTGGGGAGTGCACATGGGTATGACACAGGGACTACTGGCTGCCATGATAGCGGAGCATGCACCGGCCGATCTACGAGGGACGGCGTATGGATTCTTCAATCTTGTCAGCGGAGCGGCGATGCTGGCGGCCAGTGTTGTGGCGGGACTTCTATGGGATCAATGGGGTGCCTCGTTCACCTTCTACGCTGGTGCCGTCTTCTGTCTCCTTGCAATCGGGGGGCTTCTTTATTATTCCGTCGGCCGAGCTGCTTCGTGAACGGCGTCACGTCTTGTGAGGGAAGTGAGGATTGCCGACGCGGGCTCTTGTGCGCAATGGCGCACTGCACAGGGTTTGGCCTGCACGGTGTGAAGCTTGCGTGATAAGATGCACGGTGGACCGAGGCCGGAGCATCTAACCATTGTCATTATTACATCGAAAGGGGAGCATCGCCATGAATCAGGGACGTCAAATGCTGGTTATGGGCGGCATCTTGGCCGTGGTGCTGTGTTCGGGAACGGGGTGGGCTGCTGAGCCGGCGGAGATCGAAAAATTCGTCAGAGCCCGAATCGAGATCGGCGAGATGATGATGAATTATTTTCAAGGCGGTGAACGATTTGGCGAGGGGCAGCGGCCGTCGCCGGAACAGATGAGGGCCATGGGCGAAGACATCAGCGCCAAGCTCGGCACGTTGCTGTCGAAGTACAGCATGACCGTCCAAGAATATCGAGAGCGCAGCCGAGAGGTGTTTGCTGATCAAGCGGCGGTGAAGGAGTTTCTCGATGCGCATCCCGACTTGAAACAACGATACGAGGCGCTTCCGCTCGATCGGATGGGCCGAGGAGGCAGCACGGGACGAGGGTACTAAGGGTGTTGATGGGGGGATGAGCCCTGGTGTGGTTATGAGGCGCACTTATGAAAGGAATCGGCTATGAAAAACGTGGAGATGACGGTGGAAGGGACTATCCTGACGATCAAGGTCGATCTCTCCAAGGAGTTTGGCCCTTCGGCTTCGGGCAAAACGATCATTATCGCGTCCACGGAAGGCAATGTGGCCGTTCCCAATCGGCCGGAAAAGGTTGGGCTGAATGTGTACCGGAAAAAGTGATGCCCTTGGAATGAGAGAGATGTCTCAGCAATGGATGGAGTTTCCGGGAATTGTCAGCCGACCCGGTCAATCCGAATTTCTCTCTTGGAAGTGACGATCAGCAAGGTCCGGTTAGGGCAGAAAAACAGGATGATACTCCACAAAAAAATGTCTGACCTGTGGATAAAAATGTTTGAAACAAGGTTACAGCATTTCTTTTGGTGAGATAAGAAAAATGTCAAGTCTATTTTTCTAGGAATGTACAAAAAAATAGACGATTCTTTTGAGAACCACAAGATATAGTAGCTTCTCGCTTGATAAACAGATGCCTAAAAGATGGGCATTTTGCAGAGATGATAGCGGAATTCGAGCGATTCAGCTGGCATCCGGCACTTACCCACAAGGTTATCCACAGAAGATGGGGATGAGAAAGTCGGGTCAGCCTGTGCCAGAAATTTCAGCGGAATTTCAACAGTCGCCGCCACTGTTCGGATATAAAAGGGAAAGCGCGGGTCCGTCACGAAGGAGGGGGGCACCCCTGTTTCCACTTGATGCTGCATCCTGTACTGGGGTGTTGGACTTGGTTGACGGCCTTGCCCGCCAACACTGCGTCAATGGCGGCCCGCAAGTCCCGGCCGGTGACCGGTTTGTTGTTGCTGGGGCGACTGTCGTCTAATTGTCCGTGATAGACGAGCAGCCGATTGCGATCGAAAAGGAAAAACTCGGGCGTGCAGACGGCGTGATAGGCCTTGGCGACCTCCTGGGTTTCGTCGAAGCAGAGGGGAAAGGGAAAGCCGAATTGCTCGGCCATTTCTTTCAACTTGGGCGGCGCATCGTCCGGGTAGGTGGCGGGGTCGTTGCTGCTGATAGCGATGATGCCCAGGGTAGTGCCCCGATAATCATTACCCAGCTTGGCCAGTTCCTGCCGTACATGAACGACGTAGGGGCAGTGGCGACAGATGAACATGACGAGCAGAGCGGCCTTGTCGGCAAACGAGGCGAGCGTATAGGCCGTACCGCTCACGACGTCGCGCAGTTCAAACGGCGGAGCTGGCGTCCCCAGCGGAAGCACAATGGATGTCATGGCCATGAATCTGCTCCTCGGCGTGCTGCCGGACAATGCCTCAGTCGTGCGATTTCGTCAAGAGGGCAAGAGAGAAGCCACCCGTTCCATTTTCCGGCGGCGCGGTATCTCCGCATCCGGAGATCATCGGCTACATGGTCGGCAACACGGTCACGATGGACCTCCGCAAGCCGGAGCAGATGGGAGCGGTGATCGAGGGAGTCTTGGCGGCCGGTGCCAATCAGTTCCATGGTTTGCGGTGGGGGCTGGTGGATGAGCGGCCCGTGCCGGTGTGCGAACTGGTCGCTGAAAACCTCTCCAAGGCCGAAGAAGCGCTGCGCAAACTCAAGAGCCTGAGCAAGCCGTTTCTCAACTAAGGAACGTCTGATTAATTCACGGTTCCATTCAGGAATCTGTTTCGCTGGTGATCCTTAGGTCAAATTCGGTGGGCATCTGCTCATCCGAGAGCCTGTTCCTGGGAGGAGGTCACCGTTTGATGGCCCGTGCCTGCCTCCAGCCCCACCTTCCCTACGCCCCTGCCGTGAGCCGCCGCCGCGCGACATAGAGATTCGCCAAGCCGCGCTGATATACAGCCAGTGTGTATTCTTCGCCAGCCCCCGGTAGCGAACCTTGGCCCAGCCGACGATCCGCTTGATGACCAAGAACGCATGTTCGACCTTCGCCCGGACTTTCGACTTTGTGCGGTTGCGGGCTCGCTCCTCCTTACTCAGGGGCCGATGCCGATGGGTTTGGGTCTGCACGAAACTCGTGGCGTGGGGCGCATGTGCCGGATCACCTCGCGTTGCCCGCTATACGCGGCGTCTCCCCACATGCGGGTTTCCTCTCCATGCAGCAGTTTCGGCAATACTTGGCTGTTTTGGACATTGGCGGCAGTGGCAGCCACGGAATGAATCAGCTTGGTCTGGCTATCCACGCCAATATGGGCCTTCACACCGACCTACCACTAGTTCCCCTGCTTCGTCTGATGCCTCTCGGGATCCTGCTCCTTCGTGCGATTCTTCGTCGAACTGGGCGCACTGATGATGGTGGCATCCACGATGGTTCCTCGATTGACCTTCATGCCGTGGGTCGCCAGATAGGCCCCGATCCGCGCAAAGAGCTCTGGCCCAACTGAGGGGCTTCCAAGAGATGCCGGAACGTGCAGATCGTCGTCTCGTCGGGTACAGGCTCGCAGCCCAGATCAATGCCCACGCACTGCCGCATGGCATGTGAATCATACAGTGCTTCCTCGACGGCGGGATCCGACAGATTGAACCACTGTTGCAGGCGATGGAGGTGCAGCATGCGTTCGATGCCGACCGGGGGACGCCCCGGCCCGTCGGCCTGGGGATAGATCGGTTCGATGACCGTCGCCAATTCCACTCACGGCACCACGCGATTCATTTCGTTGAGAAACCGCTTGCGGCGGGTGGATTTGCGATAGTGCTCGAAGGGGACTTCGGCAAACGTCTGCTGGTGCATGAGCGCCTCTCCCGTTCTGTGCCGGCCTTCTCATACACAGCAGGAGCGGGGAATAAATCAGACCTTCCCTAGATGAATTGCCGCGACTCAATGACTGATTCATGCGGACGCCGCTGACATGTTCCAGCGCCTCCTGCAATTGCGGCGTCTTCTGATCGTCGATGACCTGCCGCGGCACGACTTGAATACTCACCGGCGTTTCTTGTAGCGGCGTGTCGGTCTTCGTGGCACTCATCGCTCGGTCGGCGGTGTACGAATCGCGCGGCGCCGTCACCATCACGGGATTGGTCTCGACGGTCGGGACGTCGTCCGAGGTGTGAGGTTCGAGGGATTGGCTCTGGCCGATCGAAGGAAGTGGGGCTACGGGTGAGGTAAGCTCAAAAAAAGTGGACGCCTTCACCCTACCATGAGAGGACTGGAGGTGTGAGATGGAACAGGTCCCGCGACAGACGTAGACGAAGGAGTTCTGGAGCAGGCCGTGCGGCTGGTCCTGGAACAGCCGGTGCCGATTACAGAGACAGCTAGGCGTCTGAGCATGTCAGGCAAACCGCTGAAGAACTGGGTGGGGCGAACCCGGCGAGGTCAGCTCGCCACGCTGGGGGAGAACCGATGACCCATGACGGAGCTGGAGGCGGAGCTGTCCCGACTCGCACGCGATCTTGCCGAAGTCCGGATAGAGCGCGCTATCGTAAAAAGTCCCCACATCCGTTGCGACGGCACCGCCCGGGACGCGCTGATGAGGACGCTGCGTGCCCACTCTCCGCTGCGTCTGGTGTGCCGAGTGTTGGAGGTGTCTCAACGCGGGTACGATGCCTGGCAGCATCGGCGTCCGTTGGCACACGCCCAGGAGCATGCACGGCTGGACGTGGCGATCCAGGCCGCCCATGTGCGCACCAGGCAGACGTACGGCCCGGAGCGGCTTTGAGCCGAATTGCGTGCCGAGGGCTTCCCCGTTGGGATCGGGCGTATCAAGCGGCTGCGCAAGAAGCTGGGGCTGCGTTGCACACACGTTCGGCGGTTCACCACGACCACTGTGTCTCACCATGCCCTGCCGGTAGCCGAGGATGTCTTGGCCCAAACGGTTATCGCGACACGACCGAACGAGACTTGGGTCACCGACAGCATGTACGGGCCGACCGCGGAAGGCTAGCTGTATCTCGCCGGTATCAAGGATCTGTTCATCTGTGAGGTGGTCGGGCATGCCATGGGGGCTTGGATAACGACGGACGTGTGCGCGACGCCTTAAGAAAAGCGGTGGAGACGAAGCGACCACGCCTAGGCGTGATCCACCACTCCGACCGTGGGTCCCAATATTGTGTGCAGACCTACCAGGCGCATCTGCGGCAGTTCGGCATGACCGCGTCCATGAGTCGGAAGGGCAACGGCTATGGCAATGCTCCGATGGAGAGTTTGGGGGGCACGCTGAAGAATGAGCTGATGCATCACCGGCGCTACGAGACCCGTGGCAGGCTCACTGCGAGATCTCGGAGGACATTGAGTTGTTCTACAACCGTCAGCGACGGGATGCTCGGCTCGGGGAATTGCTCACCCGCCGTATTTGCCCAGCAGTGGGCTCGTCAACAGCCGGCGGCGTGAGGCTGTCATTCATGGCGTCCACTCGTGACAACCGGGGTCATTCGCAAGGAGAGGCGGAGGTGCCCCGCTATGAAGCAACCTGCGGCCCTGGCTCGACTGCCGATGTGGACTGTTGGACCAGCCGCGAGGTGCGAGAAGTTAGCAAG
>JANDJJ010000131.1 GCA_024330945.1 Nitrospira sp. | reverse complement strand
TCATCAACGAAACGACAGGGGCGGGAGGGATTCTACCGGAGGGACCCTTCATTGACAAGAATTTTGGCCTGCTTTTATAATGCGACTCCCTCAACTTACAAACAAAGGCTCCCCGTTTCGAATTCCCTCCGGCAAGTGGCGGGACGAAGTTTTCACGAGACGCGTGGGCCGAACCGTGGGTCCGATGGTTCATTCCTTGTTGCCGAAGTGGTGGAATGGCAGACACGCACGTTTGAGGGGCGTGTGGCGCAAGCCGTGCGGGTTCAAGTCCCGCCTTCGGCACCACCGTCCGAGGTAGTTGGGTGACGAGAGTGGTCATCCTGCGCCACGACCTTGACGCAAGCTGAGCGGACGGTCCGGCGACGAGGCGGTCTCGCCGTCGTCTTCAGTCTGACGGATCGTTGCCATGTCCCGCTGCCGACGGAGCGAAAAAATTCCCCTTCATCAGGCCTTGATCAGAACAATACGTGGCGAGTCACCCTGGCGTTGCTCCAAGCGCCGAACGGAGTCAAGAGGGGTCACGTTTTCGAAGAACTGAGAGAGCCAAAGGAGAACGGTCAAGTCGCCGGAAGAAACCAGCCATGCAGTCGAGCAAGCCCGACGCCATCCGCGTTCTGCTCGTCGACGATCATGAGGTCGTTCGAGTAGGACTCCGACAACTGCTCAGCCGATATCCATCCATTCTGGTGGTGGGTGAATCGGCCTCGGCGGCCGACGCGATCCGGAAGGCGACGGATCTCAAGCCCGATATCATCCTGATGGACGTGCGTTTGGGGGAAGAATCGGGTGTCGAGGCCTGCCGGGACATTCTGGCCGTCGAGTCGAACGCGCGGGTGATTTTTTTGACCTCGTTTGCCGAAGACGAGTCCGTGTTGGCGGCCGTGCTCGCCGGCGCTCAAGGGTATGTTCTGAAGGACATCGATACACCTTCCTTGCTGAACGCGATCAGGACCGTTGCGGAAGGGCAGTCGATCCTCGATCCCGCCGTGGTGGAGCGGGCGATCCGATGGGTCCAGCGATTCGCCGCCGGTCATCAGGCAAAAGGCGACAACATGCTCTCTGAACAGGAAGAGCGGGTCTTGGCGTTGGTCGCTGAAGGCCGGACGAACAAAGAAATTGCGGCCTCGTTGAACTTGAGCGACAAAACCGTCAGGAACTATCTGACCAACGTCTTTAAAAAACTGCGGATCACCCGTCGCGCCCAAGCCGCCGCCTTCTTCGTCAAGCGCGATCCCCACGCCAGAAAACCGGCTCTACCGGAGTAGGGAAACAATTCATCACCGCCGCCTCCGTTGCACTCTAGGAATTGCTCCCTCAAGCAGGTAACATATTGTGCCAGCCTGAGATCGAGGAATGATCACTCTCCTCGCGCAGGCCCGCGGCCCTCGCGCGAGCCCGATGGGATGAGGTGTTGCCCTATGAAGGATGTTCCCCTGTTTCCTCTTGCCTTTGCCGATCAATTATCGGACGGCGTCATCGTGGCGACCAAGGGAAGTCTTCGGTACGTCAATCCGAGCGGTTTGCTGTTGCTGGGAGCCGAGCGGCTGGAGCAGGTGAGCGGCAAACCGCTGTCGATGTTTCTTGGTCAGGACGTGATTTCCAAACTTCTGCCATGGGAGGAACTTCGACGGCAGGATGATCGAGGGGCGACAGGGGCGACAATGACGGGACATCTGTATGGGCTCGACGGCCGTCGGGTGGCGATCCGCCTTTCATCTCTTCCGATTCTCTGGGAGAGGGGCCCGGCGTATCTGTTTGTTGTTCGGAAGGCAAGGGCCGGTTTCGACGTCGTCGATCAACCGTTGCTGACCGAAGCGCAGCAAGTGGCCTCGTCGAAAATTCGGACGGTCGGGATGTTGGCGGCCGGCATCATTCATGAGGTCAACAATACCCTGACGGCCGTTCTCGGCTACGGTCAGCTTGCGCTGAGACTCATTCCTGCGGACAACAAAGCGCACCGTCACGTTCAGCAGGTCATTGCATCGGGTCGAAAATCGAGCGAGTTGATCCAACAGATCCTGATGTTCGCCAGGCCGAGCCCTGAAACCAGGGGCCCGCTATCGTTCCACATTCTGGCGAATGAGTTCTTGGCGTTGCTGCGGTCCGCGATCCCCTCCTGGATCGTGGTGAAGGAGGAAATCGCCGACGTCACCAGCCCCATTGAGGCCGATCCGGCACAAATGCGACTCCTGCTTGCCAACTTGATCGCCGATGCCGTGCACGCGATGTGCCGTACCGGTGGCGTTTTACACATCCAACTTCATGATGAAGATGTGTCGACCGAGCAAGCCGCGTCGGCCGACGGCCTTCCCGCCGGTCGCTATGTGTGTCTGCGGGTCATGGATTCCGGTGGAGGGATGGACGCACAGGAGATGAGGCAGCCCCCTGATCCATCGGCGACAACCGAGGGCTTCGATAGGGAGCGGGAGATACGGCGCTCCGCGGTTCTCGGCATTGTTTCGGACCATGGCGGCACGGTGATAGTCAATGGCAGCTTGGAGTCAGGCACGAGAGTGTCCGTCTTTATCCCCGCCAAGGCTTCCTCCATGAGGCCAGAGGGAGAGAGCCGGTTCTCTTCCTCTCGTTCACAGGCTTCCTCGTGTCAAGGCCCGCGCTCCGGTTTTCCTGAACCGCTGATCGAGGAGTCAGATGCCGTCGGTCCTCGTGATTGATGACGACGATCAGATCCGGCGCATGATCCGTGAGGCCTTAGAACAGGCCGGGTACGTCGTTCAGGAGGCCCGCGGCGGCGAAGAGGGGCTCAAACGGTATCGGGCGAGCCCGACCGACGTCGTTCTGATGGATATCCTCATGCCGGACCAAGACGGTTTGGAAAGTATTCTGGCTCTTCGCCAAGAGTTTCCCTCCGCCCGCGTGATCGCTATGACCGGCGGCAGCGACATGATCGGCATTATGAATTTTTTGGATGTCGCCAAGATGATGGGCGCGTGCCGGACCATCCAGAAGCCGTTCGACCTGCAAACCTTGCTGGCCGCCGTCGCCGCCGAGACAGACGCCTAGCCCAGGCGTTGCTCCCATTGACAATCGAAAACCAAGCGGTCAGACTCCGCCCACTTTCCTCGAGGCTGGTGTCATGCTGCTGAATCTGGTTCTGGGGACCCTTGTGACCACCGTGGGGTTTTGGATTATCTGGGGCGGCGCCTGGCCGGGGGTCGTCGCGGCGTGGGCGCTCGCGGCGGGAGGGTTTCTGTGGTGGAAAGCCGAGTCCGTCACGGAGATCTGGGCGTGGTCGACGCTTGGTCTTGGTGTGGAAAGCGTGATCTGGCCGATTCAGCGGATGGTGCAACTGAACGGCGCGGCGGAAACCTTGTCCGATGACGAGATGGGGGCGATACTTTCTGCCGTGGTCTTGGGTCTCTTCTCATCCGTGTTTTGGCTCTCGTTTGCCTACGGTTTGTTCAAGCGAGCGTGGTCGACTTCCACGAACGCCGTGGAACATTCACCGCCCGCAGTCCCTCCGACGCAACCGGCCAAACGCCGGAAATCCACATAAGCTCATCCCATATCCACGGGATCCATATCGGCGAGACACGCGATCCGCCTCCCTCGATGTTCGCGCTCCATCGCCTCGAGGGAGTCCCGCACCCATCGACAGAGGAGTGCACGATCGGTTCCTTTGACGAGAAGCTGCCGGCGAACGTGCCGCGTCGGTGTGCGGCCTATTGCGGGGACCGGCCCCAGAACGATCAGCATCGCGCCGCCGAGCTCCTCCAAGCGCGCTTTCCATTGCACGGCAGCCGTTGCAACTTCCGTCTGGTCCGCGCCGGACACGGAAAGGGCCGCCAAGTGGCAGGCCGGTGGAAAATGCAACAAGCGACGAGCCGCCAGCTCTTCCTCGTAAAACCGATGGGGGGACCCGGAAAGAACGGCCTGAACAGCGTGATGTGCGGGAAGCTTCGTCTGCAGAATGACCCGGCCTCCTTGCGCGGCGGGGTGCGCGCAACCGACGGCGTCGTCGAGAAGCTGATACGTCCGCTCCGCCGCGCGAAAGTCCGGGACGTGCAAGCCGGAGTCGGCTTGAAGGACGCCGACGAGACCTCGGCGCGGAAAGGGAAGATGCTGAAACAGGGCTTGCGTTCCGATCAAAATGTCCCATGCGTTTGATCGGACTCTCTCCCAGAGATCGCGGGCCGCGGATGGGTGACGCAATCGATCGCCGTCCAGCCGAAGAACGGAGGCCGTGGGGAAGAGTTGTCTCGCCTCGGCCTCGGCACGCTCGGTTCCCTCGCCGACCGAGACCAAATGGGCGGCCTTACAGGTCGGGCAGTATCGTGGGAAGGAATCAGTCTCTCCGCAGTAGCGGCATGCGAGTCTGTCGTATTCGCGTGAGTAGGCGAGGGGAACCCCGCATGCCGAACAGCGCGGCATCCAGCCGCAGTCCCGGCAAAGCAGGGTGCGCGCGTACCCTTTGCGATTGAGGAACAGTACGACGCCGGCCTTGGACGAGACGGCCTCGGTCATCGCCTCGACAAGCCGCCGGCTGAAGAGGGTTCCCCGCGGCTCACGATTCAAATCGATGAGTTCCACGAGCGGTCGGCCCGCTGGGTCTGGGGGAACGGTAAGGAGTTCGGCCCCGGCATCATACATCGACTCAAGGGATGGATGAGCGGATGCCAGCACGAGAAGGGCATGTTCCCTCTCGGCTCTGATCCAGGCGACTTCTCGCGCATGATAACGGGGTTCCCGAGGTTCTTTGAAGGCCGGATCCTCTTCCCCGTCGATCCAAATCAAGCCGATCGACCTGAGCGGCGCGAAGACCGTCGATCGTGTTCCGACAATGACGGACGGACTCCCCCCTTCTGCTCGTCCAAAACGCCGGTGGGGCGCTGCCGGAGAAAGAACAGAGACAGGAAGTTCGCCGACGTCCGACAGGAATCGTCCGAGCCACTTGGCTTTGTCCACCTCTCCTGAGAGGACAATGGCCGACTTTCCGATCGCGAGGGCATGACGGATTGCGCCGGCGAGCCGGTTGATCCGGTGCTCCCACGGGGCGTGCAACACGATTTTCTTGGGTTGAGCGGCTCGAAGATATTCGACGATCCTGCTCTCCCATAGCGGGTCCCTCTCCGTTTGCTCTGTCGCCGGAAGAGAAAAGGGAGGAGAGGGAGATGAAGCCGGAGCGACGCTCGGCCCTGCTTCATGAGCGACGGGCTTGCCGGTCTGAACAAGCGCATCGGGTCTTGGATCGGCGGAAGCCGTTACAATGATCCATGATCGGCGTTCAAGATCCTCGATAGCTTCCCACCCATGTCGGTCGCGGCTCTTCCGGATGGTGGACAACGAGATCCCTCGACGGGTCCGCGCGATGCGCGTCAGCATGGCTCGCAAGTGATCCGGGCAGACTCCGGAATCGAGAGCGGCGCGTCCCGGCTCTGTCGCGCGGTATCGAACGGAGGCAGCGCGTCGCTTGAGTTGTCGAGGCAGGACGAGTCGAAGACATTGGCCCCAGGGGGCGACGTACTGTTCCGCGATGATGCGGGACAGCTCAAGCCATGAAGAACTCTGTTCGGTTCCGTAGGCGCCGTCGGCCAAACAATGAATGCTCTTCAGATGGGACGACTTGATGCCGTTCGGCGGCCGGTCGCTCAGGGAAATGACGGCCCCTTCCACGATGGTTCGCCCGAACGGAACAAAAACCGTCCGCCCGACGGTAATCTTCTGAGCAAGAGGGGGGGGCACACGGTACGTAAAGGCCTTGGTGATGTGGCGGGGAATAATCACGTCGGCATAGAGACCGTGCGTCCGAATCGCGGAAGCGGGATGTTCGGGCGAAGCCATGCGGTATTGTAGCAACGGGGAAAAAAGGAGAACAACGGAGAAGGTCCACGCTCGCGCCTCGAGCACGGGGTGTGTGCGGCGTTTCCCTACCCGCTACGCAGAAGAGGTCAAGCTACGAGCCAGAGAAGTCGGGGTTGTTGGCTTGATTGCCGATGCCTTGCGGAGACGGGTCGTTTCCCGGGGAATCGCTCGAGGAAAGAGGTCCCTCCCCCGCGGTCGTCTGCGATTGATGATTGCCGTCGGAAGGTGTGACATCGGGCGCGTCAAGGCCATCGGGTGTTGCCGAGTATTCCGGAGAAGTCGCCCGAGGGGGCTGATCATGGATGGAGAATGTCCCGGATCCTGCTTCTTGGGAGAGGTCGGAAGAAG
>JANDJJ010000130.1 GCA_024330945.1 Nitrospira sp. | reverse complement strand
TTTTTTTCACGGCCTCTGCCAGCGGCATCTCGATGACGTCGAGCACTTCGTCACGATCCAACTGTTGGCGTCCCTTGGTCAGCCCCGTCGCCTCATAGACGTGAATGACCTCGTCCGCGAAGCCGGGAGCGGTGAAGATGCTGCAGAGGAGCGTCAACGACGAGGCCCGATAGCCCACCTCCTCTTCCAGCTCCCGCTCGGCACAGCATAAAGGATCTTCTCCCGGCTGAAGCTTTCCCGCTGGAATCTCATAGATGAATCCCCCCGCCGCATGGCGAAACTGCTGGATCAGCACGACAGTACCGTCCTCTTTGAGTGGAACGACGGCTGCCGCTCCCGGGTGACGGATCGTTTCAAGATCCACCGTTTCTCCGTTGGGCAAGCGAACGCTCTCGACATTCAGAGTAACGACTCTGCCGCTGTAGATATTTTTTACCATCGAAGACGATCCTTACGCCTACCAAGGCGTCCTGCAAAACGTTTCCTTCACACATCCCTCGTCGTCAGTTCCCAGAAACTTTCCGATAGAAGGGGGGGCGCACAACGACGGCCGGGATCACCTTTCCTCGAATATCAATGGCGACGGGGGTTCCGGGGTCGGCATGGGCGGAAGATACGTATCCCATACCGATCCCCTTTTGTAGAATGGGGGAAAAATTCCCACTGGTGACCGTTCCGATCGCTTGGCCGGTCGCCCTATCAAGAATGGTGAATCCTTGCCGGGGAACGGCTCTCTCCGTCAACTCAAAGCCGATGAGGCGACGTGCTGGTCCGGCCTGCCTCTGGGACCATAACGCGGCCCGACCGATAAACTCTCCTTTAGCGAAGTCGATCGCCCATTCAGCCCCTGCTTCAAGCGGCGTCGTGCCCTCATCGATATCGTTGCCGTAGAGCAAGTACCCCATCTCTAACCGAAGCAGGTCGCGAGCCCCAAGCCCCGCCGGCTTGACGCCGAAGGGCCGCCCGCTTTCCAACAGAGTCGTCCACACCGTTGCGGGGGGACCGAACACATAGAACTCGTAGCCAAATTCACCGGTATAACCGGTCCGGGCGACAAGACACGAGACGCCTCCGATGATCACTCTCGCCGCTTCCCTTCGCTTCACCCTCTCCAGCCCCGGCATTCCAAGTTTTGCGACAGTCTCCTTGGTGGCAGGCCCTTGCAAGGCAATTTGAGCGATCGCCCCCGATCGATCCTGGATGCGACAATCGACGCCACGTTGCGCCTGTTCCAGCAACCACGACAGAATCTTGGCGCGATTGGACGCATTCACGCAGAGAAGATACGAATCGGGATCGCCCAGTCGATAGACGAAGACGTCATCCTTGATGCCCCCCCCGTGGTTACAAATCATCGAGTAGTGCGCGTGCCACGGCTCGAGCGCGGCGATGTTGGTGGTGGTGACGGTTTGAAGAAATGGTCCGGCGGACGGCCCCTCAACCATAATGCGGCCCATATGGCTGACGTCGAACAATCCTCCCTTGGTTCTCACCGCCTGATATTCGTCCACCACTCCGCTGTACTGAATCGGCATTTCCCAACCGGCGAAGGCGACAAGCTTGGCGCCTGCGGCTCGATGTTGAGCAATGAGCGGGGTTTGCTGAATCATAAGAAGAATGGGGCAACGAAGCCGTTAACCATTTTGAAAATATAACTTGTTTTATGACATTCGCTGCTCTTCGTACAAGCGGCCGCCGATGGGGGCTCTGCGTTCCGGCTCGGCAAAGATGGCCATGCTGGCCGTATAACTGTGGAGGACGTTGTGTCTTCCCACGGGACCGATCTCTCCTTGAGCGAAAAATCCGGCAACGGGTATTCCGCCCAACCGATCCGCCACGGTGCGCGCGTCGTGATGGGGTTTCCCGAACAGCCCCCGCCCGCGTCCGCAACAACTGAACAACAGGGCTCCAAGAGGCGCTTGGCGATGCCCGAGCCGATCGGTATCAAGCAACGCTTTCAAATCTTCGCCGGCCGAGCGTGCGTCCCGCAGTTGGAACTGCACAGTCTGGCCTTCTCGCACAAGATCGCCGATCATCAGCGAGCCGGCCTCTTGATCAACTCCGATCAGATGACGGATGAGAAAATCCCCCCGTTTGAAATGATCCCGGTATTCATCGACGGCGATACCGATGTGGAGCGCGCTTTTGGCCTGTTCCCGTTCCTCTTCCGACATGGATTCTAAAAGGTCTCGCAGCCGCTCCAGCGCAGGAACGCCTCCCAGTTCATGGATGCGATTGTGCTCGGCTTTTGTGACGACAAACCGTTCTCCTACCAACCGACACCCCTGTGATATGACGGGACGAATGTCCAATGATCCAGAAAACCGCACTCCCACGAGCCCCCCCGTGAGAGCCTCTCCTTGCAGGATCAACCGATTCTCGCCGCTTTCGCTCCCTCCTCCCGCGAGTCCTCCGATCGCCATGACATCAGGATACCGTTGAGCAAGAAACTTTAGAGCCTCCTGCATCGGCAGAGTCAAGGGATCGGCCAAAAGCAGAAGGGCGGAGGAAGATTCATCGGACTCAGGCCACTCCTGCAATCGAAATCGGTCTTGCAGCGGAGAAAAGGACAGACGAACGGGCACCGACGTGACGCCCGGCAACGACGCAGCCCACAGCGCAACCGCCGGTATCGTCTCCAGCTCCTCTGTTCCGGCAATGACCCCCTCGCCGCTGCAGCCGATCAGCAACCGCGGGGAGAGCAACCGATGGATCGTCGAAGCCAATCGCGCGGCACGCCGAACATGATGCGCGGAGAAAAACAGGCAGGCAAGATCGATCGGGGCGGTTTCCAGCTTGGACCGAATTTCATCGGCAAGGTCACAGGCTGCAGCTTCCGTATCTGATCGTTTGGAGAGAGCCGCCGCAAAGCGCAACCCTGACCGGCGAGAGGGCGATGAAGACTGAAGACTTGGCATGCGATTGCCTACCAGAAGATACTGAAGGAAGTCATACTCCGGGGTCCATTCGTTGAGCCCGATCCTGCGCCAACTTCTTGTAATAACGCCAGAGATAGGAGTGATAGTCGTCGAGCTGAGCAAGCAGATAATGCAGTTCGGTGGGATCTTCCGTTTCCAACGCCCGAACCATGCGCGTTTTCAGGAATTCCGCAAACGCTTCGGTTTTTTCCACCGCTGTCAGCAGCTTGAGACCGCCGCCGATTTGATATTCGTTCATTGTCCGAACTCTTTTTGAACCGGGGTAGAGCATACAGATGAGGCCTTTGGAATTGCAAGCTTATCGGCCATCCGTGATCGTCGGATCGTCTCTTGAACGTAACCACGCTTGTTTCCTCTTTCGTGGAAGCACACGATTGGAGCAGAACCTGGACGCCTTCCTCATCGTCATTCACATTGCTTGAGCCGGACGGAGGGAGCGGTATAGGCTAACTGGCGGACAGGAACACGACGATGGCCAACTTTTCTCCAGCCACGCTGTCGGCCGACATGAGGGCGGGGCTCGTCGTGTTCCTTGTCGCGTTGCCTCTCTGTTTGGGAATCGCCCTCGCATCCGGCGCGCCGCTGATGTCGGGACTGTTGGCAGGCATCGTCGGCGGAATCGTCGTAGGAGCGGTGAGCGGATCGCACACGAGCGTCAGCGGACCGGCGGCTGGTTTGACGGCTGTCGTGGCAGCCCAGATCACCGCGCTCGGCTCGTTTGAGACGTTTCTCCTGGCAGTGGCCGTTGCGGGACTGATTCAAATAGGCTTGGGCCTGGCCAGGATGGGGTTCATTGCTGCGTTTTTCCCCTCCAGCGTCATTAAAGGACTCCTCGCAGCGATCGGCGCCATCCTCATTCTCAAACAGATTCCCCATGTCTTGGGGCACGATGTCGATCCTGAAGGGGAGATGTCGTTCTTTCAACCGGATCAAGAAACGACGTTTTCCGAGTTGCTCGGTCTGTTCAGTGATTTTCAATTGGGTGCCTCCGTCATCGGCTTGCTGTCGCTCGCAGTCTTGGTGATGTGGGACAGGTGGAAACCGCTGAAGGAATCACTGGTTCCTGCTCCTCTGGTCGTGGTGATGCTGGGCATCGGAATAGGCTTGTGGTTTGAGCACCTCGGCGATCCCTGGCTGATCACGTCGAGCCATTTTGTCCAAGTTCCCATTGCCGAGGACCTTCGGGGATTCTTGTCCCTCCTGTCACCACCGGCCTTTTCACAGTGGGGAAACCCGGCGGTGTACACCGCGGCCCTCACCATCGCGGTGGTTGCATCGCTGGAGACCCTCTTAAATATCCAAGCCGTGGACAAGCTTGACCCTCGACAACGCACTTCTCCACCGAATCGCGAGCTGCTGGCCCAAGGGGTTGGAAACGTGGTCTCCGGGTTGATCGGCGGGCTTCCCGTCACATCGGTCATTGTGCGCAGCTCCGTCAACGTCATGGCCGGCGGGAAAACGAAACGGTCCGCCATCATCCATGGAGTCCTGCTCCTGGTGGCTGTTCCACTCATTCCGACGTGGCTCAACAAAATCCCCCTCTCTTCCTTGGCGGCGATTCTGCTGGTGACCGGCGTCAAACTTGCGAGCCCCGCATTGGTCAAACAGATGTGGAACGAAGGACGATCTCAGTTTTTTCCGTTTGTGGTGACGGTCGTCGCCATCGTGCTGACCGATCTTCTCACCGGCATCCTCATCGGGTTGGCGACCGCCATCGGGTTCATTCTCCACAGCAACATGCGTCACCCGATACGGCGCGTCGTCGAGAAACACCTGGGCGGGGAAGTCCTGCACATTGAACTGACCAATCAGATGAGCTTCTTGAATCGCGCGGCTCTCGCTCACGCACTGTCGGAGGTCCCGGCAAACAGCCACGTGCTGATCGACGCCCAACAGACAGACTATATCGACCCTGACGTGCTCGACCTGATTCGCGACTTTAAGGATCTGTCCGCTCCCGCTCGCCACATCGAGGTCAGCCTGGTCGGGTTTAAGGCCCGATACCGGGTCGAGGATCAGATTCAATACCTTGATTATTCGACCTGTGAGCTTCAACAATCTCTCACTCCCCGACAGGTCCTTCAAATCCTGAAAGACGGCAACGAGCGGTTTCGCAGCGGTCGTCACCTCACCCGTGACATGGTCCGTCAAGTCCGAGTGACGGCTGATCGACAACATCCATTGGCCGTCGTGCTGAGCTGTATCGATTCAAGAACCCCTGCCGAGATCATTTTTGATTTGGGGATAGGAGATATTTTCAGTATCCGCATCGCGGGAAACGTCGTAGGTCCTCAGATTCTGGCCAGCGCGGAGTACGGTTGCGCGGTCGCCGGGGCCAAGCTGATTCTTGTGGTGGGCCATACACGCTGTGGGGCCGTCACCACGGCGGTCAATCTGGCTTGCTCCGCTCAGACCGCCGCCGCGGCCACGGGATGCGATCACCTCGGATCCATTATCACCGACATTCAGTCGTCCCTCGACCCGACCGCCTGCCGAGACCTTCGAGAGGGAAAACAGGGGACGCTCGACGCTTTCATCGATACCGTCACCCGCCAAAACGTGCAGCGGGCGGTCGAATCCTTCCGCCAGTATAGTCGCACGCTGGACAAGCTGGTTCATGACCAGTGCCTCGCCATTGTCGGCGCCCTCTATCACGTGGAAAACGGAGCGATCGAGATATTAACGGAATTTCCGGCAGAGCCAACGACTCCACCTTCCTCAGACACAAACATTCTTTTCGCTCTTGGCTCGAGACGGCATCGTGACGCCAGTCAGTAGCGGATGGCATCCGCCAGGATGGTCTTCAGGCGATCGAGATCGATGGCGTCCACTCGATAGTCGTCTCGACCAACCATGGGAGTCGCCATGGTCAGGGCGTTGAGCACGGCTTCCTCCGTCGCCTCGACAGTCGCGGTGATTAATGGATTCAAATGGACGTCGGCCAGGTGGGTAAGAGTATAGGTCGGCTCTGGGGGGTAGTGGGGGATGATGTTGGCCGTGGAAAACGCCAGCATGAAATCTCCGCTCCCATGGCGGGCGGTCGCCCCGGTACGGGCGAGACCCAGCGCAGCCCGTTTGGCCAGGCGACTGAGTTGGCGGCTGTCAAGCGGCGCGTCAGTGGCAATGACAATGATGATCGACCCCTCATGCGGTTCCGACCGAAGACTGTCCGCTCGCGGCGAGGCCGATTCGTAGAGCCGACCGACCGGCACACCGTTGATGACCAGCTCGTGCCTGCGTCCATGGTTGGCGTTGACGAGCACGCCCACTGTATAGCCTCCCTCTTGTAGAGGCAATTTGCGCGACGACGTGCCGATCCCTCCCTTGAATCCATAGGCAATCATCCCGGTTCCGGCTCCCACTGCGCCTTCTTCCACCGGCCCGCTCTTGGCGTCATTCAGAGCGGCCATGACAT